>JAXHTI010000001.1:0-69801 GCA_034190045.1 Pseudomonadota bacterium
GGGGCGGTGTGTTTGGGTTCGCCGATGGACAGGGCAATATGTTCCAGCTGCGCGGGCGGGGTTACACCGCTTTTGAGCTGCGCCAGTTTTTCAAAGGGATAGGGGTGTAATTTATCGAGTTCCGGATTCATACTGTGGGCTGTTAAACGGGTTGAATTCAGGTCAGCAGGAACAAAAGATGGGTAGTATAGGGGATTCCGACCGGGCCGCCAAATTGCACGCGGCGACACCGGTATTCAGTTTGCTACTGGCCGCGACCCTGTGGGGTGTTTTCTGGTTTCCATTGCGCTGGCTGGAGCAGTTCGGTCTGACCGGGTTGTGGCAAACCTTTTTTATTTATACCGGCACCCTGTGGGTGGTCATTATCATTCTCTGGCGGCAGGGAATGCATTTTTTCCGGGAACTGGGTTTGGCTCCCTGGCCGCTGTTGTTCATGGCGCTGGCCAGCGGTGTGTGCAACACCACGTTCATTCTGGCGATGCTCGAAGGCGAGGTCATGCGGGTGTTGCTGCTGTTTTATCTCTCGCCCCTGTGGGCGACCCTGATTGGCTGGCTGTTTCTCAAAGAAGAACTGCATGCATTATCGATTGGGGTATTGATTGTGGCCATCGGTGGTGCCGTGGTCATGTTATGGCATCCGGGCATGGGTTACCCCTGGCCCGCCGATAAAGGTGACTGGCTGGCGCTGGTGGCCGGCATCAACTTTGCGATTCTCAATTCCCTGGTGCGCTTTAGCGACAGGGTATCAATACAGGTCAAAACGTCGGTTGCCTGGTTCGGAGCGATACTGGTATCCGGTGGTCTGATTTTATTCACCGGGATCGGCCTGCCGGAGGTCTCTTTCCAGGTGGCGGGTTATGCCTGGTTGATCGGCGCCCTGATGATGGTGATTATGACCTTCAGCGTGGTCTACGGGGTGACGCACATGCCGGTACACCGTTCCGCGGTGATTTTACTGTTTGAGCTGGTGGCCGGTGCGGTTTCATCGCAATGGCTGACCGAGGAAGTGATTTTACCAAAAGAATGGATTGGCGGGATATTAATCGTGATCGCGGCCTGGTTGTCGGCTCGCCGGCAACTGCAAAATCCCGACAAGGATCTGATCGTATGAGCAATATAACCTCAATCAATCATGTCAGCGTAATTGTCAGCGATACCTCGCGCGCGCTCGAATTTTATGAACAGGTCCTGGGGCTGCCTGTCGATGAAGCACGTCCCGATCTGGGTTATCCCGGTGCCTGGTTGCGCATCGCAGGGCAACAATTGCATTTGCTGGAATTACCCAATCCCGATCCGGTAACAGACAGGCCCGCCCATGGCGGGCGTGATCGTCATGTCGCATTTAATGTTGACTCCCTGGATGAGCTGGTATCCAGACTTGAACAGCAGAATATTGATTACACCCTCAGCCGTTCAGGGCGTCGTGCATTGTTCTGCCGGGATCCGGATGGCAACGCCCTGGAGTTTATCGAACAAACCGGCTGATAGTCTGTTACGGACGCACCGCTGTGTCGACGATTCGCCACGCTTTCCCGGGTATCATTACTGTGGCGATTTGAATCACCTCTATCCCCACCTTCAATCCGCATTGACTTTCCTTTCTTGATGTATCCGTGTACTTGATACCCGACCGTATTGTAGCGCGGCCGGGTTGACAGAAATGTCATGTCAGGCTGACAGGAAATGCAGGGCCTGTCAGGCATGTCATTAGCAGAAGACAAAGAAAAACAGTCATTTGATAACTGGCATGTCGATTGCTATAGAAGTTTTCCAGATAAATATGTTGTTCAACGGCCGCAGGAGATGTTGATGAAAATGAAAGCGTTAGTCCTGGCGTGTTTGTGCGCCGGGTTGTGGGCTTGCGGGGCAGTGACCGAGTCCCCCCGGGTTGCACAGCCGGCATCTGATGCAGTACAGGAAACACAACAGGCAAACAAGGAGAAGAAAACAAAAGAACCAAGTATGGAAAATCTGGAAGACGACTGTGATTAACAATTATATAAATCATAATGAGGAGAATTTTATGTCTAGAACCGCCTTTGGAATTAACTTTCTTGTCACACTTATCTTTTGCTTCTCATCCGTGGCATGTGCAGCGACTGACAATCTGGCAGTGAAGATCACGCCGGAACTGGGTGAGGTCAAGGTCAAACACGAGGGGGACACTGTCGTGATCCGTCGTGAACAGGACCAGAAAGCGACGGTGAATCAGGATTTTGCCAAAACCTCACGTAAATGCCCGCCGTTTTGTATTCAGCCCATCGAACTGGCACCGGGCGTGGAAACTATCGGGGAAGTGGAAATGCTGAACTACCTGGATCGCCTGCACAATAAGGGGGATGATTCGATTCTGGTTGTCGACTCACGCACTCCGGGCTGGGTCAAAAAAGGCACAATTCCCGGTTCTGTTAATATTCCCTGGACCAAACTCAATCCGGCCAAAGGTGCCGATCCGCTGACAATGAGTATTATTATGGAGAAACAATTCGGCGCCAAACAGATTGAGGCGGGCATCTGGGACTTCAGTAGTGTCAGGACCCTGGTTATGTTCTGCAACGGCATGTGGTGCGGACAATCACCGGCCAACATCAAGCAACTGCTGAAAATGGGTTATCCGGCGCACAAAATAAAATGGTATCGCGGAGGTATGCAAAACTGGTCAAATCTGGGCTTTACGACGGTTAAATAAACACGGTTATAAATAATTATAAACAGTAACTCCTCGAAGCTGTGATTACGCGAGACATTCTCCCAGTCTCGCGTTTTTTTATTATGGCATTACCGGATCAGATTTGATCTTTTGCAGATGGCGGTACAGGGTGCGCTCGCTCATACCCAGCTCACGCGCTGCACTGACGCGATGACCGGCGTGTTTTTGTAAAACAGCCAGAATCTCTTCTCTATCAATCTCGGAACGACGGCGTTGTAATACATTGCCATGTCTTGCCATTGGCGCTTCTGACTCGTCCTGGCCCTGTTGTTGGGATGTAGTGTCGTGGAAAAAAGAGAAGTGTTCCGGCGACAGAGTCTCATTTCTTGCCAGGATAGTCGCGCGTTCGATTATGTTGCGCAGTTCCCTTACATTTCCCGGATAGTCATAGCTAAGTAGATGGGACTGGAGCAGGGGGGATAACGGCGGCTTGTGTCTGTTGTCAGGGATTTTTGCCAGAAAGTATTCCGCAAGCCCGATAATGTCTTCCTTACGCTCGCGCAGCGGTGGAATATAAATGGGAAATGCTGTGAGTCGAAAATAGAGGTCTTCACGGAACAGCTTTTGTTGAACCATTTCCCGCAGATCCCGGTGTGTGGCGGCAATAATTCTTATATCAACATCGATAAAGCCGGTGGCACCCACGCGTCGAATCTGGCTGGTTTCCAGCAGGCGCAGGAGCTTGGTTTGCAGAGTAGGGGAGAGTTCGCCGATTTCATCAATGAACAGCGTGCCACCGTGGGCTGACTCAATCAGTCCCTGTTTACGTTTGTCTGCACTGGTGAAGGCGCCCCGTTCATGACCAAACAATTCACTTTCCGCCAGATGTTCTCCCAGTGTGGTGCTGTCGACAATCACAAACGGACCTTCACCCCGGCTGGAATGGTGATGGATATATTCGGCGACACATTCTTTGCCGGCTCCACTTTCACCCTGTAACAGGACTGTAGTCTGGGTGGGGGCCACGCGTTGCAAAATCTCAGTCAGACGCACCATAACAGGAGAATGGCCGAGGAGTTTGCGTTTGGCTTCGTCAGGCGAGCCCAGTCGATTTATGGCTTCACCCATGGCTACTACATTACCTTTGTCATCGAGAATGGGGGTGGCCTGCAACTGGACATTTTCTTCGTGGCCGTCGGAATCATAGTGAACGTGAATGACGTGCGTGGCGCGCCGGGTTCTGAAGATTTCATCAAGCGGACAATGCTCGCCATGGTTTCGACAGGGAGTGTCGGAATGATGAGATACCCTGTAACAGTAATTACCGACAACCTGTTCTTCGCTGGCTCGATACTGCTCAAGGTAGTGTCGGTTAGCTGCCTGGATTCGATAGTCCTGGCCAATTATGACAAACGGTTCAGGAAACACATCGATCAGTTGTTTGCAGGAAGGCAGTAACGTGGGAGTCTCACGTCTCTTGGCCATAACCATCTCCGACTTAATTACGCGGTGTTGCAATACAGTATAAATAAAACCATCACATAGCGGTAATTTTTTCCGTATTTCAATATGTGTTTATATACTGAAAAAAAGATCGAGAACGGTTTATGCAAAACATCTTCTTGATCTGGATCAATTTGCTCGATTTGACGCCTGGTCGTGAATAACTGTTCCGCCTGTCAACTCGGGAATATTGCTTTATAAGAGTCGGTGTTTCGCAATGTTTTCAGACCAGTTCTATAAAACTGCCTCTTTTTCAATTCAGGTTACGGACTGCCTGTATGCATGACATATCTGCCATGCTGGCAGATATGTCATGGCAAATCCTTGATGAATTGTCTTTGAATAATCTGCGTGCTACTGGCAAGCCGTCATCCTGCTCCCTTTATCTATCTGATTTATATCTTCGACGTTGTAGTTCTCCCTGCAGTTGTTGCGTATGGCACAGCTCTTGCTCTCACTGTGCTTATCTCTGTTTGTAGTGCAGAGCAACGAACAAGACTTTAATAATTATATGTGGGAGTCATTATGAAATCTGAATTGAAACTGATTGCTGCCGCGGTTGTCACCGCGGTGTGTGTTTCGTCGCCGGCATCGGCCAATGAGGTCTATGGTGATATTCGTTTGTCGGTAAACAGCATCGACAAGGCCGACGGCACCTCTAGTGACAGCGAGGACAACAACGCATCACGAATTGGCTTCAAGGGTAGCTATGAACTTGATGCCGGATTGAAGGCGCTTTATCACATTCAGGCCGGTGTCGATGCCGAGCCGGCCGGTACAGGCGAAGAGAATGATATGTTCAGCCGTCGTTTCGCTTTTGCCGGGCTGGCGGGAAATTTCGGTAAGGTGTTGTACGGTACACTTTCTTCCCCTTACAAGATGGCCGGTCTGAAGCTGGATCCTTTCTATGATACCGCCGCCGGTGAAGCCATGGGAGGTAAAAACTACGGCCTGTCCAGCTACACGAATGGCTGGTTTGACAATGTTCTTGCTTATATTACACCTGATATGAACGGGTTTCAGGCTAATGCCGTGATGGTCATGGACGATACCGAAGCCAATGATCATCATTATAATTATGGTGTCAGCTACAGCCAGGCCGGGTTCACTGCCGGCGTCCAGTTGCTGCAGGTCAATACTGTCGGATCCGAGCTAGACGCCACACGACTGACGGCGGCCTATAAAACAGATCAGTGGAGCGTCGGGGCGAGCATGGAAAATGTGGATCCCGATGGCAGTGCCGATACGGATTATCTTTATGTTGCCGGTACTTACAAAGTCTCTGCAAAAAATACCCTGAAGTTTTCCTACAGTGATGTCGACAATGACGGCACCGGGATGGCGGCCGGCATTTCCCATGATCTGGGTGAAAAGACAGAGCTGTATGCGCTGTACAGCGATGTGGACTATGACTCGGCCGCACAGGATAATCGCACGGTGATTTCGGTCGGTGTGAGTCACAAATTCAGTATCGGCGGTAATTAACTCCCAGCGCAACACACCCGGCTGACCAGCAGGTCTGGCCGGGTAACTTTTTTTTAATCTTCCAGTTGCTCGAGTACGCTGAGACGCAGGATCTCCTTTTGTTCAGAATTCAAGGGCTGATCATCCCGTGTAGTGATTTCAAAAATGTCCTCAACACGCTCGCCAAACGTGGCGATCTTGGCGTTATGCAACTGGATATGGTGTTGGTAGAAAGCAGCGCCGATGCTGGATAGCAGGCCCGGCCTGTCATAAGTCTTAATGTGCATGATAGTACGCTCGCTATCATCTTCGAAATAGATCTCGGTCGGGATCTTGAAGTGCTTGGCCTGACGGGGCAAACGACGGGTTATCTCCGGGGCTTCCTGCCCCGGGTTGCGCAACAGCTGATAGAGTTTGTTGCGAATCTCGCTGTTACGCTGGCTGTCGCGTACCGGTTCACCGCTACTGTCGAGGTACTGGAGTGTATCCAGCGTGTAACCATCGCGCGAGGCAAGAATGCGCGCATCCACCACGGTCATCCCGGCCTGGCTCAGTACCGATGTGATCAGTGAAAACAGGTTGGGATGATCCCGGGTATAGATAAATATCTCGGTGCCCCCACGACGGCTTTGTTCGCGAAAAAGAATGACAGGCAAGTCTTCCAGATCGGTATTGAGAATTGCCTGGGTATGCCAGACGATCTCATCGGGGAAATAACGTAAAAAGTATTCATCACCAAGGTTATCCCATAACTGGTTAATCAGTACATTGTGCTCATCGTCTGACTCCAGCAGTTCGGCGGCCGCTGCGCGGCGTTCGGCGACCAGCTCCGACTGGACGAGCGGGTTTTTCAAGCCCCGGCGCAGGGCTCGAACGGTGGCGTGATACAGCTCCTGCAGTAACGCATCTTTCCAGGAGTTCCATACATGCTCACTGGTACCGCGAATATCGGCGACTGTAAGCAGGTAGAGATAATTCAGGTGCACCATGTCGCCGACCTGTTCGGCGAACTCGTGCACGACTTCCGGATCGCTTATGTCCTTGCGCTGTGCAGTGGAGGACATCAACAGATGATTTTTTACCAGCCAGACTACCATGTTGGTGTCATAGCGACTCAGACCGTGATTGTGACAAAACTCGCGGGCATCGCTGGCCCCCAGGGTGGAATGGTCACCACCCCGGCCTTTGGCAATGTCATGAAACAGGGCCGCCAGCAGCAGGAGCTCCTGTTTGGGGATGCGTTGCATGATTTCGCTGCATAAGCGGAACTCATGAAAATACTCCGGTACCGTAAAGCGGCGCAGATTACGGATTACCATCAACGTATGCTCGTCGACGGTATAGACATGAAACAGGTCGTGTTGCATCTGGCCAACAATACGTCCGTAAAGGGGTATATAGGCCGCCAGGACACCGTAGCGATGCATGCGTCGCAGGGCGTGGGTGAAACCGTGGCCGTAACGTACGATTTCCATAAACAGCGAGCGATTGCGTAGATCGGCCCGGAAGCTGCCGTCAATCAGCCAGGTGTGATCGCGAATCAGGCGAATGGTGTTGGCGCGAACGCCATTGAGCTCCGGGTGCTGCATTAAAACCAGAAATACTTCGAGTAGTGCAAAAGGATAATGAACAAAGACATTGTCATCCTTGACCTCCAGGTAACCCTTGCGGGCCTGAAAGCGTTTGTTCAGTGAAACCGGTTCCGGCTGTTCGTCGGCCAGTAATATCTCTTCCTTGAATAACTGCAATAACATTTCATTCAGTCGACTCAGTTCCATGATGGTGCGGTAATACTGCTTCATGAACTGTTCCACCGCGAGTCCCTTGAAATTGTCGCGATAACCAAAATGACGAGCCAGTTCCCGCTGGTGATCGAACAGCAGACGATCCTCGCGCCGGCCGGCGATCAAATGTAGGCCGAAACGTACCTGCCAGAGAAAGGCCTGGCCTTCGTGCAGGGTACGGTATTCGTTTTGGGTCAGAAAACCGTGATCGAGCAGTTGATACAGTGTCTCGGCGTTGTAGTGGCGCTTGGCCACCCAGCCGATCATCTGAATATCCCGCAGCCCACCCGGGCCATCCTTGATATTGGGTTCAAGGTTATAGGCGGTGTCATGAAACTTTTCGTGTCGTTTTTGCTGTTCCTGCAGTTTGGCTTCGAAAAATTCACGACTGGGCCAGATCTGCTCTGGCCCGCACAGTTCCCGCTGCTGTTCAAACAGCGTCGGGGGGCCGACCAGCAAACGGGCTTCCTGCAGGTTGGTTGCCACGGTGATGTCGCGCCGGGCTTCCTGCTGGCACTCGCTGAGGGTCCTCACGCTCTGGCCGACTTCCAGCCCGATATCCCACAGGAATGTCAAAAATCCTTCGATGGCACTGTGGTAGGGGGCCGGATCCCCGGCCAGTAGGAGCATCAGATCCACGTCCGAGGCCGGGTGCAGTTCACCACGTCCATAGCCCCCCACGGCCAGCAGGGCAATGCCGGGGTCGTCGGGCTCGAAATAGAGGTTCCAGGCACGCTGCAGCAGGGCATCGATCAGGCCCGCCCGGGAAGCAACCAGTTCAGTGGCGGCACGGCCGGCGTAAAACCGGCGTGCCAGTTCCTCGTGGGCGGCGCTGAGCGTGTCCCGAAACAGGGGCAGGGGGGAGGAATCGCCCTGCTGCAGGGCGGTATCAAATGCCTCGACGTTGAACAGGTCCGCATCGACCGGGACCAGTGAGGCATTCATTGCTCGAAACTTTCCTCTTGGCGGCGGGTCAGCACTTCATGGCCGTCGTCGGTGACCAGGATGGTGTGTTCCCACTGGGCGGAGAGAGCGTGGTCCTTGGTGACCACGGTCCAGCCGTCCTTGAGCAGCTTGGTCTGACGCTTGCCGGCGTTGACCATCGGCTCGATGGTGAAGGTCATGCCCGTCTCCAGTACCAGCGAGGTCCGGGGATCGTCGTAGTGCAGCACCTGGGGCTCTTCGTGGAAGTTTTCGCCGATGCCGTGGCCGCAGTATTCTCGCACCACGCTGTAGTTGTGTTGCTCGGCGTGTTGCTGGATGGCACGTCCGATCTCGCGCAGCGGCCGGCCCGGTTCGACCAGATCGATGCCGATTTTCAGGCAGTCGTAGGCGGTCTTGGCCAGCCGTTTTGCCTGGATAGAGGGCTCGCCGACGAAGAACATCTTGCTGGTGTCGCCGTGGAAGCCGTCCTTGATGACCGTCACGTCGATATTGATCACATCGCCCTTTTTCAGGCGTTTCTCATTCGGGATCCCGTGGCAGACCACGTGATTGACCGAGGTGCAGACCGACTTGGGGAAACCGTGGTAGTTGAGCGGGGCGGGCACGGCCTGCTGCTCGTTGACGATATAATCGTGGCAGATCCGGTCCAGCTCCGCAGTGGTCACCCCCGGCTGGACATGGGGCTCGATCATCTCCAGAACCTCGGCGGCGAGACGCCCGGCGACCCGCATTTTTTCAATCTGTTCGGCTGTTTTGATACTGACGCTCATTGATTTTCCTCTACGCCACAGGCGTGAGGGTGCTCCTGTCGCAAAAATTCGTGAATGGTGCCCGGCCGGGGCCTGGGACGGGTTTTTGTGCGCACAAACCGGGCCGTTTCGTTGTCGTTAAGCGCGCTTTATGGTATAAATCGCGCGCTTGTTTAGCAAATCCAACGGCCGGCGGCTTGCCCCGGTCAAAATTGACACACATGCACCGGCACATCTGTCCGGGTGCCCGCTCCGGCGGGTTGGCAGATGGGGTGCATGGAGGCCTAACCCGATACAGGAGACACTATAATGGCTGACGTAACGATGCGCCAGATGCTTGAGGCTGGCGTGCATTTCGGGCATCAGACCCGGTTCTGGAACCCCAAAATGGCCCCCTTCATCTTCGGGGACCGCAATAAAATCCACATTATTAATCTGGAAAAATCTCTGCCGCTCTACAACGAAGCGATGAATTTCATCAGCTCGCTGGCGGCCAACAAGGGCTCGATTCTGTTTGTCGGCACCAAGCGCGCCGCCCAGAAGCTGGTCCGCGAGGAAGCCGAACGCTGCGGTATGCCGTTTGTAAACCACCGCTGGCTCGGTGGGATGCTGACCAACTACAAGACCGTCAAGCAGTCGATCAAGCGCCTCAAGGAGCTTGAATCGATGATGGAAAGCGGGGCCACCGAAGGCCTGAACAAACGCGAGGTCCTGAGCCTGAGCCGTGAACAGGAAAAACTGGAACGCAGTCTGGGCGGCATCAAGAACATGAACGGCCTGCCGGATGCGCTGTTCGTTATCGACGTAGGCCACGAGAAAATCGCGGTCGCCGAAGCGGTCAAGCTGGGCATTCCGGTCATTGGTGTCGTGGATACCAATAACAGTCCGGATGATGTCGACTATGTCATTCCCGGGAATGATGACGCGATTCGCGCTATCACCCTTTACACCCAGGGCGTATCCGCGGCGGTACTTGAAGGCAAGGCTTCCACCGCGCATATCGGCGAGGGTGCAGGTGATGATTTCGTCGAACTTGACGAAGAAGGTGAAGTGAATCCTGCCAGCAAGAAGAAGACCGCGAAGAAGAAAACCGCGGCCAAGAAGAAAACGGCCGCCAAGAAGAAAACGGTCGCGAAAAAGAAAACCGCTAAAAAGAAGACATCAGCGGCGAGTAGTTCGGACGAGGCAGAGCCCACTGAAACGGAAGCCGCTTCGGCCGAGGCGGATTCCGAGTAAGGGAAGCGCTATAGCAGACCCGTCAACAAGCAAAACGAAAAAGGGGGCAACGCCCCCTTTTTCGGATTTTACAAACTGATTTGATGTAATCGATTAAAGAACCGTTTAGAGGGCTAGACTCATGGCAATTACAGCAGCATTGGTCAAGGAACTGCGCGAGCGTACCGGCGCAGGCATGATGGAATGCAAAAAAGCACTGGTGGAAACCGATGGTGATATCGACGCGGCGATCGAACAGATGCGCAAGTCCGGTATGGCCAAGGCCGACAAAAAAGCCGGCCGTACCGCCGCTGAAGGTCTGGTGGCAATTAAAGTCACTCCGGACAACAAGACTGGGGCGATTGTCGAAGTCAACTGTGAAACCGACTTCGTTACCAAGGGCGAAGATTTCCAGACCCTGGTGGATAATGTTGCCAATCGTGTGTTGAACGACAAGCCGGCCGATCTGGATGCGTTGATGGCTATGCCTATCAGCGATTCTGACAGCACCACCATTGAAGAGACTCGCAAGGCGCTGATCGCCAAAATCGGCGAAAACATGGCTGTTCGTCGTTTTGAAGTTATCGAAGCGAAGGGCCAGCTGGGTCATTACATGCACGGCAGCCGTATCGGTGTGGTGATCGACATAGAAGGTGGGGACGAGCAGCTTGGCAAGGATCTGGCCATGCATATTGCCGCCAGCCATCCGGTCTGTGTATCCGAAGAACATGTTCCCGCTGATGTCATCCAGAAGGAAAAGGATATCTTCTCCGCTCAGGCTGCCGAAAGCGGCAAACCGGCCGACATTATCGAGAAAATGGTCGAGGGCCGGATCAAGAAATTCATGAAGGAAGTTACTCTACTGGGACAGCCTTTCGTCAAGGACCCGGATCAGACGGTCGAACAGCTGCTCAAATCAGCAGGTGCCACCGTCCACCAGTTCGTTCGCTATGAAGTTGGCGAAGGAATTGAGAAGAAACAGGAGAACTTCGCCGAGGAGGTTATGGCTCAGGCCAAAAGCTGATTTTGTCATCAACATAAAAACGATAACGTATGGCCAACACACCTATATATAAACGCATACTGCTCAAGTTGAGCGGTGAAGCCCTGATGGGCGATCACGAATATGGCATCGATCCGACAGTAATCAATTCGATTGCGGCTGATGTCAAGGAACTCAATCAGGCCGGCGTGCAGGTGGCCATGGTTATCGGCGGCGGGAACATCTTCCGGGGCGTTAATCTCGCCTCGGAAGGGATGGACCGGGTTACCGCCGATCATATGGGCATGCTCGCAACCGTCATCAATGCTCTCGCGTTGCAGGATGCGATAAAACGCCAGGGATTGCTGGTACGGGTGATGTCGGCTCTGCCAATCCATACCGTATGCGAGGATTACATTCGTCTGCGTGCGATACGCCATCTGGAAAAACAGCGTGTCGTGGTATTCGCGGCCGGAACCGGTAACCCGTTTTTTACGACCGACACGGCGGCCAGTTTGCGCGGCATCGAAATCGGCGCTGATGTTGTGGTCAAGGGAACCAAGGTCGATGGTGTTTATTCCTCTGACCCGGTCAAGGATCCCACAGCCAAACGTTTTGAAAAACTGGACTATGACCAGGTCATTGAACAGAAGCTGGCGGTCATGGATACCACGGCAATCGTTCTGTGCCGGGATAACCATATCCCGATACGCGTGTTCAACATGACCAAGCAAGGTGCGTTGATGCGGCTGGTTATGGGAGAAAATGAAGGCACGCTGGTTGAATAGGGAGCAGATGAATGATTAATGATATTAAAAAAGATGCTGAATCCCGCATGGGCAAGAGCGTTGAATCCTTGAAAACTGAACTGACCAAATTGCGTACCGGGCGGGCCCATACCAGCCTGCTGGATCACGTTATGGTCGAGTATTACGGTTCTCAGGTTCCTTTGAACCAGGTTGCCAATATTTCCGTCGCAGACGCTCGTACCCTGACGGTGCAACCCTGGGAAAAACCGATGGTCCAAAAGGTCGAGAAAGCGATTCTGGAGTCTGATCTGGGATTAAATCCGGCTACTGCCGGCGAAATCATCCGGGTTCCGCTCCCGGCGCTGACCGAGGAACGCCGCAAGGACATGATTAAACTGGTCCGCCAGGAAGGTGAAAATACCAAGGTTGCTATTCGTAATATACGTCGTGATGCTATTAGCGATTTCAAAGGACTGCTCAAGGAAAAGGAAATTACCGAGGACGAGGAGCGCAAGGCCGAAGACGATATGCAAAAACTCACTGACAAATATATCGCCAAAGTCGATGAGGCACTGGAAGCCAAGGAAAAGGATCTGATGGAGATCTGAGGCTGATCGAATCTATAAGATCAGTGGAGTTATATTATTCTATGAGCAGTACAGCCCAGGACATAAGCAGTGAGGGACGGGACGGATACGTCAGTACGCCCCGTCATATCGCTATTATTATGGATGGTAACGGCCGCTGGGCACAGAAACGGCATTTGCCGCGCTTTGCCGGTCATAAAGCCGGTGTCGAGGCAGTACGGGAAGTTGTCAAAGCCTGTGGTGAAAAGGGAGTCCAGGTACTGACCCTGTTTGCCTTTTCCAGCGAAAACTGGCGGCGTCCGCAAAAAGAAGTCGGGCTGTTGATGGACCTTTTTCTCACAGCACTGGAGCACGAGGTCAATAAGTTACACAAAAACAAAGTGCAATTGCGCATTATCGGCGATACCAGCGCTTTCCCCGATAAAATCCGCCGGCGTATTGAACAGGCCGAAACGCTGACCGCCGGTAATCATCAACTGGTATTGAATATTGCGGCCAATTATGGCGGCAAATGGGATATTAGCCAGGCAGTACAACAGCTGGCCAACAAGGTCCAGCAGGGCGAACTGACGCCTGAGCAAATTGATGATGAGCAGATTGCCGCTCATCTCAGTATGCGTGATTTACCCGAACCGGACCTGTTTATCCGTACCGGTGGCGAACAACGCATCAGTAACTTTCTTATCTGGCAACTGGCCTATACCGAACTGTATTTCACCGATGTTCTGTGGCCGGATTTCGATCGTAATGAACTGGAAAAGGCACTGGCTTCTTTTGCCAATCGTCAGCGTCGTTTCGGTCGTACCGGTGAACAGGTGGAGCAGCTCAAACATGCTTAAACAGCGGGTAATAACCGCTCTGATCCTTGCGCCACTGCTGATCTGGGCGATCTTTTCCCTGCCTGAATCCGGCTTCATCGTACTGCTGCTGGCCATTTTCAGCATTGCAGCATGGGAGTGGGGCCGCCTGTCCGGATTGAAGCAACCCGGCTCCCGTCTGTTTTACGTTGTTATTCTGTTTGTGTTGATGGGGCTGGTCGGTTTTGTTTTTGACTCCTATCCATTACTGATTGATATCCTTTATCTTGTTGTTGGTGGCTTGTGGCTGCTTACCTTGCTAGGACTCTTTTATTACCAGCATCATGAGGTAACGCGATCCGGTTTTAACGTGTTCAAGTTATTCGTGGGTATTGGGATTATCCTCGGACCATTTGTCGCGCTGCTGGTGCTGCGTCATCGGGATCCTTTTGGCCCGCAATGGGTGATGTATCTGCTGCTGCTGATCTGGATGGCGGATACGGGTGCCTATTTTGCCGGGCGCGCCTTTGGCAGGCACAAGCTTCTGTACAACGTGAGCCCTGGTAAAAGCTGGGAGGGCGTTGCTGGCGGTCTGCTGGGGTGCCTGATCCTCTCTGTGGCGGCCGGCTGGTGGTTTGAACTGGGCATGACACACTATGCAGGGTTTATCGTTATCAGCCTGATTGTTGTGCTGTTTTCTGTGGCGGGTGATCTGGTGGAAAGCCTGTTCAAACGCCAGGCGGGAGTGAAAGACAGTGGTCATATCCTGCCGGGTCACGGCGGTGTACTCGATCGCATCGACAGTCTGACGGCTGCCGCTCCCGTATTTGTCAGTGGTCTGTACCTAGCGGGACTGATCGCATGAAACAGGTCACCATACTGGGAGCCACAGGTTCGATTGGCCTGAGTACACTGGATGTTATTGCACGTCATCCGGAGCAGTTTGGCGTATTTGCGCTGACAGCCAATACCCAGGTGGAACGTCTGTATCAGCAATGCCGGCAATATCGTCCTGTCTATGCCGTCATGTTTGATCCACAGGCGGCCGAACAGCTGCAACACAAACTGCAACAGGACGGTCTTGAGACAAAAGTCCTGGCAGGCCTTGAGGGACTGGTTGAAGTCGCCTCTCACCCCGGTACCGATTATGTCATGGCCGCCATCGTCGGTGCGGCCGGACTTCAACCGACTCTGGCGGCCGCCCGCGCCGGCAAGCGGGTACTGCTGGCCAACAAGGAAGCGCTGGTGATGTCGGGCAAGCTGTTCATGGATGCGATCAAGCAGAACGATGCACAACTGTTGCCGATCGACAGCGAGCACAATGCTATTTTCCAATGCCTGTCGGGTCAGCCGGCTGATAACGTACACAACCTGGGAGTCAGACGCATTCTGCTGACCGGTTCCGGTGGTCCGTTTAGACAGACGCCGTTAAACCAGTTGCAAGCGGTGACTCCCGAACAGGCCGTGGCTCATCCCAACTGGGATATGGGGCAGAAGATTTCGGTTGATTCGGCCACCATGATGAATAAGGGCCTGGAGCTGATTGAAGCCTGCTGGTTATTCGATACAACACCGGATTTCATCCAGATCGTGGTCCATCCGCAAAGCGTGGTGCATTCCATGGTCGAATATGACGACGGCTCGGTGCTGGCACAGATGGGGCAGCCCGATATGCGCACGCCGATTGCCCACGCCCTGGCCTGGCCGAAACGGATGGATTCTGGGGTTGCACGCCTGAATCTGTTTGATGTCGCTCATCTCGATTTTGAATCGCCTGACTATGGACGTTTCCCCTGTCTGCAACTGGCGGAACAGGTTGCCCGTGAGGGCGGCACAACACCGGCAATTCTTAACGCCGCCAATGAAGTGGCGGTACAGGCCTTTTTAGATAAAGAGCTGGCTTTCCCGAGGATTGCCGCAGTGGTCGAATCGGTACTGGGTGTGATATCCGGACGCAATGCCGACGATCTGGAAACCATTCTGGACGATGATGAACAGGCCCGGTTGCGGGCTCGCGAGTTCATCGATCAGGCTCACAGCAAGGTGCAATAATGCTGGAGTTTGCCTATTTCACACTGGCATTTCTGGTGGCGATCAGTATCTTGATTGCCGTGCATGAATTTGGCCATTTCTGGGTGGCAAAAAAGCTTGGCGTCAAGGTTTTGCGCTATTCGATCGGATTCGGGCGACCTATCTGGCGTACAGTGCGTGGCCCGGACAGAACTGAATATGTTATCGCAGCCTTGCCGCTGGGCGGTTATGTCCAGATGCTGGATGAAAAAGACGGCGAGGTGAAAGAGGCGGAAAAACCGCGCGCTTTCAATCGTCAACCGGTATGGAAGCGTTTTGCCATTGTTGCCGCCGGGCCGGCATTCAATTTCCTGTTTGCAATCGTGGCATTCTGGCTGATGTTTGTCATTGGCACCAATGCACTTAAACCGGTTATTGGTGAGGTCGCCGAAAATTCACCGGCCGCCGTTGCCGGTTTACAACCCGAGCAGGAAATTATCGCGATTAATGATGAACCGACCCCGGTCTGGGAAGTGGCCATGGGACGACTGCTACCGGCGGTGGTTGATCGCGAATCGATCAGTCTGACGTTGCGTAATCCGTCCGGTTCAGTATCACAGCACCAGTTGCCGCTGAACCGGATTGATGGCGAACTGGATCCGGATAATCTGTTTGAACTGATTGGTTTTGAACCCTGGCGTCCGCGGGTTGAGGCACAGGTTGGCCAGATTCTGGAAGATTCCCCGGCGGAGCAGGCCGGCTTGCAAAAAGGGGATCGAATACTGGCGATTGATGACAGACAGATCGAGCTGTTTACCGATATGTCGGATTATGTACGACAAAGGCCCGGTGTTCCGCTGGAATTCAGGGTTGCCCGAGGCGATTCGGTTCTGAATATGACAATTACACCACGGGCAATTGAACGTGAAGGCAAGACAGTCGGGCAACTTGGCATCGGTGCACTGAATCCCGGAAACATTCCGGATGATATGGTTGTCTATTATGACTACTCCCTGGCCGGTGCAGTGGGGAAGGCAATTACACAAACCGGTGATATGACCATGTTAACCCTCAAGATGCTGGGTAAACTGGTCACGGGTGAAGTGTCTGTCAAAAATCTCAGCGGGCCGATTAATATTGCACGTCATGCCGGCCTGTCGGCGAGTGCAGGAATAAACCGGTTTTTGAATTTTCTGGCAATTGTCAGTATCAGCCTGGGAATATTAAATCTGCTGCCGATTCCGATTCTCGATGGGGGACATTTGCTTTTTTATATTGTCGAAATTTTCAAAGGTAGCCCCGTCTCAGAACAGACCGAGCTGACCGGGAGAATGATTGGTATATTTCTGCTCGTCATGCTCATGGGGCTGGCATTTTATAACGATATAATGCGATTGGTTGGAAACTAGATCCGAATGACGTTTTTAAAAACAAAAAGTTTCATCGCACTTCTTATCCTCTGTTTTGCGTTGCCTGCACGTGCCTTCGAGCCGTTTGTGATTCGAGATATCCGCCTCGAGGGCCTGCAACGTATCTCTGCCGGCACCGTGTTCAATTACCTGCCTCTCAAGGCAGGTGACAGGCTGGATCCCGAGCTGAGTAGTCGTGCAATCCATGATCTTTACCAAACCGGATTTTTCAAGGATGTCAAACTTGAACGCGAAGGCGATGTCCTGGTTGTATTCGTCGCCGAACGCCCTGCGATCGCTGATATCCGTATCGAAGGTAATGACAGTATTCCTGATGAACAGCTGGAATCCTCGTTGCAACAAATCGGATTGGTCCGTGGTCAGGTTCTGGATCGTTCCACTCTCGACAAAGTGGCACAGGAGCTGGAACGCCAATATTACGGCCAGGGAAAATACGGGGTGGAAATTGAAACCGTTACCACGCCACTTGAGCGCAATCGTGTTGATGTTGAGATCAATATTGCCGAAGGTGTTGCTGCAGAGATTTTTTCAGTCAATATCGTCGGTAATGAAGCCTTTGATGATGAAGAATTGCTAAAAAACATCTCTCTTGCTGACAGTTCGATGTTCGGCCGGGAGAAATATTCTCGCCAGGTGTTCAGCGGCGATCTTGAGGCGCTGCGCTCTTATTATCTGGATCGTGGTTATATTAATTTCAATACAGATTCAAGTCAGGTTTCGCTGACGCCTGACAAGCAGGAAGTCTATATTACAGTCAACATCACTGAAGGTGAGCAGTATACGGTCAGTGATATCAAGGTTAGCGGCGACACGATTATTCCTCTGGATGAAGTCAAAGACCTGATTACGCTCAAGGTCGACGAAATCTATTCGCACAAGAAGAGTGTCGAAACGACTAATAATATCAGTGACAGGCTGGCAGCCAGAGGCTATGCCTTTGCCAATGTTAACCTGATCCCTGAACTGGACAAGGATTCTAAAACCGTTGCGCTGACTTTGTCAGTGGATCCGGGGCGACGAGTCTATGTGCGTCGAATCAATATTACCGGTAATACCAAGACACGTGACGAAGTGATTCGCCGTGAATTGCGTCAGCACGAAGGGGACTGGCTGTCTACAGAGAAAGTGTCATTGTCACGCACACGTCTTGATCGACTGGGATTCTTCGAACAGGTCTCGGTTGAAACACCGGCGGTCAGCGGTACCAGTGATCAGGTTGATGTTAATTTTAACGTCAAGGAACGTCCGACCGGATCTCTAACTGCAGGTATCGGTTATTCGGATACCCAGGGCGCCTTGATTAATTTTGGCCTCAGTCAGGAAAACTTTCTTGGCACCGGCAAGCGGCTGGGTCTGAATCTGAATAATAGCGATGTCACCAAATATTATAATCTGAGCTACATGAATCCCTATTACACGGATGACGGAGTCAGCCGCGGCTTTAACGTATTCTGGCGAGAGGTCAATGCGGAAGAAGCGCAACTGACCCGTTTTACAACCAATACGAAAGGGGCTTCAATGAATTACGGGGTTCCTTTGTCGGAAATCACCCGGGCGAATTTCAGTATCGGTTATGAGAATACCGAGATCGTGCCTGGCGCCAATGTAGCACAGGAAATACTTGATTTTATTGATGAAAATGGTAGTGTCTATGATAATTACGAGGTCTCGTTGGGCTGGCGGCGGGATAGCCGCAACCGGGCGATTCTGGCGGATTCCGGTTCTGTGACTTCTGTCAACGTGACCTCGGCGATTCCGGGCAGCAATCTGGAATATTATAAAATTGATACCCGGTTCCAGAAATATTTCGGTCTGACCGAGAATATTACCCTGTCCACCGAGCTCAACCTTGGCTATGGTGACAGTTTCGGGGATACCAGCTTTGATGGTCTGCCGCCGTATATGCGCTATTATGCCGGTGGCAGCCGTACGGTAAGGGGTTATGATAGTAATAGTTTGGGACCCAGAGACGCTGTCACTAACGATCCGCTCGGGGGGAGTAAACGGGTCGTTGCCAATCTGGAGTTGATCTTGCCCAATATCTTTGCCGAGCAGAGCAATTCCACCCGGATCGCGGCCTTTTTTGATGCAGGTAATGTTTTCGCCGCGGATCAGAGTGTGGATGTGAATGAATTGCGCACTTCGGCAGGCTTGGCATTTATGTGGCTGGCGCCGATTGGGACATTGCGGTTCAGCTATGCCATGCCGCTGAATGACGAACCGGGCGATGATACACAGAATTTCCAGTTCACCATGGGTTCGGACTTCTAGAATTGATAATACGCGGGGTAATTACATTGCGTAAAACCTGGTTACATTATTTTTTACTGGCTTTGATTCTTCTGCCGACTGTGTCCGCCGTTCAGGCAGAGACACGTATTGGCTTTGTTAATATCTCCCAGGTTCTTAAAAAGGCGCCTCAGGCGGATGCCGCGCGCAAGAAACTGGAAAATGAGTTCGCGCCTCGTGATGAGAAAATCGTTGCCATGCAGAAAAAACTCAAGCAGCTTGAAGAAGAGCTGGCCAGAGACGCGGATATTATGAGCGACGAGGTTCGCAAGAAAAAAGAGCGGAAAATAGTACTCGAGAAGCGTGAAATAGAGCGTACCCGAGAAGAATTTAATGAGGATCTCAATATCCGTCGTAATGATGAACTGAACAGGCTGCAAAAGCTGGTTTACGACACAATCGTTACCCTGGCAAAAGATAAAAATTACGATCTTGTCGTGGGGGATAATGTTATCTATGCCGCAGAATCAGTTGATCTGAGTGAACAGGTCCTGGAACGATTAAATGCGCAGTATAATCCGAACCAAAGCAACGCCCAGAACTGACGGACGAGATTGTGAAGTATACCCTGCAAGAGCTGGCTGATCATACAGGAGGGCAGGTTGCTGGTGATCCAAAAACTGTTATAGAACGTGTCGCGACGCTGACCCGTGCCAGTTCCGGTGCAATCACGTTCCTGACCAGCGCCACCTATAGACAGTACCTGGCAAATACTTCGGCTTCTGCCGTGATTCTCCGGCAGGCGGATGCGGAACACTGTCCTGTTAATGCCCTGATTGTTGATAACCCACATGCGGCGTATGCCAGAGTTGCTACTTTACTATACCCCCCTGTTACACCCGCATTGGGTATTCATCCATCCGCTGTCGTCGAGGCATCGGCGACTGTTCCGAAATCCGCCTCCATTGGCGCCAATTGTTATATTGGACCTGGCGTATGCCTGGGTGAAGATGTTTCGATTGGCGCAGGCTGCGTTATCGAATCCGGGGTTTATATCGGAACGAACAGCCATCTGGCCGCGAACGTGACCGTTTTGCATGAATGTCAGATTGGTCAGCAGGCGGTGATCCATTCCGGTGTCGTCATCGGTGGCGATGGATTTGGCCAGGCCAATGATCAGGGAGTCTGGTTGAAAATTCCCCAGATTGGACGGGTCATTATCGGGGATGACGTCGAAATCGGCGCCAACACCACAATTGACCGGGGCGCGATTGAAGACACAGTCATTGGCGACAACGTCAAACTCGATAATCTGATTCAGGTGGCGCATAATGTGCATCTTGGTGCCCACACAGTCGTGGCCGCCGGTACCGGGATCGCCGGGAGCGCCCGAATTGGGAAGCACTGCACAATTGCCGGCATGGTAGGTATTGCCGGTCATATCGAAATTGCCGACAATGTCACAATTACGGCAATGTCAATAGTGTCCCATTCTATCCGGGAGCCGGGTATCTATTCTTCCGGCACGACACTGGAACCGAACAAGCTATGGCGCAAAAATGCCGTCAGATTCAAACAGTTGGACGAGATGGCAAAGCGTATTAAAACACTGGAATCCCGGCAGGGAAAATAAGACACCGTTATTTGAGGATTGAATTTTGGTCGCGTTGAATATCTATGAAATTCTTGAGCATTTGCCGCATCGCTACCCGTTTCTGCTGATCGACAAGGTGCTGGAGTGTGAACCGGGCAAGTCCCTGGTGGGCATCAAAAACGTAACTCATAATGAACCGTATTTTATCGGACATTTCCCGACCCGGCCGATTATGCCGGGCGTGCTGATTCTGGAGGCGCTGGCCCAGGCGACTGGTATTCTGGCTTTCCAGACAGTGGGTCGAAAACCGGATGGTACCTCGCTCTATTACTTCGTTGGCATTGATAATGCTCGCTTCAAACAGCCGGTCATCCCTGGTGACCAGCTGCGTCTCGAGGTGGAGTACACTCGCCAGATGCGCGGTATCTGGAAGTTCGATGGTCGCGCGAAAGTTGACGACAAGGTGGTGTGCAGCGCGGAACTGATGTGTGCTGAACGTGAGGTAGAATGAGTATTGATCAGCGTGCCATCATCGATCCTGCGGCACAGATTGCCGATGACGCCAGTATCGGTGCGTTCAGCATTATCGGGCCGGACGTCGAAATCGGCGCCGGAACGGTAATCGGGCCACATGTTGTAATCAATGGTCCAACCCGCATCGGGCGCAATAATCATTTTTTTCAGTTCAGTTCAATCGGCGAAATACCCCAGGACAAAAAATATCACGGTGAAAACTCCCGCTTGGAGATTGGTGATGACAACACCATCCGCGAGTTTGTCACTATTAACCGGGGAACCGACGATGGCGGTGGTGTTACCCGGATTGGTAACAATAACTGGTTAATGGCCTATATTCACATTGCTCACGACTGTCTGGTGGGCAATAACACCACCTTCGCAAACGGTGCCTCGCTTGCCGGTCATGTTGAGGTCGACGATAACGTCATTCTCGGTGGTTTCACCCTGATGCACCAGTTTACCAAGATCGGTAATCATGCCTTTTGCGGTATGGGCAGCACCATCAGCAAAGATATTCCCCCTTATGTCATGGTCAGCGGGAACCCGGCCAGTCCCTATGGGATAAACAGCGAAGGCCTCAAGCGCCATGAATACAGCAAGGAAGCGATCAAGGCCATCAAGGACGCTTACAAGATTATCTACCGTTCCGGCCATACCAGCGACGAAGCCCGGCAATACCTCAAACCCCTGGCCGAACAACACCCCGAAGTCCAACCCATGCTCGACTTCCTCAACCGCTCCCAGCGCGGTATCCTTAGATAGAGTGGTGGAAGGAACGCAGAGGGTATGACAATGTTGAATTTTGAATGTTAAATTTTGAATTAATAAAGAATTCATAATTCAAAACTCAAAATTATTCAGCTTTGCGTTCTTTGCGTCTCCGCGTCCTCTGCGTTGATGATCAGAAAATTTAATCAGTGAGCATTTTGACGGTAACGGTGGCGATGTCGGTGATGTGGCTGTCGTCTTCCAGTTTTTGGCGTACTTCTTCCTGCCCCTGTTTGATTTCTTTTCGGTAATCCTGGTCTTCCAGCAGGCGTGTGAGCTCCGTTGCGATTGCTTGCGGCGTGGCGTCGTTTTGTATCAGCTCGGCGACGATTCGGCGCTGGGCGACGATGTTGCACAGGGCCAGATGATCGATCTTGAGCATACGTTTGACGATGTGATAGGTCAGCCAGGCTACCCGGTTGATGACGACCATGGGAATGCCCATCAAGGCAATTTCCAGAGTTACCGTACCGGAGACGGTGACGATCGCGTCGCTGGCCTGCATGGCGTCATAAGGTCGATGTTCTATATAGTGGATATCCAGTTCATGTTCCGGCATGCTGTCGCGGATCAATGCCGGGTTAAGCGTTGAAGCGATAGGCAGAACAAACTGGAGTTCCGGTCGCTGTTGCTGTAACAGGCGGGCCGTATCGATTATGACCGGTAACAGTCGTTTGATTTCACTGCGCCGACTACCGGGGAACAGGCCGATGACTGGCCGGCCCGGATCCAGCCCGAATTCACGTAATAAAGTATCACGATCGGCGCTGGCTTTGACTTCGTGGGCGAGGGGATGTCCGACATAGGTGACCGGTACACCGTGGCGGGCATAAAAGTCCACTTCAAAAGGAAATACAACGGCCATTTTGTCGACCAGTTGCTGGATTTTCTTCACGCGCCCCTGACGCCATGCCCATATCTGCGGGCTTATGTAATACAGCACCCTTACACCACATTCTTTGGCGGTGCGTGCCAGGCGCAGGTTGAATTCGGGATAATCGGTCAGAATCAGCAGGTCCGGCGGGTCGCTGCGCAGAATATCGCGCATCCGGTTGAGTGCGCCGAAGATGACCTTGCGATGGGCGAAGACTTCAATCAGCCCCACGACAGCCAGCTCGGAAGACTCCACCAGAATCTCCACGCCGGCCTTGCGCATGGCACTGCCCCCGATACCGAAAAACCGGGTATCCGGGCGTTGCTGTTTAACACCCTCGACCAGCTTGGCGGCATGGAGATCACCCGAGGCCTCTCCGGCTATGATCATGACCCGTTTCAATGCGCGACTCTCAGACTGACTGGATAACGTCGATGATCTGGTCGATCTGATTGTCTTTTAGTTCCGGGTAGATCGGCAAGGATATGCATCGGGAAGCGACCTGTTCGGTGACCGGTAATTTGACGTCCTTGCAGATATCGGCAAAGACTTTTTGCTGATGCAGGGGGACCGGGTAATAAATTGCCGAGGCAATCTCGTTATCAGCCAGTTTTTTCATTACCACATCGCGCTGGTCAGTCAGCACGGTATATTGATGATAGACATGAGTACCTTTGCCATCCTCGTGTGGCGGCGTTACCACGCTACCGGCCAGGCCTTTTGTATAACGGTGTGCGACACGACGGCGTTCCTGGTTGTACTTCGGCAGGTGCTTGAGTTTGGCGCGCAATACCACCGCCTGCAGTTCGTCAAGGCGGCTGTTGTAGCCGACAACATCGTGATAATAGCGTTCCTTGCTGCCATGGTTGCGCAGCATGAGCAACATGTCGGCCAGGGTATTGTCATTGGTGGTGATCATGCCACCATCGCCGTAACACCCGAGATTCTTGCTGGGGAAAAAACTGTGCGCGCCGGCCAGACCAATACCACCGGTCATTGTGCCTTCAATATCGGCGCCAAAGGACTGGGCACAATCTTCGATGACCTTCAGGTTATGCTTGTTCGCCAGTGCCATGATGGCATTCATGTCAGCCGGCTGGCCAAACAGGTGTACCGGCAAAATAGCACGTGTCCTGTCGCTAATGGCTGCTTCGACAAGTTCAGGGTCCAGGTTATAGGTATCCGGACGAATATCCACATAGACCGGAATAGCGCCGACATAGCGAATCGCTTCGGCCGTTGCAATGAAGGTAAAAGCGGAGGTAATAACCTCGTCACCCTCACCAATGCCGGCAGCGACCAGTGACAGGTGCAGGGCATCGGTGCCGGAGGCGCAGCTGATGGCATGTTTGACACCCAGATAATCCGCGGCATCGGCCTCGAAGCCTTTAACATTCGGTCCGAGAATAAAGCTGGTTTTTTCAAATGTTTCGGCAAAACCCTGCTCGATTTCAGCTTTTAGGGTCTGGTATTGCTGTTTCAGGTCAACCATCGGGATCATGTAAGGATTACCTCAATTCGTGCGGTTGGGAACGATCAGTTTTCTGATAATTGCCGGTTGATTTCAAAGGCGGTTTCCAGTGCGCGCAGGCCGTCGGCGCCGTTGATAACGGGTCTGGCGTCGGTATTGATGGCCTGTAGAAAAGCACCGATTTCACTTAACAGGGCATCGCCCTGATCAAAGGCATGTTCTTCACTATCGATTTCGGCCACACCGGGATACATTTCGCCCTTGCCCTTGCGGTGAATGCCCAGTTGCTTGTTCTGAAAATCGATGGTGATGTAAGCGTCCGACTGGAAAATTCGCATACGCCGTTCACTTTTCATGCTGATTCGGCTGGCCGTAACATTGGCGACACAGCCATTTTCAAATTCCAGACGCACATTGGCGACATCGATTTCGTCCGAGAGTACCGGCACGCCGCTGGCATGAATCGCTGTGACCGGCGAGCCAACAAAATCAAGAATGATATCGATATCATGAATCATCAGATCCAGAACGACGTTGACATCGGCGCCACGCGGGTTAAAAGGCGCGATACGATGCGATTCGATAAACAGCGGTTCGACCAGCACATTTTCCAGCGCCATGACGGCCGGGTTAAAGCGTTCCAGATGGCCGATCTGAAATTTCAGATTATTGCGTTCGGCTATCTCCACCAGCTCGCGGCCCTGCTCCAGAGTGGAGGTGATCGGCTTTTCGAGCAGCACATGCACACCGTTGTCGAGAAACGTTTTCGCTACTTCGTAATGCTTCTGGGTAGGCACAACGATACTGACCGCATCCACCTTGCCAATCAGATCGTGATAGTCATCGAATACGTCAACGCCGTGTTCACTGGCAATGGCCTGGGCGACATCACGACTGGTGTCACAGACACCGATCAGTTGCGAGGCGGGGAGCTGGGCGTATTTCTGGGCGTGGAATTTTCCGAGGTAACCGACACCTATGACGGCGGTTTTGAGTGTTGTCATTAAAAATAACTCTGTTGCGGTTGGCAGGTCAGCGGTTCGCGGTAAAATGACGCGGCGGACGAGGCCGGGCGGCGGCGAGCCGGAAATATAATTGACAATATTCGCATTTTTAACCAGTAAATTCAATTAGATAAGGCGTTATTTGCGCACCTGAACAAAGGAAAATCGGCCCTTGGACACAGATTGGACATTTACTCTGCAACAGGAACGACTGGCCGGGCTGGATGAGGTGGGGCGTGGTCCACTGGCCGGGCCGGTCGTGGCGGCGGCGGTCATTCTGGATCCGGCCAGACCGGTGGAGGGCTTGCTGGACTCCAAGCGGCTGAACGAATCGCGACGGGAACAGCTGGCGATCCAGATTCAGGAACAGGCCCTGGCCTGGGCCGTGGGGCGGGCCGAGGTGGAGGAAATCGACCGGCTCAATATCCTGCAGGCCAGTTTGCTGGCCATGCAGCGGGCCGCCGCCGCGCTCGACCCCACGCCGCTGGAGGCGCTGGTGGACGGCAATCGCTGTCCCGAACTGGCCTGCCCGAGCCGGGCGGTGATCAAAGGGGATGACTGCGTGCCGGCTATCATGGCCGCTTCGATCCTGGCCAAGGTGAGCCGGGATCGGGAAATGATCCTGCTGGGGGAACAGTATCCCGGTTACGGACTGGAACAGCACAAGGGCTATCCGACCCGGGCCCATATTGCCGCCTTGCAGAGCCTGGGCGTCACCGAGATCCACCGCCGCAGCTTCGGGCCCGTGCGAAAACTTCTGTAAACTAAGGTTGGCAGACAGCAGTCGGTGGATTGGGGCTGTTTTTCTCGTTCCTCATCATCAGGTCCTGGCGGCCTGAATATTTGTTTTCCTGTCACAAACCGGGTATAAAATTGATCCAGGCACAATAATCGATAAAACGGTTCGGGGCAGGAGAACGTGATGTCGTCGTTACCTTTGATTCTTCGATTGGATATCAATGGTCAGCCGGTTAACTGGGTTCCCTGGGAGGAGGCGGCCTGTCTCTATTCCCGGGGGCGGGTGGCCTGGACGGCCGGGGAACATATGTTCCAGTTGCACGGGGGACACAGCCGCCTGACCGGTGAACAGAGCCTGCTTGAAATCAATTCCATCATCGCTGTCCACGGCGAAAACCGGGCGCTCAAACATCACACCACGCCGCCGTTGAGTAACCGGGAACTGTTCCGGCGGGATCGGCATACCTGCCTCTATTGCGGTCATGAATTTCGCGATCTGCTGCTGACCCGGGACCACGTCAAGCCACTTTCGCGGGGCGGCCGCGATCACTGGCGCAATGTGGTCACGGCCTGCAAGCGCTGTAACGCCCGCAAGGGCAGCCGTTCACCGGAACAGGCCAACATGCCGTTACTTGCCATCCCCTATGTCCCCAATCTGGCCGAATACCTGGTATTGCGCAATCGCCGCATCCTGGCCGATCAGATGGAATTTCTGCGCGTCCAGTTCAAACAGATGGACCGCGACTGGATGTAGCCTCCCTCGAAGTGATCATTCTTAACCACCGAAGACACTGAAAACACCGAACTCACCGAAGATAATTGACCGGGTATTATAGACAGCCGGTTTCGGTGTATTCAGTGTTTTCGGTGTTTCAGTGGTTTCTCCCATAAGCTTCTCGATAGCCCCGTCTAACCCGCTTAAACAGGGGGCATGGCGATTGGGGGACAAAATTCGCAGCTGACGGGTGTCAAGTCTTGCACTCCTGACGAATTGATCTGACACTTTGCGCCATGGAGCCCTTCGTCCACCTTCACCTGCATACCGAGTACTCACTGGTCGATGGCCTGGTGCGCATCAAGCCGCTGGTCAGGGCCGCGGCCGAGGCGGGCATGCCCGCGGTGGCGATGACCGATCAGTGCAACCTGTTCGGCATGGTCAAGTTCTACAAGGCGGCCATCGCCGCCGGTATCAAGCCGATCATCGGCGTGGATACCTGGCTGCACAACGAGGACGATCCCAATCTGCCCAGCCGGCTGGTGTTGCTCTGCCAGGATAATACCGGTTATCGCAACCTGACCCGGCTGGTCTCCCGCAGCTATATCGAAGGCCAGCATCGCGGCCAGCCGACCCTGAGCCGGGAGTGGCTGGAAGGGGCCACCGAGGGATTGATCGCCCTGTCCGGCGGCCGCGAAGGGGATGTAGGCCAGGCGCTGCTCAATGGCAACCCCGCGCTGGCCAGGGAACGGCTGGCGCAATGGCAACGCCTGTTTCCGGATCGCTATTACCTGGAGTTGCAACGCACCGGTCGCGAGGGCGAGGAAGATTATCTGCACGCCGCGGTGGAGCTGGCCGCCGCGCACGATGTGCCGGTTGTGGCGACCAACGATGTCCATTTTATCCATGCCGAGGACTTCGAGGCACACGAGGCGCGGGTCTGTATTCACGAGGGGCGGACCCTGGATGATCCGCGCCGGCCCAAACGCTTCAGTGAACAACAGTACCTGCGCACCCCGCAGGAGATGGCGGAGCTGTTCGACGACCTGCCCGAAGCGCTGGCCAACAGTGTCGAGATCGCCAAACGGTGCAATGTCGAACTGACCCTGGGCAAGAATTATCTGCCGGACTTCCCGGTGCCGGCCGGCATGACCATCGACGAGTTCCTGCGCGAGGAATCGCGCCGGGGACTGGAAGCCCGGCTCAACAAGTTCTTCGATACCAACGCGCCGGATTATGAAACCATTCGCCGCGAATATTACGACCGCCTGGAGATGGAACTGGATGTGATCATCTCCATGGGTTTCCCCGGGTACTTTTTAATCGTCGCCGACTTCATTCGCTGGGCCAAGGAAAATGGCGTGCCGGTCGGCCCGGGGCGTGGTTCGGGTGCCGGCTCGCTGGTGGCCTATGCCCTGACCATCACCGATCTGGATCCGATCAAATACGATCTGCTGTTCGAACGTTTTCTCAATCCTGAGCGTGTCTCCATGCCCGACTTCGACGTGGATTTCTGCATGGAAGGCCGCGATAGGGTGATCGACTATGTCGCCGATCATTACGGGCGTGAAAAAGTCTCGCAGATCATCACCTACGGCACCATGGCGGCCAAGGCGGTGGTGCGCGACGTGGGCCGGGTCCTGGGGTATCCCTACGGTTATGTGGATCGTATCGCCAAGCTGATTCCGTTCGAAGTGGGCATGACGCTCGACAAGGCGCTGGAACAGGAAGAGCAACTGCAGGAGCTCTATGATCAGGACGAAGAGATTCGCGGCCTGATCGATCTGGCCAAAAAACTCGAAGGCTGTTCCCGCAATGCCGGTAAACACGCCGGTGGCGTAGTCATCGCGCCTTCGCAATTGACCGACTTCACCCCATTATATTGTGAGCAGGGTTCCGGCAGCATCGTCACCCAGTTCGACAAAGACGACGTGGAAGCGGTGGGGCTGGTCAAGTTCGACTTTCTCGGTCTGCGCACGTTGACCATCATCGACTGGGCAGTGCGCGCTATCAATCAGGACAAGGCGGCCAAAGGCGAGGCGCCGGTCGATATCATCTCCATCCCGCTGGATGATGAAAAAACTTTCGAGCTGCTCAAAGCCAACCAGACCACTGCCGTGTTTCAGCTTGAATCCCGCGGCATGAAGGATTTGATCAAGCGCCTGCAACCGGACAGCTTCGAGGAGATCATCGCCCTGGTGGCGTTGTTCCGGCCCGGGCCGTTGCAGTCGGGCATGGTGGATGACTTCATCAACGTCAAGCACAAGCGCAAACAACCGGAGTATCCGCATCCGGATATCGTCTCGATTCTGGAGCCGACCTACGGCGTTATCCTGTACCAGGAGCAGGTCATGCAGATTGCCCAGGTGCTGGCCGGCTACACGCTGGGCGGCGCGGATCTGTTACGCCGTGCCATGGGCAAGAAAAAACCCGAAGAGATGGCCAAGCAGCGCGACATCTTCACCAAAGGCGCGCTGGAGCGGGGCGTCGAGGAGAAGACGGCGACCTATATCTTCGACTTGATGGAGAAGTTCGCCGGTTACGGCTTTAACAAATCCCACTCGGCTGCCTATGCCCTGGTTTCTTACCAGACCGCGTGGCTCAAGGCCCATTATCCGGCGCCGTTCATGGCCGCGGTATTGTCCGCGGACATGGACAACACCGACAAGGTGGTGACGCTGATCGACGAATGCAGCGACATGCAACTGACCGTGCTGCCGCCGGATATCAATCAGTGCGAATACCGTTTTACCGCCCAGGATGAACAGACCGTGGTCTATGGGCTGGGCGCGATTAAAGGCGTCGGTGGCTCGGCCATCGACAGCATGATCGAGGAGCGCAACGCCAACGGGACTTTCGCCGATTTGTTCGATTTCACCCGCCGTATCGATACCCGCAAGGTCAATCGACGTACGCTGGAGGCCTTGATCATGGCCGGGGCGCTGGATGTATTCGGTGAGAACCGCGCCACGCTGATGGCCTCCCTGCCGGCGGCGCTCAAGGTGGCCGAACAGCACACTCGCGACCAGGCTGTCGGGATGCAGGATCTGTTCGGCATGGGCGCGGCGGTCGAAGCGGACAGCAGCCCGGTGGCCTATCATCGCCAGCCGGAATGGAGCGAGGACGAACGGCTGGCGGCGGAGAAGCAGACCCTGGGCCTGTACCTGACCGGGCACCCCATCGAACGTTATCTGGAAGAGTTGAGCGGTTTTGTTTCCGCGCGCATCGTCGATCTCAAACCGACCCGCGATCAGACCGTGGTGGTGGCCGGCCTGATCATCGCCATGCGGACCATGAATACCCGCCGCGGCGATCGCATGGCTTTTATCACCATTGACGATCGCAGCGCCCGCATCGAACTGGCCGTGTTCAGCGAGCCGTTCCAGCGCTACCGGGATCTGCTTTCCAAGGACAAGCTGATCGTGGTGGAAGGGGAGGTCAGCATCGACGAGTACAGCGGCGGTTACAAGATGAGCGCGCGCAGCATCTACGACATCAACCAGGCGCGCGAACACTTTGCCCGCAAACTGCTGATCAGCGTCGATCACCACAAAGCCGGCAACGGCTTCGTTAACGAACTGCAGCATACCCTGTCGCCGTTTCGCGAAGGCTTCTGTCCCGTGATCATCGACTACCACCGCGACGACGCCCGCGCCCAGATCGCGCTGGGCGAGACCTGGCGCGTCCATCCCACCGACGAACTGCTGCACCGCCTGCGCGACAGCCTCGGCGACGAGCACGTCAAAGTCATCTACTAGTGGGGCTTCTGGAAACTAAACGCAGAGGCCGCGGAGGCGCGGAGACGCGGAGGAAAACAATGATTATTAAGTTCTGCTTATGGCAGTTGTCTGTCGCATAGCAGGAGCATCTGCGCATTCAACCTGGCTTGTTGGTTGTCCTTATGATGAAGACCTTTCCCTGTCTAAGGTCGGATGAACATATACTTACACAATCATTTCTCCGCGCCTCTGCGACTCCGCGTCCTCCGCGTTTTATCCCAGTACCCCAGGCTGATGAAAACGGGACCCGGGTCGCGGTTCGGGTGTATACAGGCGGCCGGATTCGCTATACTATTCAGTCAATTAGCGCCAATCTGACCCGATGACACCATTATGAATCTGAATTTTCTCGATTTCGAACAGCCCATCGCCGAACTGGAAGCCAAGATCGAGGAGTTGCGCTATGTCGGCTCCGATAACGAGATCAATATCGGCGAGGAGATCCAGCGCCTGCAGAACAAGAGCCACGATCTGACCGAGTCCATTTTCGCCAATCTCAAGGCGGCCCAGGTGGCCCAGCTGGCGCGCCATCCCCAGCGTCCCTATTTTCTCGACTACGTCGAGCAGATTTTCACCGATTTCGAGGAACTGCACGGCGATCGCGCCTTTGCCGATGACAATGCCATCGTCGGCGGCGTGGCCCGGCTGGACGGACGCCCCCTGATGCTGATCGGTCAGCAGAAGGGCCGCGATACCAAGGAAAAGCTGCGGCGTAATTTCGGCATGCCGCGCCCCGAGGGCTATCGCAAGGCGCTGCGCCTGATGCACATGGCCGAGCGCTTCAAGCTGCCGGTGCTGACCTTCATCGACACCCCGGGCGCCTATCCGGGCGTAGGGGCGGAGGAACGGGGCCAGAGCGAGGCCATCGCCCGCAACCTGTTCGAAATGTCGGCCCTCAAGACCCCGATCATCACCACCGTCATCGGCGAGGGCGGCTCCGGCGGGGCGCTGGCCATCGGCGTCGGCGACCGGCTGATGATGCTCCAGTACAGCACCTACTCGGTCATTTCCCCCGAAGGCTGCGCCTCGATCCTCTGGAAAAGTTCCGACAAGGCGGCCGAGGCGGCCGAAGCCATGGGTCTGACCGCCCCGCGCCTCAAGGAGCTGGGGCTGATCGACCATGTCATCGGCGAGCCGCTGGGCGGCGCCCATCGGGATCCCGAAATGATGGCTGTCAACCTGCGCCAGGCCCTGCTGGAAAGCCTGGAAATGGTCGATGCCACGCCGCTGGACAAGCTGCTGGAACAGCGTTACACCAAACTCATTCGTTACGGGAATTACGCGGAGTAATTCCCGACACGCCTTCCCCGACATGAATTCACTTGCGGCGCATTTGCTCGACCAGCTGACGCAAATGCCGGCTGCGTCGCGCTACCGCGTGGCCTACAGCGGCGGTTGCGACTCCCATGTCCTGTTACAGGCCCTGGCCGGGCTGCGCGAGCAACTGGCCGCCCCCCTCGAAGCCATCCATATCAACCACCGCTTGTCCGATCAGGCCGATGACTGGGCCGAACATTGCCGCCGGATCTGCGCGGCACTGGAACTCCCGCTGGCGGAAGTCACCGTGCACGCTCATCCCCGGCTCGGCGAGAGCCCCGAGGCAGCGGCCCGCGAGGCTCGCTACAACGCCTGGCGGGAGTTGCTGCAGGCCGGGGAGGGCTTGCTGCTGGCCCAGCACCAGGACGACCAGGCCGAGACGCTGCTGCTGCAGTTACTGCGCGGCAGCGGCCCCAAAGGGCTGGCGGCGATGCCGCCGGTTATCGACTTTGCCGCCGGCTGGCTGGGACGGCCGCTGCTGGGGCAGAGTCGGGCGGCCCTGCGCCGCTATGCCCGGGAACAGGGGCTGGAGTGGATCGAGGACCCCTCCAATTTCGACACCGACCTGGATCGCAATTACCTGCGCCACGAGCTGCTGCCGGTCCTGCAGGCCCGCTGGCCGTCGGCCTCGCTAACCCTGAGCCGGGCCGCCCGGCATCAGGCCGAGGCCGGCCAGTTACTGGAGGAGCTGGCGGCGCAGGATTACATCCTCTGCCAGAGCGAGCACGCCGAATGCCTGCGCCTGGCGCCGTTACAGGCGCTGAGCCCGGCCCGCCAGCGCAACCTGCTGCGTTACTGGCTGGCCAGCGTGCGGCAACTGCCGCTGCCGGACAGCACGCATCTGAACCGGATTCTGGATGAAGTGCTTTACGCTGCGCCCGATGCCCAGCCCCAGGTCGCCTGGACCGGCGCGCAAGTGCGCCGCTACGCTAGTGAACTGTACGCCCTGTCGACCCGTCCGGCGCCGGACTGCGGCGACGCCGGCTGGCATGACTGGGATCCGCTGCGTCAACCCCGCCTGACCCTGGCTGGACGGGTGCTGGAGGCGGAACCGGCTGTGGGGCAGGGGCTCTCGCGCCAGCAGGTCGAGGCCCATGGCCTGCAGGTCGGTTTTCGCCAGGGCGGGGAATGGTGTCGCCCGGCCGGACGTGGCCATCGGCATGAATTGAAAAAACTGTTGCAGGAGTGGCGGGTACCTCCCTGGCAACGGGCCGAGATTCCATTGATCCGTATCGACGAGGAGATTGCCCAGGTGGTGGATTACTGTCTTTGTGAGCCGTATATTGCCGCCGAGGATGAGCCGGGTCTGCTCATCACATTACGGGATACAGCAGGAATTTAACGCGCTGTAAAGATTGAATCGATCACCGAAAACAACGACAATAACATCCCAGCAATCAGACAGGTTACCGTTTCCCGGTAACACCGTTTCACCCTCAACACGTTGCTGGGTTCATGACCAAATATATCTTTATTACCGGTGGTGTCGTTTCCTCTTTGGGGAAGGGCATTGCCTCCGCATCGCTTGCCGCCATTCTCGAGGCGCGTGGTCTTAAGGTCACGCTGCTCAAGCTGGATCCCTATATTAACGTCGATCCGGGAACCATGAGCCCGTTCCAGCACGGCGAAGTGTATGTGACCGAGGACGGCGCGGAAACCGATCTGGACCTGGGCCATTACGAGCGCTTCGTGCGCACCACCATGACCCAGAAGAACAACTTCACCACCGGGCGCATTTACGCCAATGTGATCAGCAAGGAACGCCGCGGCGATTACCTGGGCGGCACCGTGCAGGTGATCCCGCATATCACCGATGAAATCAAACGCTCGATCATCGAAGGCGCCGACGAGGCCGACGTGGCCATGGTGGAGATCGGCGGCACCGTCGGTGACATCGAATCCCTGCCGTTTCTCGAAGCGATTCGCCAGATGGCGGTGGAAATGGGGCACGATAATGTCCTGTTCATGCACCTGACCCTGTTGCCCTATATCCCGACCGCGGGCGAGCTGAAAACCAAGCCCACCCAGCACTCGGTCAAGGAATTGCGCTCTATCGGGATTCAGCCCGATATCCTGATGTGCCGTTCCGATCGGCCCATTCCCGAGGACGAGCGGCGCAAGATCGCGCTGTTCACCAACGTCGAACAGCGCGCGGTCATCACCGCATTGGACGTGGACAGTATTTACAAGATTCCATTGCTGCTCAGCGAGCAGGGGCTGGATCAGATCGTGGTCGACAAGCTGGGGCTGGATGTCGCGCCGGCGGATCTGTCCGAATGGCAACAGGTGGCCGAGGCGCTGGCGCATCCCGAAGGCGAAGTTACTATCGCCATGGTCGGCAAGTACGTGGAACTGACTGAATCCTACAAATCCCTCTCCGAGGCCCTGATTCACGCCGGCCTGCATACCCGCAGCCGGGTCAAAATTCACTACGTGGATTCCGAGGAGATCGAACGCAGCGGCGCCGAGTGCCTCAAAGGCATGGATGCGATCCTTGTCCCCGGCGGTTTTGGTGAGCGGGGTGTGGAAGGCAAGATTGCCGCCGTACAGTATGCCCGCGAACAACGGATTCCCTATCTGGGGATCTGCCTGGGAATGCAGGTGGCGGTCATCGAGTTCGCCCGTCACGTGGCCGGGCTGGAAAAGGCGCACAGCACCGAGTTCGAACCCGGCACACCGGATCCGGTCATCGCCCTGATTACCGAGTGGCGGACCGCCGATGGCAAGGTGGAAGTGCGCGATCACGATTCCGACCTGGGCGGAACCATGCGTCTGGGGGCCCAGCAGTGTCGCCTGGAAGAGGGCTCCCGGGCCCGCGAAGTCTACGGTTGCGAAATCATCAACGAACGCCATCGCCACCGTTACGAATTCAACAACAATTATCGCGATACCCTGAGCCAGGCCGGCCTCAAGCTGGTCGGCACGTCCCTGGATGGCAGTCTGGTCGAGGTGGTGGAGCTCGAGGATCATCCCTGGTTCATCGCCTGCCAGTTCCATCCGGAGTTCACTTCCACGCCCCGCGACGGGCATCCCCTGTTCAGCTCGTTCATTCGCGCGGCCCGGGCCGTGCGTGAGCCGGCCACGCAGGAGGCGCTGGGCGCATGAACTGACACGGCCTGCGAGTGTGCAGGCCGCGACCCGACCGGCCAGAACCGGCCGGCCGTTAACAAAGCATTCAAACCTGTTTATAAGTCAACGAACTGGAGTAACACGATTAATGAGTCGAGGAACCGAGATCGTCAACATTGTCGCGCGTGAAATTATCGATTCACGCGGTAATCCGACCGTCGAAGCCGATGTAATCCTGCAGTGCGGTGCCAGGGGCCGTGCCGCGGTTCCCTCCGGCGCCTCCACCGGCGCCCGCGAAGCCATCGAGCTGCGCGACGAGGATAAAAAACGCTATGGCGGCAAGGGCGTGAGCAAGGCCGTGGCCAACGTCAACGGCCCCATTCGCAAGGCGTTGCTCGGTCAGGATGCGGCCGGGCAGCAACAGATCGATGACATCATGCTCAAACTGGATGGCACCGCCAACAAGAGCAAGCTTGGTGCCAATGCCCTGCTGGCGGTCTCCATGGCCACCGCCCATGCTGCTGCGAAAGCGCAGGGCGTACCGCTCTATCAATACCTGTATACCGGTGACGCTTATCGCATGCCGGTGCCGATGATGAACATCATCAACGGCGGGGCGCATGCCGACAACAGTGTCGATCTGCAGGAGTTCATGATCATGCCGGTGGGTGCACCGAGCGTGAACGAGGCGATCCGTTACGGCGCCGAGGTGTTCCACGCCCTGAAGAAAGTGTTGCATGACAAGGGACTGAATACCGCAGTGGGTGATGAAGGCGGCTTTGCACCGGATCTGGAGTCCAATGAGTCGGCTATCGAGGTCATTCTCGAGGCGATCGACAAGGCGGGCTTTAAAGCCGGCAAGGATATCTTTATCGCCATCGACGCGGCCAGCAGCGAATTCTATCAAGATGGCAAGTATGTGCTGGCTTCCGAAAACAAGAGCCTGACCGCCGCCGAGTTTATCGATGTGCTGGAGCAGTGGTGCGACAAGTATCCGATCATAAGCATCGAGGATGGCATGGCCGAGGACGACTGGGACGGCTGGCAGCAGCTGACCGACCGACTGGGCAAGAAAGTGCAACTGGTGGGCGACGATCTGTTTGTCACCAATACCGAAATCTTCAAACAGGGCATCGACAAGAAGATTGGTAACTCGATCCTGATCAAGGTCAACCAGATCGGGACCCTGAGTGAAACCCTGGCCGCTATCGAGATGGCGAAAAAAGCCGGGTATACCGCGGTCATTTCTCATCGTTCCGGCGAGACCGAGGACACCACCATTGCCGATCTGGCCGTGGCCACCGGCGCCGGCCAGATCAAGACCGGCTCCATGTCCCGCTCGGACCGGGTCGCCAAGTATAACCAGCTGATGCGCATCGCTGAAGGACTGGGAGACGAAGCCCGTTATCCCGGTCAGGATGCGTTCTACAATTTACGCTAGACTGGGAGGTAATCCCACGGAGATAGCCGCACGGCATGCGCATACTGGTCGCCATACTGCTGATACTGTTTGTGCTACTGCAATATGATTTGTGGGTCGGTGACGGCAGCCTGGCGACCGTGTGGCATCTCAAACAGGAGATCAAAAAGCAGGAAGCGGAAAACCGGCAACTGCGCGAGCGCAATCGCGCGCTGGAAGCCGAAGTTCAGGATCTCAAGCAAGGTCTCGAAGCCCTGGAAGAACGCGCCCGCGATGAACTGGGTATGATCAAAGAAGGGGAGACCTTTATTCAGATCATTGAAGAAGAAGAGAAGCAGGCAGATGGCAGTAGGCAGAAGTAGGCCGAATCAAGCGAAGCGGATCCGGCACTGCGACTGACACAGACAATCATCCAGAATGGATTAATAATAAAATCAAACCCCAATGACCCCGTCCCATGATACTCGTCACGCCTCCCCGCGTTACTGGGCGGTGATTCCCGCCGCTGGCATCGGCAAGCGCATGGGCAGCGAGATTCCCAAGCAGTACCTGGAATTGCATGGCCGGGCAGTGATTCTGCATACCCTCGATCGGTTGCTCGGGCATCCTTCGGTCAGCAGAGCCGTGGTGGCCCTGTCGCGACACGATGGCTGGTGGGAGCACCTGGATACACACTATGACAAACCGGTACAACGGGTTGAAGGGGGCGTGGAGCGGTGTCATTCGGTATTGAATGCTCTGCACGAGCTTTCTCTGCATGCTGATGATACGGACTGGGTGCTGGTGCACGATGCGGCACGTCCATGTGTGACGTATGACGATCTCGATAAGCTAATGAGCTCGCTGGCACAGGATGAGGTAGGCGGGCTACTGGCCGTGCCGGTGCGCGATACCATGAAACGGGCCGAACCGGACGGCCATGTGATCGACACGGTGGAGCGGGAACATCTCTGGCACGCTCTGACGCCACAGATGTTCCGCCTGGGACAACTGCGCCATGCCCTCGAGCAGGCACTTGAAGCCGAACAGCTGGTCACCGATGAGGCCTCGGCCATGGAGTATGCGGGCTATCAGCCTTTGCTGGTCGAAGGCCGGGCTAGCAATATCAAGATCACCCGCGCCGGGGACCTGGAATTGGCCGAATTCTATCTGCAACAGACGGAGGGGCTTTGATGCGTATCGGGCAGGGGTTTGATGCACACCGTTTCAAACCGGACGGTCGGTTGGTACTCGGTGGCGTCGAGATTCCCCACGATCAGGGCATGGCGGCCCATTCCGATGGCGATGTTGCGATTCATGCGCTGTGCGATGCACTGCTCGGCGCCCTGGCGCTGGGCGATATCGGCCAGCACTTTCCCGATAGTGACGCGGAATTTGCCGGTATCGACAGTCGGATTTTATTGCGCAAGGTGATGACTCTGCTTGGCGAACGTCATTATAAGGTGCATAACATCGATCTCACCCTGATCGCTCAGCAGCCGAAACTGTCACCGTATATCCAGGACATGCGTGCAATACTGGCCACTGATCTACAGACCGACATCGACAACGTCAGTATCAAGGCGACCACCACCGAAAAAATGGGCTTCACCGGCCGCGGCGAAGGCATCGCCGCCATGGCCAGTGTACTGCTTTCACCAATAAAATGATTTCTGATGCAAAACTGAAAATATTATTAGGTCCGCGAATAAACGCGAATAGACGCAAATAAAAAATTATGGTTACGAAATACCAATTTGCGTCCATTCGCGCTCATTTGCGGATGATTCTCTCTTTCTGAATTAAAGCTGCTTTCTCAATGAATTCACACTGGTTTTCTCTTGCCCACGCCTTCGGTCACCCGGCGGTTAAAGGTTTGTTGCGACAACAACTCGACGATTTTGTGGTCGAGGAGCAGCTGGGCTTTGAACCGACCGGCGAGGGGCAGCATGTCTGGTTGTGGATCGAAAAGCGGGATCGTAATACGCAGGATATAGCGCTGGAACTGGCGCGCCATGCCGGCATCAAACCCAATGCAGTCGGTTTTTCCGGGATGAAGGATCGCCGCGCGGTAACCCGCCAGTGGTTCAGCCTGGATCTGGCCGGCAAGGACGAACCCGACTGGGCCGGGCTGAATGACGAGAGTCTGACACTTCTGCAGATTACCCGTCACGGTAAAAAGCTGCGCCGTGGCGTGCATAAAGCCAATCGCTTTGTCATTGCATTGCGCGCTATCCAGGGGGATAGCGACTCACTGGATGAACGGCTGGCACAAATCAGAGAAACCGGTGTTCCGAACTATTTTGGTGAACAGCGCTTCGGTCGTGACGAGGCCAATCTGACACATGCCACGCAAATGTTTGCCGGGCAACGGGTTAACAATCGTAACAAGCGCAGTATCTATCTTTCGGCGGCCCGCTCGTTTTTGTTCAACCAGTTGCTCTCACAGCGAGTGACCGAACAGAGCTGGAATCGCCCGCAGGAGGGTGATGTCATGCAGCTGGCGGGCAGTCACAGCATCTTCGTCCCGGATTCGGTCGATGAGACTATTCATCGGCGTATCAACGAGATGGATATTCATCCGACCGGGCCCTTATGGGGGCGCGGCGAACTCAAAAGCGGCGGGGCGATAAGAACACTGGAACAAAAGCTGGCCGACGACTATCCCGACTATTGCGCGGGACTGGAACAGGCGGGTCTGAAGCAGGAACGACGCAGCCTGCGCCTGGTTGTTCGGGAACTGGACTGGGTATGGGGGGAGCAGACCTTGACGCTGATATTCTCGCTGGAAACCGGCGCCTATGCCACCGCTGTTATCCGCGAATGTGTTGATGTGACTGGAACATAAATTATCCGCCAATGCACGCGAATTAACGCAAATTGCCTGATTAATTATTTGCGTTAATTCGCGTTCATTAGCGGACCAGAAATCCCATTAAGCATTCAGTCGTATCAGCAGAATGTCAGGTTGCGTCAAGCGCAACCTGACCTGCTCCTTCATCCAGCTTTCAGGAGCTGGATACCTTGAAGTTGGAGACCAGTCCCTGCAGTTCGCTGGCCAGGCGTGACAGCTCGTTGGCGGCGGTGGTGGTCTGACCGGCGCCGCTGGCGGTCTGTTCGGCCACCTGGCTGATGTTGACGATATTGCGGTTCATCTCCTCGGCCACGGCATTCTGCTCTTCGGAGGCGCTGGCGATCTGATTGTTCATGTCGCGAATGGTGGCGACAGCCCGGGCGATGGCATCCAGCGACTGGGCGGCTTCCTTGGCCCCGTCGGCCCCGCTTTGCGCGGTTTCGCGACCGGTTTCCATCACGCTCACGGCCTGTTTGGCACCGCTTTGCAGTTTGTCGATCATCTCCTCGATTTCCGTGGTGGATTCCTGGGTGCGTTGCGCCAGGGTACGAACCTCGTCGGCCACGACCGCAAAGCCCCGGCCCTGTTCACCTGCGCGGGCAGCCTCGATGGCGGCGTTCAGGGCCAGCAGGTTGGTTTGCTCGGCAATGCCCTTGATGACATCCAGCACGGTGCCGATGTTGTCACTGTCCTGCGCCAACTTCTCGATGACAGTCGCGGCGTTTTCCACCTCGCTGGCCAGGGCGAGAATTGTCTCGCTGGTTTTGTCCACCACCTGCTTGCCGCCCTGGGTTTCGTTGTCCGCATTGTTAGCGGCCCCGGCAGCCGATTCGGCATTACGGGCCACTTCGGCGACGGTGGAGGTCATCTCGTTCATGGCGGTGGCGACCTGTTCGGTCTCCTTGCGCTGTTGTTCGACATTGTTACTGCTGTCGTGCGCCACGGTGCTGACCTCTTCGGTGGCAGAGGCCAGCTGGGTGGCGGCACTGATGACCTGCTGAATCAACGCCTCGATCTGCTCGGCCATGTTATTAAAGCTGGCCGCGATGCTGCGCATTTCATCCTTGCTGGTGATATTGACCCGCGCGGTCAAATCGCCGCCGGCCAGGTGAGAGGCGGCCTCGTCGACCCGGCGGATGTTATCCACCACGGACAGATAGAGTCCGGCAAAGACATAGAAAACGGCCAACAGCACCACCACCACGGTGGCAATCGCCGTAAATTCGATCTGTCTGTCTTTCTGGATGCGCGAGACAAACAGTCCATCCAGTACCGGCACGATGGCATCGTAGAGCGCGTAGGATTTATCGATGGCATCGGTGGCACGATTGAAGACGGTTTGACTGTCGATGGTGATGGTGTCCTTGTTGAGCAATTCCTCATTCAACAAGTGTTCGATGCTGTCGACTGCCTGGTTGTTCTCATTAACGACTGTCTTGAGCTGCGCGGCAACTGCCGGGTTGGTTTCAAAGGCGGCATTCAGCCCGTTACGCAGGCTGTGGTTGTTGTTTTCAATTTCATTGACCAGGATCGACAACTGGATGAACTTGTCCGGCGTGAATTGGCCGGCTGCGGCCACGCCACTGCCCACGGCGCGTGATTTGCCCATCGCCTCGGTCAGGGACAGCAACTTGCTCACCAGGGCATCCCCGAGATAATAACTGTCCAGCACGGGGTCGAGGGTGATCTCGGAGCTGTCGGCCACCTGGCTGATCAGCGCCATGATATCGGCGACCAGCTTGGAGTGGGTCTTCAGGCTCTCGGCCGGTTGCATACCGAAGGTATTGGCCTTGATGTTCTGCCATTGGCGCTGGAGATCGGAGAGCGTGTTCCCCGTCTGCAGTTTATCACCGAGCCGGGTATCCACCTGTTCGAGCTGGTTCAGGGCGCTGTCGACCTGATCGCGTTTTTGCATTATCTGATTGCGCAGTGATTCATCGCCATTGAGATAGGCGGCGGTGAGCCCACGGTGTTGCTGGATAAACTGAATCGGCTCACGGGCGGTCTTGATATAGGCCAGGCCGTTACGCTCGTTCTTCAAAAACGTGATTTCGTTGTCCAGGTTGGAAATGAGGATGCTGCTCAAAACGATCAACGGGATCAGCACGATGACAAAGATCAATCCGAACTTGAACGGATAACGAAACCGGTTCATCAGGAACACGGCAGGGCTAAACAGTGCTTTCATGACAACTCCTTCATGTTTTGACGCTGTGTGGCTCCCCTGTGGCATCAGCGGGAGCGCCATGCCCTGGCTGGTCATTGACCGGCTGTGGCAGTTCAGCTCAGGTTTATTCTGGAGTTATTAGCGGATAGAAGTTGACGATCTTTAGGGGTTTTTAACCCTGCCATATAAAAGGTATTCAGGCCCGCTTGAGCAGCAGGTAGATGGCGCCGGTGCCCCCGTCGACCGGGCGGGCGGAGCAGAAGGCCAGCACCTCGTCGCGCTGTTGCAGCCAGTGGTTGACGTACTGTTTGAGCACGGGCCGTTTTTGCTGGGAGCCGTGGCCCTTGCCGTGGATGATGCGCACGCAGCGGACCCGGTTTCGCCGGCACTCAGCCAGAAAGCCGACCACCGCCTCGCGGGCCTGCTCACGAAACAGGCCGTGCAGGTCCAGCTCGGCCTCGATCGCCAGCTCACCCCGGCGCAGTTTCTTGATCAGCTTGTGCTGCAGGCCACCCCGGATAAACAGCAGCTCCTCGCCGGTTTCCAGATCCTCGGGATGCACCGGATCGGAGAGCATTTCCTGCAGCACGGCGGCCTCGTCCAGCTCACGTTGGCGAGGTCGGGGTGCCGGTTTACGCCGCGGCGGCTCATGGCGTGGTTCGGCCTGTAACGGACGGACATCCTGCACGGCCTCGCGGAACAGATCCTGTTCCTCTTTGCTGGGGGTTTTCTTGCTCATGAATAATTGTTTGCGAGGTCGCCGGTTGCCGAGGATCCGCCCGCGTACTGGCGTGTTCAGGAAAATGTAGGCGGGATCGCGCTTATCCGGTATAGTAGGGCCAAATTTACCGCCTATTCAACCACTTCCAACCAAGATGTGAGTTTCTGCAACAACATGCGGATACTGTTGAGTAATGATGATGGCTATGAAGCCCCGGGAATTAACACCCTGGCCGAGGCCCTGCAGGATATCGCCGAGATTACCATCGTGGCGCCGGAGCGGGATCGCAGCGGTGCCAGCAACTCCCTGACCCTGGAAATGCCGATCCGCGCCCGTCGCCTGGGCGAGAACCTGATCCGGGTCGACGGCACGCCCACCGATTGTGTCCATCTGGCGATCACCGGTCTGCTGGATCATGAACCGGATATGGTCATCTCCGGTATCAATGCCGGCGCCAACATGGGCGACGACGTGCTCTATTCGGGTACCGTGGCCGCGGCCATGGAAGGGCGCTTTCTCGGCCTGCCGGCGGTGGCGGTGTCGCTGGCGGGCAGCGGTCACCGCTTCACCCATTACGAGGCTGCCGCCCGGGTGGCGCGCCAGTTCATCGACCGCCTGGCCAGCGATCCACTGCCGCAGGACACCATATTGAATATCAACGTGCCGGATATGCCGTTCGAGGAATTGTCGGGTTATCAGGCCACCCGCCTGGGCCACCGGCACAAGGCCGAGCCGGTGATCAAGGCCGAGGATCCCCGCGGTCGGGATATCTACTGGGTGGGGCCGCCGGGGGCCGAACAGGATGCCGGGCCGGGCACCGATTTTTACGCGGTGCGCAACGGCTATGTCTCCGTGACGCCCATCCAGATCGACCTGACCCGTCATCAGAGCCTGCAGTCGGTGGCCGACTGGCTGGCGAAGTGGGGCGCATGAATACCCGCCAGGGGATCGGCATGACCTCGCAGCGTACCCGCGATCGGCTCATCGAGCGCTTGCGGGACAAGGGCATCGCCAACGAGGCCGTGCTGGAAGTCATGCGCTCCACGCCGCGCCATCTGTTTGTTGACGAAGCGCTCGCCTCGCGTGCCTATGAAGATACTGCCCTGCCGATCGGTAACGGTCAGACTATCTCGCAACCCTATATTGTTGCGCGCATGACTGAAGTTTTGCTCGGCTCGCATCCGCCGCAGCGGGTCCTGGAAGTGGGCACCGGTTGTGGTTATCAGACCGCGATCCTGGCGCAGCTGGTGGAGGAGGTTTTCACCGTGGAGCGTATCGCGCCGTTACAGCAGCGCGCGCGCAACCTGCTTTATGAACTGGGTCTGAACAACGTGCGCTATCAACACAGCGACGGCAACTGGGGCTGGAAAAAACATGCCCCCTATGATGGGATTATTGTCACCGCCGCGCCCGAAGCGGTGCCCGACGAGCTGTTACAGCAGCTGGCTGACGGTGGCCGGCTGGTGATTCCCACCGGCGGGCAGGGTCAGGCGCAGCGCCTGCGGTTGATCACGCGCCAGGGCGATGAATTCAGCGAGACCCGGCTGGAGGCCGTGAGTTTCGTGCCGCTGGTTCAAGGAGATCTATCGTGAAACTGTTTACCGTCCTGTTCGATCGGGTGATGATCTGGTCCGCCCATCGTCGGGCGCCCGCCTATCTGGCCGGGCTCAGCTTTGCCGAATCCTCGTTTTTTCCCATTCCGCCCGATGTGATGCTGGCGCCCATGGCCCTGGCGAAACCCGAGCGCGCCTGGCAGTTGGCGTTGCTGACCACCGTCGCCTCGGTGCTCGGCGGCATACTCGGTTATCTGATTGGCATGTTTGCCTTTGAAATGATCGAACCGTTGCTGCACAGTGCCGGTTACTGGGAAAAATATTTGCAGACACGGGCCTGGTTTGATGAATGGGGGATCTGGGTGATTTTCATAGCCGGGTTTTCCCCAATCCCCTACAAGGTATTCACTATCACGGCCGGGGTTGTCAGCATGGTGTTTATCCCGTTTGTGATCGCTTCGGCCATCGGGCGCGGGGCGCGCTTTTTCATGGTGGCGGGGCTGATGAAGTGGGGCGGACCGGCCATGCAACATACCCTGCGCCAGTATATCGATCGGCTGGGCTGGCTGGTGATCCTGGCAGTGATTGCCGCGTACTTTGTTTTGAATAACGGATGAAACGAAGGGTTATTGGCATCGTTATGGTCGTTGTGGCACTGACCGGGTGCCGGCCTTTCGTGCATTACGATCCGGATCGTGAGCGCGGCGGCAAGGGGGCGGAGTATACCGTCAGCAAGGGCGACACCCTTTACTCCATTGCCTGGCAACACGGCCACGATTACCGCACGGTGGCGCGCTGGAACGGCATCAGTGCGCCCTATACCATCTATCCCGGCCAGACGATCCGCATGTATCCGGGGCGCACTGCCGCCGCGCAAAGCGCGGATAACAGCGATGAAACGCCCGCCAGATCGCGCCGTCCCACCACCCGCAGTACAGCATCACCCGAACCGCCGGACGATAACCGCACACTGGGCTGGGAGTGGCCGGTCGAAGGCGAAATCGTCAACACCTTTTCGGGCAGTGATCCGGGCAAAAAAGGGCTGGATATTGCTGGCAGAATGGGGCAGGCTGTAAAGGCTGCTGCAGATGGCAAGGTGGTTTACAGCGGTAACGGTTTACGCGGTTATGGGAACCTGATAATAATAAAACACAACACCACCTATTTCAGCGCTTACGCCTATAACAGCAAGTTGCACGTTCAGGAGAATGACTCGGTCAAATCCGGAGAGCATATTGCTGATATGGGAAATAACGGAACGGGACCGGCGATGCTGCATTTCGAGATTCGTCGTAACGGTACACCGCAGGACCCGATCAAGTACTTGCCAAAAAAGGGGTCGTAGTCACGGTAGTCGCCTATGGCTGAGCACGGAAATGACGCAAACAAGATCAAGCGCGACACGGAAGTCGAGGAAGACCTGGATGCACTTCCGGAAGAGGATGAGAATGCGGAAGAACTGGTCATGGGGGACGATGTGGACGACGACCCGGCTGATGCCGCGCCGATCGAAGAACCGCATCGGTATGAGCCCGGCGTGATTCCCGAAGGTCAGCTCGACGCCACCCGTTTATACCTCAGCGAAATCGGCTATTCACCGCTGCTGACGGCCGACGAAGAAAAATTCTATTCGCGCAAGGCCCTCAAGGGCGATGAAGCCGCGCGCAAGAAAATGATCGAATCCAACCTGCGCCTGGTGGTCAAGATCGCGCGGCGTTATCTCAACCGAGGCCTGGCCCTGCTGGATCTGATCGAGGAGGGCAACCTGGGCCTGATTCGCGCGGTGGAAAAATTCGACCCCGAACGCGGCTTTCGCTTCTCCACCTACGCCACCTGGTGGATCCGCCAGACCATCGAGCGGGCCATCATGAACCAGACCCGCACCATCCGCCTGCCGATCCACGTGGTCAAGGAGATCAACATCTACCTGCGCGCGGCGCGGCATCTGTCGCAGACCCTGGACCATGAGCCGACCACCGAAGAAATCGCCGAGATGCTCGACAAGCCGATCGACGAGGTGAAAAAAATGCTCGGCCTCAACGAGCGCATCGCCTCGGTCGACTCGCCCATGGGCCACGACGCCGACAACTCCCTGCTCGATGCCATCCCCGACGAGAACAACAGCGATCCCGTCACCATGCTGCAGGACGACGACGTCAAGGCCAACATCGAACAGTGGCTGGCGCAGCTCAGTGAGAAACAGCGCGAAGTGGTCGAGCGCCGCTTCGGCCTGCACGGCTATGACGTGGCCACGCTGGAAGAGGTGGGTAACACCATCGGTGTCACCCGCGAGCGGGTGCGGCAGATCCAGCTCGAAGCTTTGAAGAAGCTACGCGACATCCTCGAAAAAGACGGGTTCTCCGTCGACGCCCTGTTTAAATAGACTCCTTCTTTCCTTTATTCCCTCTCCCCCTTGGGGACAAATCTGCCGGGAGCAGATTTGAACAGCCAACGGCTGGCCCGCAGGGTGGAGGGCAGGACGCCCGTAATAGAGGGTTAGGGAGAGGGGGAGAGAAAAGGTTAGCCCTCCGGGCTGACTGAATCTTGAAAGCGTTGATTTTCTTTTGTGGGAGGCGCTTGTAGCGGCGACTGTCTGCCGATGCCCCCTGACTATCAAAGTGATCGCTCTGCGGGCGAGCCTGAATTTTGAAAACGGGCTCTCGCACCTCAGACTTTATTCCCGCCCCTCCAAGGGGAGGGCCAGGGAGGGGTGATCAAGCATCTAACCCTCTCTAAATGTTCGCCCTCCGGGCGCCCTGGATCTTGAAAGCGGGCTCTCGCGCCCGCGCGGCGAGTGACTTTTTGAAGCGGCAAAAAGTCACCAAAAACCGCTCCCGAAAGACGCCGCCGGTATAGCAATTTATCAATTGCTACACCGGTCCCCTGTGCTTCTCGCTCCAGTCGGGCTCGCCCGACGGCACGTCCCTGTGCCGTCGAGCGAGTGGCGGCATCCCTGCCGCCACCCTGCGGGCTGTTCCTCCTTTCACTGCGATGCTCGGCGGCGTCTAACGGGATAAAAACCGGCTAGCTATAGTTAGGGAAAACCCTGATATTGCAAGAAAAATTCTTATGTCGTGCGTCGAAAAATTGGGGAATGCTTGCTAGGATTAGGGGTATCTGTATTTTCAGGCTTTAGCCGGGGATAGGCAGACGTCTGTCTAAATCACTGTTAGGCATAAAATGAATTACACCGACTTTTTGAATCAGCTAGAGAAAAATGGATTCGAATTCATCGGTAAAGCCCTTGCGTTTAAAGAGCTTGATAATTGGGTTATTGGGTACATCGGCTTAGGTGGGAGATTTCAACAAGCTGGAACAAAAGCTTTCGTGCTTTGTGCTAGACCCAAAGACTTTGGATTCATGGATGCTCCTAAAAAGAAATATGCAACTGAACCAATGGAGTATCCATACAAACTGACTCCTGATAGCTTTAATAAAAACCTAGAATATAACTCAGAGCTATTAAGATTCGATCATGGCAGAGTTGAAACAGAGGCAGATTGGTCAAGTGTATATAAAATATTAAACAATGAGCTACCAGAAGCACTTAAGAAACTTGGTGTGGCTGGTTTAGTAAAACAACTCGAAAAGCTGAAAGAACCTGGGTACGTAGAAAAAATATGGCTTGGTGAAGAAAATTCCTAACAAGGCCGTAAACTCGGACGTATTTTTCGTTCGCTACGCTCACTACAAATACGCCGGTTACGGCTGGCGTTAGCTGCACAAAAGAATATGTACGAAAACTTTTTAGATAATTACAGAAAATATGCTCAGGCTGAAAATACACCTGATACAGACTTATTGAATAAAATTGAACCATATGCCAAAGGTTTCTTTGAGTTAATGGCTAGTTATGGTGGCGCTACATTTAATGAAGGATTATATAGGCTTCACTCAGTCCAAGATATTTTAAAGTGGACGCGGCTTGTAGAGGAAGAATTTACAAGCTATAAAGACAGATTCATCTGCTTCGGATACGACTGGCTTGGGAGGCATTTTGCTCTTGATAAAAGCAGAGTAGAAAACAATCAAATGCTTATTCTTCTGTTCGAGCCAGGCGCAGGTGAAGTAATGCAAATTCCTGTCAATTTCGAATCTTTTCATAATGAAGAGCTTGCAGAATATCAAAATGAAGCACTAGCAAGTGAATTTTATAAAGAGTGGAGAAGCGCTGGGGGCGAAAACCCCTCACACCCCCAATGTATTGGTTATAAAGTTCCTCTGTTTCTAAATGGTAGTGACACAGTAGATAATTTGGAACTTTCTGACATGGAAGTATATTGGTCAATATGTGGTCAGACATTAAATGCAAACAGTTAACAAGCAGGAATTCTGGGCACAGTATACCTATTTCCAGGACTGAGACTTGACTGAGCTTTTATATTAGAACAAAAGACGTGATGCAGTGGTCACGGTTTGGGCGAATGCTGTCGCGCCGTGATAGCGTGAACAAGGGGTCAGAACACTTGAATCTGAAATTCTGCTATCAGCGAGTGATCTGAGCGTTTGAGCTGACTTGAACGCCTTGAGCGCCTTGAACGGCACCCGAAATTAACTATCTGGGGTTTCTGGGTTTATCTTTAGGAGGTTATCTGTGAGTATTCTTCAAGGGACTGTCTATAAATTATTATTTCTGTTTTTATGTTTGATTTTTCTCTCTTCTTGTATGACAAGTTATATGCTGGAAGAGGGAGATTATACCGAGGAGGTGTCAAGTTTTCTTGTTACTGAAGATGGCAGAAGGATGGTGATAATTGGTAATGACTACCACTATGTTTTCAAGATTGATAATAATCTACATAAAATCCTGATGTCGAAAAACCGAAAATTTGTTAGACCGAATTTTTGGGGATTTAAGGTGGATGTTGATAATCGAATTACCGGTAATTACAGGTTGTTCGTAAAACCCGAGACCAGAGAAAGAGCTGAATGGTTTGTCGCTGCCGGCTTCTCTGAGCTTGCAAATAGAAAAGGTAATGAGAGTGAGTTGCACTTTACAGGGGGAATAAAAGGTATCAGATACAGGGCAATAGAAGAGATACCAGCAAAATATAAATTCAATAAAACCTATGAGATCAATATCACGGAAGAAGATGGTGGTATGGAAACAGTCACCAAGAAATTATTTAGCCCCGTCACCGCGACAGCAGATGGTGTCCTGGTAATAGGTGGATTTGCGCTATTTGTTTCCTTTTATATGCTTATGGCTTTTACAGGGAATTGTGATAACCCGGATATGTGTTAGTGAAAGTAATAGCTTCTGGTTAACAATATCTGGCCAATTTATTCTGCTAATTTAAGACAAATTATACCCGCTCCTGAAACTTCGAAATGACGCGCCTCATGAAATAACAAGGGAATGTCAGTGCTACAGAATGAACTTGAAGCCTACCTCCACGAACACATCCCGCTGTCAAAAGCGATGGCGGTGTCGGTGGTGGGGCCGGGGCCGGAGAATATTGTATTGAGTGCACCACTGGCGCCGAATATCAATCATCGCGAGACGGTGTTTGGCGGTAGTGCGTCGGCGCTGGCGACGCTGGCGGCGTGGTCGTTGTTGCACGTCAGGCTTCGCAGTGAGGGTTTCACCAGTCGCCTGGTCATTCAGCGCAATATGATGGAGTATGATTTGCCGATTGATGGGACGTTTACGGCGCGGGCGTCGATGGAGGACGTGACGCAGTGGTCAAGGTTTGTGCGAATGCTGTCGCGCCGTGGCAAGGCCCAAGTGGCGGGGTCAGGTCTTGCGTTTTGCCTTATAGGTAGAAAATGACCAGAAGTAGCTGGGTCAAGTCTTGCGTTTTGTCTTATAGGTAGAAAATGACGGTGCCTGGAGCGGTAGTGGGTTTCAATAAATGGTCGATATCTTTCGAATGAATAATTGCAGGTCGAATATGAATGTTTATCTTAAAGCCAAGCATTGGCAGCTGTTTACTGTATTTTTCGGGTTGATTATTCTTGGTCAATCCCTCATGGCTTCTTCAATAATTAATGGTGATGCCTTTAATCCTCTTCTTTTAATGATTCCAACATTAATTGTTGGCATGGTCTTCTTCGGATGGTTGTGGGCGATCGCCACTGCTTGCTCAAAAGTGCTTCCGAATGAACTATATTCTTCCCCTGGGTTCATGAGAGCCGGGCTGATTTATGCCCTGGTTTATGTTGTATTTAGTGGCGTGTTTTTCTTCGGTTCAGGGCCTGAGTTTCCGGGTTATATGATTATCATGCATCTTCTGGCTATGGCGGCTATTTTCTATGCCCTTGGTTTCACTGCAAAGCAGCTTACCAAGTTAGAGCAAAAAAAAGACGTGTCATTTTATAATTATTCCGGACCATTTTTTCTGTTTTGGTTTTTCCCTGTTGGTGTGTGGTTTATACAGCCAAAAGTTAACCAGCTGCTTGGTGAGAAGCCGTGATGATAGCTGGCGAAATTCTGGGGGCAGCACACCTGTTGTCAAAGCTAAATATTGATTAAGTATTATACTATAATAAGGGAATATCAGTGCTACAGAACGAACTTGAAGCCTACCTCCACGAACACATCCCGCTGTCAAAAGCGATGGCGGTGTCGGTGGTGGAGCCGGGGCCGGAGAATATTGTATTGAGTGCACCACTGGCGCCGAATATCAATCATCGCGAGACGGTGTTTGGCGGTAGTGCGTCGGCGCTGGCGACGCTGGCGGCGTGGTCGTTGTTGCACGTCAGGCTTCGCAGTGAGGGTTTCACCAGTCGCCTGGTCATTCAGCGCAATATGATGGAGTATGATTTGCCGATTGACGGGACGTTTACGGCGCGGGCGTCGATGGAGGACGTGACGCAGTGGTCAAGGTTTGTGCGAATGCTGTCGCGCCGTGGCAAGGCCCGGGTGGCTGTAACGTCGGTGCTGGCGTATAACGGGCAGGTGGCGGGGCGTTTTTCCGGCGAGTTTGTTGCTTTTGGTGGTGTTCCTGCTAATGGTTGACTGGCTGGTCGGGCTATCCAGGAATGGGAGTATTCAGGCTGATTTCAAAATATTCCTGCTTAGAGCGCAGAGTATACTGGATTTGTAAAACTGTTCATTTCTGCCGGTCTGTTATTTTGCGCTGGCAGATTTATTTAACACAGGGTAGGGAGGCCGTCATGTTACAACAATTCAGGTTGATTCCGTTTGTCCTGGGCTTGCTTATGTTAGCTCTGAGTGTTCCGGGCTGCACGGTTCGCTATGTGGCGGATTACGATGCAGAGGTCAAAGCGGAGATTCTGCGGATTGCCAAAGAGGTGGATCTGTTCTGGGGGCGCTTGCTGGATACGCATTCGGACGAGCGGCAGTATACGAAATTTCAGGCGGACTATAACCGGATCGAGTCGGATCTGCGTAATCTTGTAATGCGCAACGAGATTCGCCCTCTCAATGAGTTATCCACCGAGCAGTCGCAGATTGCGCTGGATCTCTGGATCGGTGACAAGTCCAGTCACAAGGAGAATGACACGATTTCCGATTTCATTGCCCGTCGTCACCGTCAGCAATACGTCCGGGTTTTTGTTGCCATGGCGAAAGGCGAGATAGCCAAGGAATCAACGCAGGAAAATAACAACTGACACTTGACATCAAGGAGGTGAGTCATGGATATCGAAGCGATTTTGAAGCAGATGGTGGCCGCGGCCAATGACGCCGTCGAGGGTGATGTGGGGGAGATCACCGACTACGCGAAGCAGATTGTCGAACAGCAGAAACAGTCACTGGAGGAGCTGGCCAAAGCACGCATCAGCGGCGAAATAGATGATGATGTATTCGAACAGGAAGTGGAACGGGAAAAGCAGGTGGTGAAAGCCCAACTGCTGGCCGTGCAGATTATGACCGAAGCCGCTGCGCAAAAGGCGGTCAATGCCGCCATCGATACATTCAAAAATGCCGTTAAAACGATTATTTAGTTACCGGTGGATTCCTGGTGGATTCATTTTCTGAGGGATTAATGTGATATATCGATATTTATTGGTGATAGCCATTGTTTTGCTGTCGGGTTGTGCCGGGTTGCGCAGTCCGGAAGAGACGCGTGTCACGGTCAGCGAGTTGCTGGATCAGATTCAGATCGCGATCAATGAAATCGAAGCGCAAACCAGCGGCAGGTCGCTGCCTGGATTCAAGTACGCTGAAATTACCTTGTCGACCAGTGCAAAGGGGGCAAAAGAAGCATCCGGTAATTTTGTTCTATCGGGTGAGGGAAAGTGGAGCAGGACTAAATCCAATACGCTGATTCTTGTGTTGACGCCGGATAAGTCCGGTAAAAAACTCACATCAGCCGCAACTGGCCGGCAACTGGCCGAATATGTGATCGGTGCGGTCGATGCGATCGACCGAAATAATCAGCTGGCGTTGAAAAAGCTGGTCATCGAAACCGGGTTTAATGTGACGACAGATAAGGCAGGGGGGCTGGAGATTGAAGTTGTGGGTATATCGGCAGGTGGGAAGCTCTCCACGACCTCCAGCAACAGCCATACCCTGAAACTCGTTTTTGAAAATCATTAACTCAAAGTATTGAAATGGAACTGAGTATACCGACCGTTCTCAAGGCGCTCTCCTCGGCCGGGACGGCGATGAAGGAGTTCGGTGCCTGGAAGGCACGGGCGCGCGGGGATGAGCGCGCCCTGATCGGGGAGTTGAAGGATAACCTGCATTATCTGGATCTGGTGGCCGAAGACGGGGTGCCCTTACGCGAGGTGATCGGCAAACTGTCGGTGGCGGAATATAAAAAACTGGCCAATCGGGGTTACAATTTCGACACTATCAAGAAAAAAACGATCGAGAGTTATCCGTCGCTGGAGGGAACGGACCTGGCGCCCTGGCGGGGCAAGCATACGGCTGAATTGATCGAGTCGATTTATGACAAGATTAACGAGCTGATCATCAAGTTCCCTTACGTCGAAAAGAATCAGAATTATCGCTGGGGCGCCAGGGTGAACAATATCCGCAAGCGTATCTGGTTGTTACTGCGGCACGTGCGTGGTTGAATCCCGGTAAATAAGAAGAATTAACTCGGACATAAAGGGGCTCGCTGGATGGAATATCGACTGATCTGCAAGGGGAAGCTTGTCGAGGGGAGTGATGAAGCCAAAGCCATCGAGGAAATTGCCCGGCTCACCGGGCTGGATGAATCGACCATTCGGGATAAATTACTGGCCGGTCAGCGGGTCAAGCTGAAAAGCTCGTCGGACAAAGCGAAAATTGAGAAATTATATGCCGCGTTGAAAAATGCCGGTCTGGATATCGAGCTGGAATCAGGCAAAGCGAAATCCACCCGACGTTCCTCACCGGGCGCCGGTAAAGGCCCTTCATCCCGCAAACCCGCTTCCGGGGCCAGAAAAAAATGGCTCATCGCCGGCTCGCTCACCATTTTGCTGCTGCTCGGTACAACGGGAGGCTATCTCTGGCATCTGAGCAGGGTTCCTTATCCCGCCGTGGCAAAAACCGCCGAAGCAGCACTGGCCGACGGTAACCTGGTCGCACTGGCCCACGCCAATGTCAGCAAGCTGGTCGAGCTGAATCGCCTCGCCTTTGGAGAGATGGACCCCGCGGCTCTGTCTGTCGGCGCGGCAAAAACAGATATTCTCTCTGCGTTATTTGATGGGCCGGCCAATTTTCGCGACAACCTCGATCAGCTGATGGTGGGTGTTTATTCCGGTGGGCCCGAGCAGCCGGGTAGAACTGCACTATTACTGCTGGGCGACTTTAATCAATCCTCGGTACTGGAAACCTTTCGTCGGCATTATGCGCCGGAGACTGTCACTGGCGCAACGAACTGGTATTTGCTGAAGGATAAGCCAAAGGCGGTTAAGGCCGAAGAGGCCTGTCCGGATTATAGGTCAAAAAGCGCCTCTGATAAACCCGCCTATCTGTATGCAAACGGCAGTTCGATGTTGTTGATCGATGATCTCGACTACGGCAAGGATTTGATCGTGCGTCTGCAACGCAAGGCCGGGGCGCAACAGGATCTGACGCAATGGCAGCGCTATCGTGCCGATAAGCTGGCCAGCCTGATGATTTTTGCCATCCCGGAAACCGGCAAAGCCCTGGGGGGTATGCAGGGAATGATGATGAACCAGGCCGGCAGCGAAAATACGCAAATCCACAGTCTGGCTGCCGGCCTGCGGGCGGATCTTCTGTCGCTTTCCCTGAAGTTGAATCTGAGCCTGTTCAGTGATGATGCCGCCTGGAAGAGCGAAACCTCCGGGCAGATTACCCGGAGCATCGAAGAGCTTAAAGGCAATACCCGCAAAGTGACGCCTACCATGAGCCAGTTGCTGTCAAATATCCAGGTCAAATCACAACCAGAAAGCCTGGAGGTTGATGTCGCTCTGGATGGGAGTGTGCTGGATGATATCGAGAATGTGGTTCGGGAATCGCTGGCGGCGTTGATGGGCGGGGCAATGACCGCGAGTCAACAGAACGCGCCTGTCGAAGAAAAATTACAAAACAACCCGGTCGATTATACCGGGAACAAGGTCTTTACCAGCTTGCCGCCCTTGCAACTGGAGTCTTATGAGACAACGCCGCTGTTTCAGGATGGCCCGTTCGCAGTGGATCTGGACAGCATAAAAAAGAACGATGACGGTCTGTTCGAGGTGTTGCTGCAAGGCAAGGCCGGGTTACCGAAAAAAGCGGACAGCGACGCTAACAATCGTACCGGTGAGCTGGCGCTGCATGTGGAGACGGTTACGGACGAGGAGGGCAATAACCTGCTTCGGGACGAGCACTGCGTGACCCCCAACGAATTGTTCGGTCGCAGTCCCAACCATGAGTCCGAGACCTCCACGTCCCTGTTTCAGAATAATGTAACGGTCAGAAAAACCCTGCGCCTGCGTCCCGATGTTCAGCCCGGGGATATCCGCAGTATACAGGGATACATCCGCTTTACATCGCCGGTCTCCGTGCGTGAATACCCTGTTCCCTTGCAGGCGGGGGAAAGTATTGAACAGGAGGGGATGCGCTTTTATCTCTCTCGTGTCGGGGATAACAGTGTGTCCTACCAGGTCTCGGGCAACTCCGGGAAGCTGCTGGAGGTTCGGGCGTTTAATGATCAGGGTCAACCATTGCGCACTGGCTGGCGTATGAGCAGTGCCGGCGATGGTCGGGTTACGCAAAATTACCACGGGAAAGTTCATGAACTGAAAATATTCGTGGCAAGCCGAACCGTTACACACAAAACAGACTTCCGGCTCGAAAACCTGTTTACCCCCTCCGGTGATCAAGAGGATGAGATAAAGCCGGATTATATGGCCCCGGAACAAATTGCACTGTCTGACTGGAATGCGTACAAAGAGCTGGATTTTCTCAGGCTGGAGATCGACCCGGATAAATGGGTAACCGCTGGCAAAAAATCGCCCCCCATTGCCGAGGAACACTGGCGTGAGATCAGTCTGTATCTGACGCATACACCGTCACAGTGGAGCAATGCCCCCTGGGCCCATATTTATTTCCCCATGCTGAACAAATTGCCCGCCGTGCTTTCGGCATTCAGCTACCGGATTGAGGAACCGGCGGAAAAAGAAGGCCCCCGGGAGCACTATGTCCGGATCAGTTATCCTTACAAGACCGACACCGGCGAAGTGGTTGCCCGGCATAGCCTGAATGGCATGCCGATTGCCCAACAAAGCCTGCAGTTACGCTCCGGGCTCGAGGATGAACAACGCCTGGATGCGATCAAGGGCCGGCTGCAGGTCCGCCTGCCCATCCGGACTGCTTCCACTACGTTTGAATTGGCCGAATTATGGGACGGCCAGTCTGTCGATGGCGTCACCGTCACACTGACCGCGCTCAATCGCGGTACCTTTGCAGGCCACAGTCTCAAAATCGAGGGCGATATCGAAAAACTGGTTAATGTTCATGGCCTGGATAGCAACGGACAAAGGGTGATGGCGGATCCCATCAATTACCAGCAGGCCGGCTACTGGACCATGACCCTGCCATTCGGCAAAGGGATCGAAGCGGTTGAACTGATCCTCGCGGACAAGCAGGAAGTTCTGACATATCCGTTCGAACTCGACGTTCGTTATCCCTGAGCCATTACCCTTTGCAAATGCCGCAATTCCCCGGATATGAATAGCCTGCTAGCCGCTTGTTTGCCGGGTAGCCAGGCTGAACCACGCCAATCATTCGCTGTCTGATAAGTATCATTGTATAGTCGCTTGCACCGCAGGACGGTGCATGGCAGCTTGGCTGTGCCGCTATAATAACGGTCTGTAAACCACAATAATAACGAGGTTTTGAGGATGCCCGATCTGTTTCGTGCCCCGCCGGCGCGTGTCCGTTCCCTGTGCTGGACATATTCCCTGGTGATGCTGTTATTTCTGAATCCGGGCTTCGCGGGGGCCGCCGAGGCGCCGACGGTGGTGGTCGAGCAGGCGCGCGAGACGGAGATCATCCGCCAGGTGCCGCTCAGTGGGACGGTCACCTCGGCCCGGGTTTCGCAACTATCGAGCGAGATCAGCGGGCAGGTGGCGTCGCTGGAAGTGGACTTTGGTGATCGGGTCGAGGCCGGGGATGTATTGCTGGTGCTCGATAGCGAAATCGGCAAATGGGAATACCAGGCCAGCCAGGCGCAGACCGAGCAGCTACGTGCCGAGCTGACGGACGCGAAACGGCGCTATGCCGATGCGCAGCGCCTGCGCAAACAGCGCAGCATTTCGGAAAATGAAATCCAGCTGCGTAAAGCGGAAGTAGCGATCAAAGAAGCGGCGCTGAAGCGCCAGGAAGCCGAGGAGCAGCGTCAGCAGGCCCGTTTCGAGCGCCATGTGGTGCGGGCGCCGTTCGCCGGCGTGATCAGCGATAAATTAACCGAGGTAGGTGAGTGGGTGGACCCCGGTACGAGTGTCCTGGAGCTGGTTGCCCTGGATACCCTGCACGCCGATTTCGCGGTCCCGCAGGTCTTCTTTCCCCTGATCGATGACAACAGTCGCATTACCCTGACGCTGAATGCGCTGTCCGGACGGCGCTACGAGGGTGAGATCGACGCGGTGGTGCCGGTCAATGATCGCAGTGCCCGGACCTTCATGCTGCGTGTACTGTTCGACTCGGTCGATGCCGATATTATTCCCGGGATGTCGGTCAATGGTCTGTTGCAGGTTACCGCCGATCGACAGGGGATCGTGGTCTCGCGTGACGCGGTATTGCGCTACCCCGATGGCCGGATCACGGTCTGGGTGGTTCGCGAGCAGGACGGGAAGTTTCAGGTCATCGAGCGCCGGGTGACCACCGGCCACGGGTTTGGCGGGCTGATCGAGATTCGCAAAGGCCTCGAGGCCGGCGATACCGTGGTGGTCGAGGGCAATGAAGCACTGGAAGCCGATCAGATCGTTCAGATACAGCAACGCAACGGGGAACGCTGAAGCATGTTTCATGCGATGATCCATCGCGGCACCCTGATTGCCGTGGCCGTGCTGATTGTGGCGGTACTGGGCGTGGTGGCCGCCATGCGGATTCCGGTGCAGATGATTCCGGACCTGGAGGTACGCACCATTACTATCCGCACCTCCTGGCCGGGCGCGACGCCGCAGGATGTGGAAAAAGAGATCATCATCGAGCAGGAAGAGTACCTGCGCAGCGTACCGGGACTCGAACGACTTATCTCGTCGTCCTCGTTCGGGCAGGCTTCCATTGAACTGGAATTTCCTTTCGGCATCGATCTCAACCAGACACTGATCGAGATAAATAATGCCCTGTCACAGGTGCCGTCGTATCCCGAGAACGTGGACGAGCCGCGCATCTATGCCTCGTCCTTCTCCAGCAACTCTTTTATGTATTTCCGCGTGATGCCACTGGACGGCAATCCACGCAACCTCGATATGGTGATGATGCAGGATTACGTGGATGACAATGTCCGCGTGCGCATGGAGACCGTGCCGGGGGTCTCCATGGTCAATGTTTACGGCGGGGCGGAGCGTCAGATCCAGATCCTGCTCGATCCCGCCAGGCTGGCCGAGCGGGATATCACCATCGCCCAGGTGCGCGATGCCATTCGCGAGCGAAACCGCGACGTCTCGGGCGGCGAACTGGAATCGGGCAAGCGCCGGTATCTGCTGCGTACCATCGGTCGCTTTGCCGATCTTGATGATATGCGCAGGCTGATTCTCGAGCGACGCGGGGATGCCATCATTCGCCTTGGCGATGTGGCTACGCTGCAACTGGATCACTACAAGCTGAGCCGGCTTTCCTATACCGATGGCAAGCCGGTCATCGGCATGTCGGTGCGCCGTCAGCCTGGCTCCAATGTCATCGAAATCAAAGAAGGCATGCTGGAACAGATGGCGGCCATCAACCGCGAGGTACTCAAACCGGCCGGCATGCAGATGCGCCTGGTGGCCGATGATGCCGGTTATGTCCAGTCCTCGGTACGGAATGTGTGGACCAATCTTGCCCTGGGTGCGTTGCTGGCCTGCGCGGTGATGTACCTGTTTTTGCGTTCCGGGCGCGCGACCCTGGTCGGGATCATGGGTATCCCGCTGTGTACTATTGCCGCGTTTATCGGTTTGCAGCTGACCGGCCGTACCATCAACGTGATCTCGCTGGCCGGGATCGCCTTTGCCATCGGTATGACGCTGGATAACAGCATCGTGGTACTGGAGAGCATCGAGCACGAACGTCGACGTGGGCTGGATCGGCTCAAGGCGGCGGTTACCGGGGTACAGAAGGTGTGGCCGGCGGTGCTGGCCTCCACGCTGACCACGGTCATGGTATTTTTGCCGATCCTGTTTATTGAAGAGGAGGCGGGGCAGCTCTATTCGGATATTGCCATCGCCATCGCCGCATCGATTCTCGCCTCCATGCTGGTGGCGATCACGGTGATTCCCTCGGCGGCGGCCCGTTTGCACCTGGGCGACAGTCAGCGCAGCGTGACGCAAAGTGCGCGGCAGGTGCGCCAGTGGGTACTCGATTCGGTGGGACGGCGCATCGGCGATCCCGGTCAGCGGACGCGGGTGATAGCCGTGACCCTTGTCCTCAGCCTCGGTATCTACTTGTTGCTGACACCTCCGGCGGAATATCTGCCCGAAGGCGAGGAGCCCAAAACCTTCGCCTCGCTGAGTTCACCGCCCGGTTATAACCTCGAGATCATGAGTCGGATCGGTTTCGAGCTGCAGGATTATTTTCTGCCGTTTCTCAAGCATTCACCGGAGCAATTTGATAACGGTGAGACCGAAGTGCCGGCGATGAAATACCTGAACCTGAGCATTCGGCCCTCGGGGATCCGGATCATCAGCGAGCCGAAAAAACCCTCGCACATCAAACCGTTGATGGATGCGATCGATGCCAAATACCGTGAGTATCCGGCCATGCGCCCGTTTGTCACGCGCGGCTCGATCATTACCAGCAATTCCGGCGGCACGCGCAGTGTCAACCTGGATATTTCCGGGCCCGATCTGGCCTCGGTCTACAAAGTGGCCAACAAGGCCTACCAACGGGCCGGTGAGATCTTCGACTCGCCACGCCTGCGTGCCAATCCCTCGACATTGTCACTCTCGCAACCACTGGTTGAAATCCGTCCCAAATGGGACCGGGCCAGTGAAGTGGGCATGACCACCCAGGAACTGGGTTATACCGTCTCGGCGTTAACCGACGGTGCCTTTGTCAGTGAGTTCTTTCTGGACGATGACAAGATCGATATGTACCTGTACAGCAAGGATGGCGTGAATGCCACGCTGGACAGCCTGGATCAAAAACAGATCTATACGCCGGTCGGCGCGATCCTGCCGTTTTCCGCGGTCGCCGAGATCGTCGAAACCGTGGATACCAATAATATCCGGCGTCTCAACGGTCGGCGTACCGTGACCCTGAATATCATTCCGCCGGATGACGTGGCGCTGGAGATCGGCGTACAGCGTGTACGCGAGGAACTGGTGCAATATCTGCGCAAAACGGGAGAAGTCCCCTCCAGTATCAGCATGAGTATCTCCGGCGCCAGCGACGAACTGGACGCGACGCGCGAGGCGCTGACGGCCAATTACATTGTCGCGGTAGTGATCATTTATCTGTTGCTGGTCGCCATCTTTACTCACTGGGGTTATCCCTTGCTGATCATGGCGACCATTCCGCTTGGCGTCAGTGGCGGTATCTTCGGTCTGTGGTTGTTCAACTTTATCGGCAGCGGTTTTCCGCTGATCGGCCTGTCGGCACTGACGCTGCCGTTTGACATGATTGCCATGCTGGGCTTTTTGATCCTGATGGGGACAGTGGTCAACAACCCGATCCTGATCGTGCATCAGTCGATCGTGAACCTGCGTGAGGAGGGGATGTCCGCCCGCGAGGCGGTAGCCAATGCAGTGGAAACCCGACTGCGGCCGATTGCCATGTCCACCCTGACCACGGTCTTCGGCCTGGCACCGCTGGTCTTTTTGCCCGGCGCGGGCACCGAACTCTATCGGGGAGTGGGCGTGATCGTCATGTTCGGCCTGATGGGCACCGCACTGGTCACTCTCACCTTCCTGCCGGCATTGACCGTAATGGTTCTGAAATTCGTCGAGGAACGTCAGCAAAAAGCGGCTTAATAATATGATTTTCACCGCCGAGGCGAAAACAATGTTGAGTTTTGAATGTTGAATTTTGAATTACACAGCACACTGCCATTCATAATTCATAATTCATAATTCATAATTCATAATTCATAATTCAACATTCAAAATTATTTCTCCGGGGCTTTGCGCCTCCGCGATCTCCGCGTTATATTTCCAGAGAACCAGAGAAGAGCGTTTCAGATCATCATCAACGCCGCGACGACATTACGTCCCTCGGCCACCAGGATATTGAAAGTCCGGCAGGCGGCGGCAGTATCCATCACTTCAAGACCCACGCCGGCTTGCTGGACCCGGGCCATGGTTTCACCGTTGGGAAAGCGCAGTTGCGCACCGGTACCCAGCAGGATCAGCTCCGGCTCGTAGGCGAGCAGTGTGGTGAGGTGTTCGGGTTGCAGTTCGTCGTAGGTTTGCGGGGCCCAGTCACAGGTGAGCTGTTCGCGGCTGATGATAAAACTGTCGTTGAACCGGGCGTTGCCTTCCTCGTCCTGCTCGATATTCACCACACCACGCAGGGGATGCCAGGGGGGAATGACGACCGTGATTTGACCGGTGTCGTAAGCGCGAATGGTGAGTCCGCCGACCTGTTCGAGGTTGAATTTCATGCGATGTCCTGCTGGGCAGTGGGTCAGGCCCTGACAGCTTCGGCCAGGTGCCGGGATGACGTCAAGTCCGCTGCGCTAAAGCCGGCTAAGTCCCTGAATTTTACGGGAACATTGACAGTCTACCGGCGAACCCGTTAATGTTACGAGCTTTGCGACGAGACGGGGCAGGCGCGCGGGCCCCGGGTCATTAACCCTTTTTCTTATCGGATTGCCCACTTGATAGACGATTTTCCGAGAATCAAACGGCTGCCGCCGTATGTCTTTAATATTGTTGGTGAATTGAAGGCAGCGGCCCGGGCCCGTGGTGAGGACATCATCGACTTTGGCATGGGCAATCCCGATCAGCCGACGCCGCAACACATCGTCGACAAGCTGGTCGAGGTGGCCCAGCGCCCCGATACCCATCGCTATTCCCTGTCGCGCGGCATCCCGCGCCTGAGGCGCGCCATTTGCCGCTGGTACCAGCAGCGTTTCGACGTGGAGCTGGATCCCGACTCGGAAGCCATCGTCACCATCGGTTCCAAGGAAGGCCTGGCCCATCTGGCGCTGGCCACGGTCGGGCCGGGCGATGCAGTCCTGGTGCCCAATCCGGCTTATCCGATCCATCCCTATGGTTTTATCATCGCCGGTGCCGATATTCGTCATGTGCCGCTGGTGCCCGGGATCGATTTCTTCGAAGGACTGGAGAAGGCGATCAAGGATTCCTGGCCCAAGCCCAAGATGCTGGTCCTCAATTTCCCCGGCAATCCGACGACCCAGTGCGTGGATCTCGACTTTTTCGAGAAGGTGGTGGAGATCGCCCGTGAGCACCAGATATGGGTGGTGCACGACATCGCCTATGCCGACATCGTTTTCGACGGCTACAAGGCTCCGTCGATTCTGCAGGTCAACGGCGCCAAGGACGTGGCGGTGGAGTTTTATTCCCTCTCCAAGAGTTACAACATGCCGGGCTGGCGGGTCGGTTTCATGGTCGGAAATCCGACGCTGGTCGCGGCGCTGGCCAGGATGAAATCCTATCTCGATTACGGCATGTTCACGCCCATCCAGGTTGCCTCGATCACCGCCCTGGAAGGGCCGCAGGATTGCGTGACGGAAATTGTCGATCGTTATCGTTCCCGTCGCGATGTGTTGTGCGACGGGCTCAAATCCGTGGGCTGGGAGATCGAAAAACCCAAAGGCACCATGTTTGTCTGGGCGCCGATCCCCGAGGAATACAAAGACATAGGCTCACTGGAGTTTTCAAAATTACTGTTACAGGAAGCCAAGGTGGCGGCCTCGCCCGGCATCGGTTTCGGGGATTACGGGGATGATCATGTGCGTTTTGGCTTGATCGAAAACGAACATCGTACGCGCCAGGCGATCCGGGGTATCCGGGACATGCTGCGCCGGGATCCCGATGAACTCAAGAAACAGGCCTCCGGCAAATAATCATAAAGAGGAAGCAAGTCAGTGGAAGCGGTTAAAGTAGGCTTATTGGGACTGGGAACCGTCGGTGGCGGGACCGTGAATGTATTGCAGCGCAACGCCGGCGAGATTGCCCGGCGTGCAGGCCGGGGCATCCGGATTACCCATGCCGCGGCACGGGATCTGGACAAACCGCGCATTTGCGACACCACCGGTATCGAACTGACGACCGATCCTCAGCAGGTCGTCAACAATCCCGAGATCGAGATCGTCATCGAGCTGATCGGCGGCGATGGCCTGGCAAAGGACTTGGTCATGCAGGCCATCGAGCAGGGCAAACACGTGGTCACCGCCAACAAGGCGCTGATCGCCAAGCACGGTAACGAAATTTTCGCCGCGGCACAGAAAAAAGGCGTGATGGTCGCCTTCGAAGCGGCCGTCGCCGGTGGTATACCTATTATAAAGGCGATCCGCGAGGGCCTGGCCGGTAACCAGATCCAGTGGCTGGCCGGTATCATCAACGGCACCGGTAACTTTATCCTGACCGAGATGCGCGACAAGGGTCGCGAATTCGAGGATGTCCTGAAAGAAGCCCAGGAACTGGGTTATGCCGAGGCCGATCCCACCTTCGACGTGGAAGGCATCGATGCGGCACACAAGCTGACGATTCTTTCTTCGATCGCCTTCGGTACGCCGTTGCAGTTCGAAGCCACCTATACCGAGGGAATCAGTAACATCACGCGCGAGGATGTGGCCTATGCCGAAGAGCTGGGCTATCGCATCAAACACCTGGGCCTGACCCGACGCACCGACAAAGGTGTGGAGCTGCGCGTGCACCCGACCCTGATTCCCGAGCGTCGCCTGATTGCCAACGTCGATGGCGTAATGAACGCCGTGCTGGTTATGGGCGATGCCGTCGGTCCGACCTTATATTATGGTGCCGGTGCCGGCGACGAGCCGACCGCGTCGGCCGTGGTCGCCGACCTGGTCGACGTGGTACGGGTACTGACCACGGATCCTGAAAACCGCGTGCCGCACCTGGCCTTCCAGCCCGATGCGATCACCGATTTGCCGATCCTGAACATCGACGAAGTGCAAACCGCCTACTATCTTCGCATGCAGGCCGAGGACAAACCCGGCGTCCTGGCCGAAGTGACCCGGATCCTGGGCGAGCGCGATATCAGCATCGAGGCGATTATCCAGAAAGAACCGATGGAAGGCTCCGACAAGGCCAATGTCATCATGCTGACCCACGTGGTGCGCGAGAGCAAAATGAACGAAGCGATTGCCAAGATCGAAGCCATGAAATCAATTCACGGCAACGTCACCCGCATCCGCGTCGAATCTTTAAAGGCATGATGTTGCGAATTTAACGCGGAGGACGCAGAGCCGCGGAGAAGAAATTTATTACTCCGCGCCTCCGCGACTCTGCGAACTCCGCGATTGAAATTGATTGTTTAAAAATGGGTAATGTTGAACTGCCCTGTACTGAGGAATAGACACAATGCCATTTCGTACCCGTTATACCGGTTTGATTGACAAGTACCGTGACCGCCTGCCGGTGCATGATGACACCCGCATCATTAGCCTGGGTGAGGGCAATACGCCGTTGATTCGCCTGAATAATATCCCGAGGGTGCTGGGCAAGGACGTGGATATCTACGTCAAGTACGAAGGGCTGAATCCGACCGGTTCGTTCAAGGATCGGGGTATGACCATGGCGGTGACCAAGGCGGTGGAAGAGGGCAGCAAGGCGATTATCTGCGCTTCCACCGGTAATACTTCGGCGGCCGCCGCGGCCTATGCCGCCCGTGCCGGGATTACCGCGTTTGTTCTGATTCCCGATGGCAAGATCGCGCTGGGCAAGCTGGCCCAGGCAATGATGCACGGTGCCACCGTTATCCAGATCAAGGGTAATTTCGATAAAGGAATGCAACTGGTCAAGGAAGTGGCGACAGAAGCCCCGGTTACGATCGTCAACTCGATTAACCCCTATCGCCTGCAGGGCCAGAAAACCGCGGCGTTCGAGATCGTAGAGGAGCTGGGTCGTGCCCCGGACTTCCATTGTATTCCGGTGGGCAATGCCGGCAATATCACCGCGCACTGGATCGGCTATTGCGAGTATTCCTCGGCTTCGGGTGATCATGTCACCGGCGCATGCTCCTTCTGTCATGGCCATTGCAAGTATGCCGGTGGCGCCGTTGTCGGCAACCGTCCGAAGATGGTCGGTTATCAGGCTTCCGGCAGTGCTCCGTTCATGCGAGGCAAAATGGTGGATGATCCCGATACCCTGGCCACCGCGATTCGCATTGGCCACCCGCAGAGCTGGGACATGGCCTGGAAGGTCAAGGAAGAATCCGGTGGCTGGTTCGATGAATGCAGCGATGATGAAATCCTCGCTGCACAGAAACTGCTGGCCGAAAAAGAAGGCGTATTCTGTGAGCCCGCTTCGGCCACGTCACTGGCCGGCGCCATGCGTGACATTCAAAGTGGCAATATCCCCGAAGGCAGTACCATCGTCTGTACCCTGACCGGGCATGGCCTGAAAGATCCGGATATTGCAATCAAACAGAGCACGCCGGTACAGGCTGTCGATGCCACGCTCGAAGAAGTCAAGAAGGCAATTCTGGCGAATATGGCATAAAACAAAGTCGGCAGAGGGCAGTTGGCAGTCGGCAGTGATAAATCGGAAATCGGAAATCGGAAATCTGAAAACGACTGATGTCCCGGGTTTCAGACTTCCGACTTGAGATTCAGGACTTATGACTGACGACTCACGACTTGATATTACCGTCTTTGTACCTGGCTTGCTGGGCCCGCAGCCGGTGTTGTCGCAACTTTCCCCGGCTGAACTGCCGGACTTCACTGCGCTGGAGAAGTCGCTGTCCCGCGCCGATATCAGCGATGCCCCAATCAGCGACGCTTATGCCGGTCTGTTTCAGTTGTTCGGTATCGAGCCCGGTACGACCGGTGATTATCCCGCTGCCGCCATTTGTCAGTCGGTGCAGCAGCTGCAACTGGAAAACTTTTGCCTGCGTGCCGATCCCGTTCACTTGCAGGCGGATATGACCAGTGCGGTGATGCGGGGTCATCAGGAGTTACGCCTGGACAGGGATGAGGCGCAACAGCTGGTCGAGAGTATTAACCGGCATCTTCACCAGGACGGTCTGCAGTTGATCATGGGCCAGCCCCATCACTGGTATCTGAGTTTGTCCGAGGCGCCCGAACTGCAGACCTCGCCGCTACCCTCGCTCCTGTTGCAGGATATCAATCCCCATCTGCCGCGTGGCGAGTCGGCCGGCGAGTGGCGTCGGCTGATGAACGAGGTTCAGATGCTGCTTTACGATCACCCGGTTAATCAGCAACGCGAGGCAGAAGGTCGGCTGGCCGTGAACAGTCTGTGGTTGTGGGGTGGTGGCCATTTACCCGGCAAGGCAGATTCGAGCTGGCAACAGGTGTATACCGACGACTGGCTGCTGGATGCGCTGGCCCGCTTTCATCAGGTGGACAGCGAGGATTTACCCGAATCAACCGAGACGCTGTTACAGGGTTGCCGTGGGGAGGTTCTGCTCCACATCGGGGATTGCCTTCAGCCGTTGCGTGAGCATGATCCCTTCGCCTGGGTGACGGCCGTGCAACAGTTTCAAAGCCTGTGGTTGCAACCGTTACTCGCGGGTCTGAAGCAAAACCGCTATCAGTGCCTGACGCTGCTGCCGGCTGACGGTAAACGCTATCAATTAACCAGACATACGTTACGGCGCTGGTGGCGGCGCCGTCGGTCATTGGCAAAGTGGGTGAGCGATGGGGTTTGAGCAGCATATCCGGCGTCGTTCCTTGCCGGACGAAATGCCATTGCTGGCGACAGACCTGCATCCGGTTCTGGCGCGTGTATTTGCCGCGCGAGCAGTGCACGATCCGGACGAACTGCAATACGAATTGCAAAAGCTGTTGCCCTATCAACAGCTCAAGGACATCGATCGCGCCGTCGATCTGTTAATCGAGACATTGCAACAACAGCAACGGGTGTTGATCGTCGGCGATTTCGATGCCGACGGGGCGACCAGTACTGCGCTGGCGGTCGCCGCGTTGCAGGCAATGGGCCTCAGGCAGATCGATTACCTGGTGCCCAATCGTTTCAGGTTCGGTTATGGCCTTACCCCCGAGATCGTCGAGGTGGCGCGCGAGTTCCAGCCGGATCTGATCATCACCGTGGACAACGGCATCGCCAGTCTCAGCGGGGTGGAAGCGGCCAATGCGCAGGGCATCAAGGTGTTGATTACCGATCACCATCTGGCCGGCGATCAATTACCCGCGGCCGAGGCAATCCTCAACCCCAACCAGCCGGATGACAGCTTCCCCAGCAAGGCGCTGCCCGGCGTCGGTGTGATGTTCTATCTGTTGATGGCGCTGCGCGCACGCTTGCGTGAACTCAACTGGTTCGAGCAACAGGGCATCGATCAGCCGAATCTGGCGCAATACCTGGATCTGGTTGCACTGGGGACGGTGGCAGACCTGGTCCCGCTGGATCGTAACAATCGCATCCTGGTCGCGCAGGGACTGGCACGACTGCGCGCCGGCCAGGCACGGCCCGGGATCCGCGCCCTGATCGAGGTGGCCGGGCGCACGGCCGAGCGCCTGAGTGCCAGCGATATCGGCTTTTTTATTGCGCCACGACTCAACGCGGCCGGACGTATGGATGATATGTCGCACGGGATCGAGTGCCTGCTGGCCGACAACGCGCAAAAAGCACAGGAACTGGCACAACAACTGGATAACCTGAATCGCGAGCGCCGCGGTGTCGAGGCGACGATGAAGCAGGATGCCCTGCAGCTGCTGGATAACATGCAGCTGGACGAGGCGAATCTGCCGCACGGCCTCTGCCTGTTCGACGAGAGCTGGCACGAGGGGGTGGTCGGGATCCTGGCCTCGCGGGTCAAGGACCAGGTGCATCGCCCGGTGATCGCTTTCGCCGCGACCGCCAACGGCGAGATCAAGGGTTCGGCCCGCTCGGTGCGCGGCCTGCATATTCGCGATGCGCTGGATGCGGTGGCTACCCGCCATCCCGATCTGATCAGCAAGTTCGGCGGCCACGCCATGGCCGCCGGGCTGAGCCTGCCACGGGATAACTTCGAGGAGTTTGCCGCGGCCTTCGACACCGAGGTGCGTCGTCATCTCGACGAAGCCGAGCTGTGCGGCGAACATTTCAGCGACGGCCCGCTGGCGGCCGAGGAGATGACCCTGGAGCTGGCCGAGGCCATTCGCCAGGCCGGCCCGTGGGGGCAGGGCTTCGAGGAGCCGCTGTTCGATGGGGAGTTCGAGCTGATGCAGCGGCGCATCGTCGGCGAGCATCATCTGAAAATGGTATTACGCCATCCCGGGGACCCGCAGCGGGTGTTCGATGCCATCGCCTTCAATCACGTGGACCACGACTGGCCCGATGGCGTCAACCGGGTCGAACTGGTCTATCAGCTGGATGTGAACGAATACCGCGGCCAGCGTAACCTGCAACTGCTGGTGCGTTATCTGCGTCCCATCGCTTAGATCCGGGAATTGGTGTATCATACGCGCTTCACATTTTCCGGTGGTTTATCAATATGTTGGAAGTCAACGCAATCCAGACCCGTATCAAGGACATGCAAGGGCGACTCGAAGCCCTGAGGGGGTATCTTTGACTTCGATACCAAGCGTGAGCGGCTGGACGAAGTCACCCGGGAGCTGGAAGACCCGGACATCTGGAACAATCCCGAGTATGCCCAGGAACTGGGCCGCGAACGCGCACGCCTGGAGAAAATCGTCGGGACCATCACCGATCTGACCCAGAAGCTCGATGAGGCCGGCGAACTGCTGGAGATGGCCATCGAGGAACAGGACGAAGCCACGGTAAACTCGGTTGTCGAGGATCTGGACGGCCAGGAGAAACATCTCGAACAGCTGGAGTTCCAGCGCATGTTCTCCGGGCCGATGGATGACAAGAATGCTTTCGTGGATATCCAGGCCGGCTCCGGCGGCACCGAGGCGCAGGACTGGGCCAACATCCTGTTGCGCATGTACCTGCGCTGGGGCGAGAACGCCGGTTTTAGCGCCGAACTGATTGAAGTCTCCGAAGGCGAAGTGGCCGGCATCAAAAGTGCCACCGTCAAGTTCAGCGGCGAATACGCCTACGGCTGGTTGCGCACCGAAACCGGCGTGCACCGGCTGGTGCGCAAATCGCCGTTCGATTCGGGCAATCGCCGCCACACCTCGTTTGCCTCGGTGTTCGTTTATCCGGAAGTCGACGAGTCGATCGAGATCGACATCAACCCGTCCGATCTGCGCATCGATACCTATCGCGCCTCCGGTGCCGGCGGCCAGCACGTCAACCGGACCGACTCGGCGGTGCGCATTACCCATGAACCGACCGGTATCGTTGCCCAGTGCCAGAGCGAGCGTTCCCAGCATCAGAATAAAGATCATGCGATGAACCAGCTCAAGGCCAAGCTGTATGAAATGGAACTGCAGAAACAGACCGCGGAAAAACAGGCCCTGGAAGAATCCAAGTCCGACATCGGCTGGGGCAGCCAGATCCGCTCCTACGTCCTGGACCAGTCCCGCATCAAGGACCTGCGTACCGGCGTCGAATCCAGCAACACCCAGGCCGTGCTCGACGGCGATCTGAACCAGTTCGTCGAGGCCAGTCTGAAAAGTGGTTTATAAATAACAGGGCCGAGGGACGAGTTACGAGTTAAACAAATCGTCATTGCGGCACCGGCCTGCGCCAGCACAGGCTCCGGCTGGAATCCAGTCATTAAACGTAAAGCGGTCACCAGACTATATTTTAATCACATAATTATGTTTACTTCGTGTCTTGGTGTCTTCGTGGTGAAAAAATTGATCAAAGAGATAACTCATGGCAGATAACAACGAGCAGCAACCGGAACAGGTCGTCGACGAGAACAAGCTGATCGCCGAGCGGCGGCGCAAGCTGGGTGAGTTACGCGAATCCGGCGTGGCGTTTCCCAACGATTTTCGTCGTAATGTGATGGCCGGTGAGCTGCATGCCGAATACGGCGAGAAGAGCGCCGAGGAGCTGGAAGCCAACCCGGTACGCGTGAGCGTGGCCGGACGCATGATGTTGCGCCGGGTCATGGGCAAGGCCAGTTTCTGTACCGTGCAGGATATGTCGGGACGTATTCAACTCTATGTGCGCCGCGACGATCTGCCCGAGGGGATCTACAACGAACAGTTCAAAAAATGGGATCTGGGCGACATCATCGGTGCCGAAGGCACGCTGATGAAGACCAAGACCGGCGAGTTGTCTATCAAGGCGGACAGCATCCGTTTGCTGACCAAGTCCCTGCGACCGCTGCCCGAGAAGTTCAAGGGCCTCTCCGATCAGGAGACCCGCTATCGCCAGCGTTATCTCGATCTGATCATGAACGAGGAGTCACGCACGACCTTCCAGATACGCTCGAAGATCATCACCCATATCCGAGAGTTTCTGACCCATCGCGGCTTTTTGGAAGTGGAAACCCCGATGATGCAGGTCATTCCCGGCGGGGCGACCGCGCGGCCGTTCTCCACCTACCATAACGCACTGGATATGGACCTGTACCTGCGCATCGCGCCGGAGCTGTATCT
>JAXHTI010000010.1:0-33568 GCA_034190045.1 Pseudomonadota bacterium
CCACACAGCGAGGCACAGGTCCCGGATATACGCGCATCCCCGGTCTGTTTGTTTTCCTGAAACGGCGCGCCACTGGCAAAACTGCCAGGATAACGGCCGGTATAGAAATCAGTGAGAAAACGTCGATGCTCGACCGGCTCGAATCCGGATGCCATAATATCTTCATCGGAAAATGCCCAGCCGATATCATCGTGACTGCGAACATAATTGACCCAGGCGCAGCCTGTCGGAATATTGAAGTCGTCCTGCATCGCTCGCAACAAGGCCCGTATATCACGCGTTGCGAGTGCCTCCCATAACAAGGCCATCAGTTGTGGATGATAGGAGAGCGGACATTCCTCCACATCGATATATTTTTTGACTTCATCGGGGTGCACGATCGCCTCGGACTTGAACACCATTGCCGGCGCGGCAATACTGACAATCGCATTGAACGCCTGTATCACCCAGTGAGCTTCCGGCAAATTCTGGCAATCGGTTCCCAGCCGCTTCCATAAAAAGGCCACAGCATCCAGGCGCAGTATTTCCACGCCCTGGTTGGCAAGAAACAGCATCTCCTCCAGCATCTGGGTAAACAAAACCGGGTTTTCGTAATTGAGATCCCACTGATAATTATTAAACGTGGTCCAGACCCATTTTTTTATCCGGTTCCGATAGGTAAATGCTCCCGGGTGATCTTCGGGAAATATTTCACCCATGCTGCGCTCATAAGCATCCGGCAGTGCACGATCGGGATACATACGATAATAGGCCTGATATTCCGGATCTCCGGCCAATGCAGCCTGTGCCCATTCGTGCTCGTCCGAGGTATGGTTGAATATAAAATCCAGCACCAGCGATATACCATGATGACGTAACTCGGTCGCCAATTCCTGTAGATCTTCCATGCTGCCCAGGGGAGGATGAACTTCACGATAACTGCTGATCGCATAACCACCGTCATTGTCCCCTTCGGGCATTTTGAATAACGGCATCAGATGCAGGTAGGTGATTCCCAGCTCGGTCAGATAAGGAATCCGGGCTCGCAACTGCTGCAGGTCACCCGCGAACAGATCCACATAACACATAGCACCGACCATGCGATTGGAAAGATACCACTCACGGTTTATCTCCCGCATGGCATCCAGTGCCCGAAGCTCGTCCGGACGCGCCAGCCACATATGCGTGGTTGACTTGAGAATATTTTCCAGGTGATAAAAGAAATCGTAGTTATGACCGTACAGGCGATACAGCCGCTCGAACAGGCGCGGGAAATGGCGTTTCAGTCGCTCGAGATAACCCTCCCACTCGGCGCTATCTACCTGATCTCGAAATGCAGCTTCCAGTCGCGGTAGCAGGCGCGATAGCGTTGTACGGCTCTCCTTTTTCAACCATTGCGGGTCGATATTGTCGTTCATCATGCCTGGCTTCTTTGCTGTGCGACGTCTGCATGATCAACTATATGCCACTGCCGGGCATATTTAAACATTCAGGGGATTTTGCCGATAGAACTGTGCAAGTTGCTGATACACCGCCGGGTAAGTTTGTTGAATAACCCGCGGCTGTTCGAAAAAGACCTCACTCAAAACAGCAAAAAACTCCGCCGGCGCGGTAGCCGCGTAATGGTCGATAGCGACGGCTTTGCCATGCGCAATTCGATGTTGCAGATCCGAATAGGCGGCACTGAAGGCTTTGCTCCATTGTGGTGCAGACATCCCCTTGTGCAGGGGCGGCATGCCATTGGCCACACCATTTTGCATATCCAGCTTGTGAGCAAACTCATGTATCACCAGGTTGTGCCCGTCTATGATCCCGCCACCCATCGAGTCCTCGGCTGACAATACCACCGGGCCGCGCTCCCAGGATTCACCACTCAGAGGTTGACTTACCTGGTGGACAACACCGTATTCATCCATCTCGGTATGCACCGGTGTAAATCCGGCAGGATAGATAATCACGGAGACCCAGCCGTCGTACCAGTCCAGTCCCAGATTCAGCACCGGCAAACAGGCTTGCAGGGCGATGACCAGCTCCAGCTCCGTCGTAACGGTCAGATTACCCGCCCCTTCGAGGGATTTATAATATAAAAACAGTGTTGCCAGTCTTTGCAGCCGGCGTAGCTCTTCATGATTGAGTTGTTGCAGAAGTGGCAGGCGCGACACGGCCCGTTGCCAGTCCGAATCAGTATATGGCGAACGCCTGAGAATACGCTCTTCACGCCAGTTACGAAGGAATTCAAACACGTTGTTTCAGGACAGGATGCCCCGGGTTTCAAGGATCTTTTCCGTCAATTCGGCGGGTGAGAATATATAATCGTCCTGGTAGTCCTCGTTGAATTCTTCGGCCCTGTTCAACACAGTAACTCCACCGCTTGTTTTGAACGCAACCACATCATAGTTCAACTCGTGAAGAATGCTGATGATAGAATCAATCCGCCTTTTTCGTTCTTCAAACTCGCCAATATCACTATTCAGGTTCAATACTTCACAGAAAACAAACGGCCGATAATCCCTGAGAATCCCCTTGATGCCATCGACAACCTCATATTCGGCCCCTTCGACGTCAATTTTAATCAGGGAAATTTCCGAAAGCGGCAGGCGGCGAATAAATTCCTCTCCCTGCACGGTTACCATTTCAAACGAATAACCCAGCTTCTCATGCTCGCGCATGAATTTATGCATGGAAGCGCGTTTTTCACCCAGCTTTCTGGCATACAGTGTACGCATGGAGTTTTCATTCGAAATGGCAACAGGATAATAACGACTGTTCTCAAAACCATTCAACCGGATCAGCTCCTGCACATAGAAATTGCAGACCGGGTTAGGCTCAAATCCAAAATATTCCCGTTGCCGATCGATCACTCTCAGCTTGACCAAAAAAACGCCCACGTTACCGCCGATATCCAGCACCGCACCCTGTTTGAGTCCCGTCAGCAATTCTATGCAATGGGACATCCACATCTCACCCGTGGTGAGATAACCGCGGCCCATACCGTAAATCAACGGTACCTGCAGCTTCATGCCCAGATAGTTGACCGTCGTCCTGCGCCGACAGAGCTTGGACAGTCCAACGTTAACTTCCCTTCTGAATTTCTTTACAATGCCCATCGACAGCTGTTTGTTGTTTGATCCGACAGTTAAAATACCATACTTGACTGTTATTTCCCTAACCTGGCCGTATTTTGCCAAATGTAATTAACGCCCGATGGCGGCAAGTGTCGCTCCGGTCAGCTGCCGGAGATCCGTCGGCGATAATTCGATTTCCAGCCCCCGCCGCCCGGCACTGACATAGACCGACCCGTAATTCATCACCGTTTCATCCAGGACAGTCAACAGACGCTTCTTTTGCCCGAGAGGACTGATCCCCCCGACCACATAGCCGGTCGCTCGTTCCGCTTCCCCTGGAGCGGCCAGCTGCGCTTTTTTGGCGCCGGCGGCTGCCGCCATCGATTTGAGATCAAGCTGTTTATCGACCGGGACAATTCCAACGGTCAGCATCGGTTTACCACCTTGCAGCGAGACCAACAGGGTCTTGAACACCCGCGCCGGTTCAACGCCCAGCTGTGCGGCAGCCTCCAGACCGTAGGATTCGGCGGCAGGATCATGCGCGTAGTCATGTACCGTAAAACGGATTCTTGCCTTGCGCGCCGTTTCGATCGCCGGTGTCATACTATATAAAATAGTCTCCAGTTCGCATAAAAAAAGCCAGCACATCGCTGCGCTGGCTTTTAGTCAGGCGGGAATGTCTATCCCCTTCAGTCGGCGTCATAGCCGAGGCTTTGCCCCAGCCAGCGTTCGACTTCGGCCACGGACATGCCTTTGCGTTTGGCATAATCCTCGACCTGATCGCGGTTGATCTTACCGACCCCGAAGTAGCTGGACTCGGGATGACTGAAGTACCAGCCACTGACCGCGGCAGCCGGCCACATGGCCATGGAGTCAGTCAGCTTGACGCCGGTATGGGTCTCGGCATCCAGCAGCTCCCACAACTTCAGCTTCTCGGTATGTTCCGGGCAGGCCGGATAACCCGGTGCCGGACGAATACCCTGGTATTCTTCGCGCACCAGCTTGTTGTTGTCGAAGTTTTCATCCTTCAGACCGTAATCCGGCGTCCAGCCATTGGGCTCGTAACCCCAGTTGATATGCCGCATGCGATCGTGCATGTGCTCGGCGAAGGCTTCGGCGAGACGATCGGCCAGCGCCTTGAGCATGATCGAACGATAATCGTCGTTTTCCTTTTCGAAACGCTCAACATGCTCGTCGATGCCCAGTCCGGTAGTCACCACGAAGCCGCCGACATAGTCCGGCTTGCCCGTTTCCTTGGGCGCAACAAAATCGGCCAGGCAGCGGTTGGGTTTACCCGGCGGACGCTGGGTTTGCTGACGCAGGTGATTCAGGGTCATTTTCACTTTCTTGCGTGAATCATCCTCGTAGAGCTCGATGTCGTCATCATTGACGCTGTTGGCCGGCCACAGGCCGACGATAGCCTTGGCCTTCAGCCAGCGCTCTTCGATGATCTGATCCAGCATCTGCTGCGCATCCTCGAACAGCTTCTTGGCCTCGGGACCCTTGTCCGGATCGTCCAGAATCTTGGGATAGGAACCCTTCATCTCCCAGGTATGGAAGAAGGGGGTCCAGTCGATGTACGGGCGCAGGAATTCCAGCGGCATGTCATCGAACACCTGGATACCCGGCTGTTCAGGTACCGGCGGCGTGTAATCAGACCAGTCGATCTTGGCCTTGTTGGCACGCGCCTCTTCCAGGGTGATCCAGTTGGTCTTGGCGCGGCGTCCGGCATGGTTTTCGCGGACTGTTTCATACTCGGCTTTCAGATCTTCGACGAACTTGTCCTTGTGCAAAGTACTGATCAGGTTCTGGGCCACACCCACAGCCCGCGAGGCGTCCTTCACCCAGACGGTCGGAGCATGATAGTGCTGATCGATCTTCACCGCGGTATGCGCCTTGGAAGTGGTGGCACCGCCGATCATCATGGGAGTCTCGAAACCGTTACGTTCCATCTCCTTGGCCATGTGCACCATTTCGTCCAACGACGGAGTGATCAGGCCGGAGAGGCCGACGATATCGACGTTCTCTTCCTTGGCCTTGTTGATGATGTCGTTGGCCGGTACCATGACGCCCATGTCGACGACTTCGAAGTTGTTACACTGCAGCACCACGCCGACGATATTCTTGCCGATGTCATGCACGTCACCCTTGACGGTCGCCATCAGGATCTTGGCATCCGCCTTGGCACCTTCTTCCTTCTCGGCTTCGATGAAGGGGAACAGGTAGGCCACGGCTTTTTTCATGACGCGGGCCGACTTGACCACCTGGGGCAGGAACATCTTGCCGTCGCCGAACAGATCGCCGACCACGTTCATGCCGTCCATCAGTGGCCCTTCGATCACTTCCAGCGGCTTGTCGAAGGCCTGTCGCGCCTCTTCGGTATCTTCATCCACATAGGCGTCGATACCCTTGACCAGCGCATGTTCCAGTCGCTTGGCCACCGGCCAGCTGCGCCATTCCAGATCTTCTTCCTTCTTGGCGCCGCTGCCGTCACCCTTGTATTTGTCGGCCAGGTCCAGCAGACGTTCGGTGGAATCATCGCGGCGATTGAGCACCACGTCTTCCACGGCCTCACGCAGCTCTTCGGGCAGATCATCGTAGACCGCCAGCTGACCGGCGTTGACGATACCCATGTCCATACCCGCCTTGATGGCGTGATACAGGAATACCGCATGGATCGCCTCACGTACCGGGTTGTTACCGCGGAATGAGAACGACACATTGGAGACACCGCCGCTGACCAGCGCATAGGGCAGTTTCTGTTTGATCTCACGGGTCGCCTCGATGAAGTCGACACCGTAGTTGTTGTGCTCCTCGATACCGGTAGCGATGGCAAAGATATTGGGATCGAAGATGATGTCTTCCGGCGGGAAGCCGATCTGCTCGGTGAGGATCTTGTAGGCCCGCTCGCAGATCTCGACCTTGCGTTCCTGGGTATCGGCCTGACCGGTTTCATCAAAAGCCATGACCACGACCGCGGCACCGTAACGGCGACACAGTTCAGCCTGGCGAATAAACTCTTCTTCGCCTTCCTTCATGGAGATGGAATTGACCACGCCCTTGCCCTGAACACACTTGAGGCCGGCCTCGATGATGTGCCACTTGGAAGAGTCGATCATCACCGGTACGCGGGAGATGTCCGGCTCACTGGCAATCAGGTTGAGGAAGGTGACCATGGCGTTCTCGCCATCGAGCATGCCCTCGTCCATGTTGACGTCGATGATCTGGGCACCGTTTTCTACCTGTTCGCGGGCTACATCCAGCGCGGTGTCGTACTGCTCTTCGAGGATCAGGCGCTTGAACTTGGCCGAACCGGTCACGTTGGTCCGCTCACCGACGTTCACGAACAGCGAGTCCTTGTCGATGTTGCAGGGCTCCAGGCCGCTCAGGCGGGTGGTGTGATTGTCTTCGGGCACCTTGCGCGGCTCATACGGCTTGACCGCTTCGGCGATCGCCTTGATGTGTCCCGGCGTGGTACCACAGCAACCGCCGATGATGTTGAGAAAGCCGCTCCTGGCCCACTCCTCGATCTGCTCGGCCATCTGCTCGGGTGATTCGTCGTATTCGCCAAACTCGTTGGGCAGGCCAGCATTCGGATGGGCATTGACGTTGCAGGAAGCAAAGCCGCTCAGCTCTTCGATGTGCTGACGCAGCTCGGCGGCACCCAGGGCACAGTTAAAGCCGAAGCTGATCGGCTTGATGTGGCGCAACGAGTTATAAAACGCCTCGACGGTCTGACCCGACAGGGTACGCCCGGAGGCATCGGTAATCGTGCCGGAGATCATCACCGGCACGCGCTTGTCCTGCTTGTCGGCAAAATAACTGTCGATGGCGAACAGCGCCGCCTTGGCATTGAGGGTATCGAAAATGGTTTCCACCAGGATCAGGTCCACACCACCGTCGACCAGGCCGCCCAGGGCTTCGGTATAGGACTCGACCAGCTGATCGAAGTTGATGTTACGGAAACCCGGGTTGTTCACATCCGGTGAAATGCTCGCGGTGCGGTTGGTTGGGCCCAACACGCCGGCGACGAAGCGCGGCTTGTCGGCCGTTGCCACGGCTTCACAGGCTTCGCGCGCCACTTCGGCGGAGGCCTTGTTCATTTCATAGGCCAGCTCTTCCATGTGATAGTCGGCCATGGAAATGGAATTGGCGTTGAAGGTATTGGTCTCAACGATATCCGCACCGGCTTCAAGATAGGCGGTATGGATATCGCGAATGATTTTGGGCTGGGTCAGTGACAACAGATCGTTGTTGCCTTTGAGATCCGATTGCCAGTCGGCGAAACGATCGCCACGATAATCTTTTTCTTCCAGCTTATAGGTCTGGATCAGGCTGCCCATGGCGCCGTCCAGCACAAGGATACGTTGCTTTAAAGCTTCTTCAAATTGACTCATAACTAATTCTTTTAGCCGTTGTTAATTGACTGATTATGCGTAAAAATTTCGGGGAACACGCGGATAAGAGCGAAGCAGTATACCAGAAAGCGACCATCATCTCTATTTCCCCCTATCAGGGTATGGGTGCTATCTAGCTGAAAACAGGGAAAATCACGCCTGTGGCGGGCTACAGCAGCCTCTTCGAGGCAGGTATGAACAGGAAATAGCAGTTAAGAAAACTCAGCTGATCAATTTACTCAAACCGAGTAACTCTCTATATAGCAGTAACAGCGCAACCAGGATCAGCAACATGCCGAACATGCGCGCCGACTTGCCCTTGATCACGCGCACGGTAAACGGGAAGCGCATCCCGGCAGGCGGCAGGCGCAGCGAGGCGATAATTCGCCAGCCATACCAGAGAAAAAAAAGAATCGGTAACAAACGCCACAGGCTATAAGCATAGCCGGTCAGTTGTTTCTTTTCTTCGGCCATCGCCATGACCCGGTAGGGATTGGCCGCCCCCGGATCGGGCACCAGCAAAAAATCGATCAACGGTTGCAGACCGATGGCGATAAGAAAGTAACTGGCAACGATCAAGGCGAGATTCAGACGCAGTGACTTGTCACCATATTCAAACTCGGGTTCCTGTTCCTGCATAAACACACGATAACATACTCCCGGTCTCACCGAGCAGACAGGAGAAGGTCCGGCTTTAATGGAGATCGGGACAATGGCGCGTTAAACTGATGCCGTTATGTCGAAACCCGTCTCCCTCTCTGATCACGAACCCGCCCCGCAGCACGGGCGTGCGCCGTTGCTCAAGGTGCCCAAGGCCATCCTGCGGCCGGTGGGCCGGGCGATTGCCGACTTCGACATGATTCGCGAGGGCGATCGGGTATTGCTCGGACTCTCCGGGGGCAAGGACTCCCTGTCGCTGTTACACATCCTGCGACACCTGCAGCGCCATGCGCCGATCCGCTTCGAGCTGGGGGCGCTGACTGTGGACCCGCAGATCGAGGGCTTTCATCCCGAAACGCTCAAGGAATACCTGGCGCAACTGGGCATTCCCTACTTCTTTGAAAGCCAGCCGATTGCCGAGAACGCCAAAAGCCAGATGAAGAATGATTCCTTCTGTGCCTACTGCTCGCGCATCAAGCGCGGCATTATGTATTCCACCTGCCGGCGCGAGGGTTACAACGTGCTGGCCCTGGCCCAGCACCTGGACGATCTGGCCGAAAGCTTTCTCATGTCGGCCTTCCGCGGCGGCCAGTTGCGCACCATGAAGGCGTGCTACACCAACCGCGAAGGCGATGTGCGCATCATCCGTCCGCTGGTCTATGCCCGCGAACGCCAGACCACCGATTTTGCCAATGAAAAAATCCTGCCGGTCATTCCTGACTCCTGCCCCGCCTGTTTCGCCATACCCACCGAGCGGGATCATATGAAACAGCTGCTGGCACAGGAAGAATCCCACAACAAGCAGCTTTTCAAGAGCCTGATGACAGCTATGCGCCCCCTGTACTCAAAAACCGACGCCGAATAGACTCAAATTCCCACAAAATAAAATATCGGCTTAAAAACTTGCTTTTCCCTGTTCCAGGAAGGCAAAGTGGGAAAACGACTGGCTTAACCTCTTCAGATAAAGCCCAAGGTGGGATCTAAAACACTCACCCAGAAAGCGGAAATGTAACAGATTGTGAATTTATTCACATTTCTTTTATCAGGGCGCTATGATTGCCGATATAGGTTCCAGGCACCCCCAATATGTTGGGATGTTTTGCCAGGAGTGTTGTCCAAACCGTGTAACAAGATGAGCCTGTCGGGAGGTGTCAGATGAAACACGCCAAACGTGAAGCGCCAATGATGGTCCAGTGTGGCGAGGGCTGGTGTATTGAAACGCCGGCCGGGATGGAAGGGCCCATGGACAGCCGACAGGATGCGGCCGTTTACCTGAGCCTGCTCAACCGGGTGAATGCCGCCCGCAATGAACTGGCCTGCCTGGATTGCGAGGCCCCGTAAGCGATACCCAACTCAACCCCCCACCACCTTGTCCGGTTCACCCGCCGCGGCGGTCCGACCGGCCACAAGGAAAATCCTGTACGCTGTCCGGCGTACGGGATTTTTATTTTTCAGCTCTGACAAACGACCATGCGTGAATTTCTGCTGTTACTGCTTGCCCGTCTGCCACTGGCGGTGCTGCACAGTGCCGGCTGGCTGAGCGGCCAGCTGTTATGGCTGTTGCAGGCCAAACCGGCACGGATTGCGCGGCGCAATCTGGAGGTCTGCCTGCCGCAACTGGGCGGCAAACAACGTCGCCAGCTGGCGCGCCGCAGCCTGATTGCCACCGCCTGCACCCTGCTCGAATCCTTGCGCCTGTGGCACGGTCCGGCCGGGCGGGTCACCCGGCTGGTCCGTCGCGTCGAAGGGGAGCCGGCCTTACGCACGGCACTGGCCCGGCAACGGGGCGTGATACTGCTGGTGCCGCACCTCGGCAACTGGGAAATGGTTGGCCTGTATTGCTCGCGTCACTATCCCATGACCAGCCTGTATCGAACCCAGCGCGCGCCCTGGTTCGACGACTTTATCCTGCGCGGTCGCCAGCGCTTCGGTGCCGAACTGGTGACCACCACCCCCCGCGGCGTGCGGGCGGCGGTGCGCGCGCTCAAACAACAGCGGATCCTGGGGATCCTGCCGGATCAGAACCCCGGCGCCGGCGCCGGGGTGTTCGTGCCGTTTTTCGGCATCCTCACCAACACCCCGGTGCTGCCCGCACGCCTCGCCCACCAGCATCAGACACCGGTATTGTGCGCCTGGGCCGAACGCCTGCCCCGCGCCCGCGGCTTTGTCATCCACTTCGAAGTGCTGGATAACGCCATCGCCGGCCCCGATCCCGAACAGGCCACCGCCCTGATGAACCGCGAACTGGAACGCATCATCCGCCAAAAACCCGAACAATACTGGTGGAGCCACCCGCGCTTCCGCTACCGCCCCGAAGGCGAACCGCCGATTTATTAGAAGGTTTCTGGAAATAACGCGGAGGTCGCGGAGACGCAGAGAATAATTATTAATAGGATTTGAGCAAGCTTACAAATCCATGTACCAACATCATCTTTTAGTTAAGAATGATTATAAATTTTTTTCTCCGCGCCTCCGCGTTCTCTGCGTTATGAATCGTATTCTATCTCACTTCACTGAGCAGCTGGTCGATCATACGCTGGGCCTGTGAGGCGTAGCCGCCGCCGAACAGGTTGTAGTGATTGAGGATGTGGTAGAGGTTATAGAAGGTCTTGCGGGTGGCGTAGCCGGGGTCGATGGGCCAGGTGGCGTCGTAGCCGCTGTAGAATGAGCGGGAGAAGCCGCCGAACAGTTCGGTCATGGCCAGGTCCGCTTCGCGATCGCCAAAGTAGACCGCCGGGTCGAAGATCACCGCCTCGCCGTCGCGGGTGAAAGCGTAGTTACCGGACCACAGATCGCCGTGCAGCACCGAGGCGGCCGGCTGGTAGTCGGTAAAGAAGTCACCGACCTGTTCCCTGAGCTGCTGGCCACGTTCATACAGGGCGTTGCCGGCCCCGTTGCGACGGGCCAGATCGAGCTGGAACCCGAGGCGCTGTTCCTGCCAGAAGCGGACCCAGTCGTTGTGCCAGCCATTGGGCTGAGGGGTGGAGCCAATCGTGTTGTCGCGGTGCCAGCCGAATTGTTCACGCGTATGGCGGTGCATCTGGGCCAGCTGTTCGCCAAAGCGGTGCATATCGCCGCTGCCACCGGTCTCCAGGTATTCCATGACCAGATAAGCCTGGCCGTCACTGACCCCGGTGGTCACCGGTTGCGGCACGCGCACCGCATTGGCCTCGGCCATCGCCTGCAGTCCGTCAGCTTCGGCCTCGAACATCTCGAGCAGATCGGCGCGGTTGAATTTGACGAAATAACGGCGACCGTTACCGTCCACCCGCATGGCGCTGCTGATACAACCGCCGCCGATATTGCGGGTTTGTTCGATTTCAAACGGTTCGCCCAGGGCCTCACCAATCGCCCGGGCCAGCGTTTCGTGATCCATAAACATCAATCCTGCTGCGTTAAAAGCCTGGGCGCATTACACTTGCAGTTCCAGTCGCACAGTGCAAGTCGCCATTATGAAAGTCTTTGACCATATCAGCTCCGAGCTGGCCGAGTGGATCGGCAAACAACCGCTGTTTTTCAACGCGACCGCGCCGCTGGACGCTGACGGGCACGTTAACCTGTCGCCGCGCGGACTCGATACGCTACGTATTGTGGATCCCAACACCGTGGCCATTCTCGATCTGACCGGCAGTGGCAACGAAACCGCCGCCCATCTGACCGAAAACGGGCGCATGACCCTGATGTTCTGTGCCTTCAGCGGTCCGCCACGGATTCTGCGGCTGTACGGCCGGGGCGAAGTCGTTCTGCCGGACAGTGCGGCCTGGACGGATCTGCGCCAACGGTTCGATGACAGCCTGCCCGGCGTGCGGCAAATCTTCCGCCTGCAGGTGGAACGGGTACAGACCTCCTGTGGCTACGGGGTACCGCTGATGGACCTGGTTGGCCAACGAGAAGCGCTGGTCCGCTGGACCGAGAAAAAGGGCCCCGAAGGCATTCGCGAGTTCCGGGACAAGCACAACCGGCATAGCATCGACGGTCTGCCAACCCCCGATATGGACGAATCCGGGTGAATTTTTGCCCTGTTTGCGAGCATGAAACAGCACCGATCAGTCCCCCTGCGCCCGACTTTATGCACAGGCCTTGAAATAACAACGTGTTAGACCGAAGCGACCGTTAACCGGCGCAAGCAGAAACTGCAAAAATAATATAAACAACTGATTTTTAATTGATTTTCCATGCGTACAAAATGTGCTCAATTTAACAATAGTGTAACAGTGCCGGGCAGTTGGCCCCGTTTACCCCATTTCATCCACACAGTTATCCACAGAAACTGTGGATAACGGCCATTCTTAAAACACCACAGGCACTTAGGTGATTTATTCTAGAATTGATCTCAACGTATGCCGCTAACTGACATGTTTCCTTACCCCGATCCGGCCACCCGACAGCCATGAGTGAGCCGGTCCTGCAGATCGCCGTCCCCACGCCTTTGCGTCGGCATTTCGATTACCGGCCACCGGCGGGGATCGATCCCGCCAGCCTGCAGCCGGGCATCCGGATCGAGGTCCCGTTTGGTCGCCGCCGGGTCATCGGCCTGCTACTGGACGTGGCACAGCACACCGACGTGCCCCTGCACAAACTCAAACGGGCCACGGCCCTGCTCGACACCACGCCGGTAGTCAGCAGTGAACTGCTCGAGTTACTGGGCTGGGCCAGCCGTTATTATCAACACCCCATCGGCGAGGTGATGCTGCATGCCCTGCCGGTGCTGCTGCGCCGCGAGGCACAGCCGGCGCGGCGCGGCAGCGAGCACTGGCAGCTGACCCCGGCCGGGCACGCCGCCATGGAACAGGAGCTGAAACGGGCCCCGAAACAGGCGGCCCTGCTGGCCAGCCTGCAGGCACGGCCGGAAGGCGCCAACGCCGCCGACCTGGAGACCGAGCACGTTAACTGGCGCCCGGTATTGAAAAAACTGATCGACAAAGGCTGGGTCGAAATGAGCCTGCGCGCCACCCTGCCACCGCCGGCCGAACAGCGCCAGGCGGCCCCGACCCTGACCGATGCGCAACACGCGGCGGTGGAACAATTGCTGCAGCAGCTCGATCGCTTCCACTGCACCCTGCTGGACGGCGTGACCGGCAGCGGCAAGACCGAGGTTTATCTGCAGTTGATCGAACGGGTCATCACCACCGGCCGCCAGGCCCTGGTGCTGGTACCGGAGATCGGCCTGACGCCGCAGCTGGTGGAGCGCTTCCGGGCTCGCCTGAATACGCCGGTGGCAGTACTGCATTCGGCGCTCAACGATCAGGAACGTTATAACGCCTGGCTGGCAGCGCGCGAGGGCGAGGCGGGAGTCATCATCGGCACCCGTTCGGCGCTGTTCTCGCCCCTGCCCGCGCCAGGGCTGATCATCATCGACGAGGAACACGATCTCTCCTTCAAGCAGCAGGAGGGCTTTCGTTATTCGGCACGGGATCTGGCCATCCTGCGCGCCCAGAAATTGAACATCCCGATCGTGCTCGGTTCCGCCACGCCCTCGCTGGAGTCACTACACAATGCGCGCCAGGGCCGTTACCACCATTTACACCTGCCCGAACGGGCCGGCGCCGCCGTTTTTCCACGTTTTTTGATCCAGGACGTGCGCGGCCAGAAACTCGAACACGGCCTTTCCGCCCAGCTATTGGCGCGCATGCAACAGCACCTGGATCAGCACAGCCAGGTGCTGTTGTTTCTCAACCGTCGCGGTTTTGCCCCGGTGTTGATGTGCCATGAATGTGGCTGGCATGCCCGTTGCGCCCGCTGTGATGCCCATCTGACCGTGCACCGGCGCCAGCACAAATTGCGCTGTCATCATTGCGGCAGCGAACAGCCCCTGCCCGAGAGCTGTCCCGAATGCCAGGCCGGGGAACTGCTGCACATGGGACTGGGCACCGAACGGGTGGAGACCGCCCTGCAGGAACAGTTCCCCGAGGCACGCATCGTGCGCATCGATCGCGACACTACCCGGCGCAAGGGCGCCCTGCAGGAACTGCTGCGCCAGGTTCATGCCGGCGAAGTCGATATCCTGCTCGGCACCCAGATGCTGGCCAAGGGCCATCACTTTCCCGACGTAACGCTGGTTGGTCTGCTGGATGCCGACTACGGTCTGTACAGCGCCGACTTTCGCGCCAGCGAACGCATGGGCCAGCTGATCTTGCAGGTGGCCGGGCGCGCCGGCCGCGCCGAACGCCCCGGCGAGGTGATGATCCAGACCCACCACCCCGACAATCCCCTGCTGGCGCAGCTGGCCGCCCATAACTATCCCGCCTTCGCCGAAACCCTGCTGCAGGAGCGGGCCCAGGCCGAACTGCCGCCCTATGCCAGCCTGGCCCTGCTGCGCGCCGAAGCCGTCGATTCGCGCGCCGCGCTCGATTTTCTCCAGGCCGCCCGCGACAGCGCCGGCCACACCGGCGCCGATCAACCGTTACTGCTCGGCCCCGTGCCCTCGCCCATGGAACGCCGCGCCGGTCGTTATCGCGCCCAGTTGCTGTTGCAGGCCAGCGATCGCCAGACCCTGCAGCGCTTTTTGCAGCACTGGCTCGTCCGTATCGAGGCACTGCCGGCTGCTCGCAAGGTGCGATGGTCAGTTGACGTCGATCCGCTGGAGATGTTCTGACGAGCCAAGGGGCTGGTTTCTAGATACCAGGTCCTGGGAAAAAACCTAGCCCCTAGTAGCTAGCCCCTAGCCCCTGTAAACCACCGGCCTGCGCTATGCGCAGGCAGGCCGGTGGTTTACAATCAGCGCCCCGATAACGATTCACGCAAGCGACTTGAATTTTTCATGAAAAACCAGCTTCAGGCCCTGATCGCGCAGGCCGTCGAGGCCCTGCGGGCCGACGGTACTTTACCCGCCGATGCCGACCCCGCCATCCAGATCGAGCGTACCCGCGATCCCTCGCATGGGGATCTGGCCTGCAATATCGCCATGCTGCTGGCCAAGCCGGCGAAAACGAAACCGCGGGATCTGGCCGAGAAGATCGTCGCCGCGCTGCCGGCCGACGCCAGTGTCACCAAGGTGGAGATCGCCGGGCCCGGATTTATCAATTTCTTCTTGAGCGATGACGCTTTTCATGCGGTGATTCCGCAGATTCTCGAAGCCGGTGAAGCCTACGGCCATTCCACCGTTGGCAACGATCAGCGGGTGCAGGTGGAATTTGTCTCGGCCAACCCGACCGGGCCGCTGCATGTGGGCCATGGTCGCGGTGCCGCCTACGGCGCGGCGGTGGCCGATCTGCTGGCCGCCGCCGGCTTTGCCGTGCATCGCGAGTACTACGTGAACGACGCCGGGCGGCAGATGGACATCCTCGCCGCCAGTGTCTGGCTGCGCTATCTGGAGCTGGCCGGCGAGGAGCTGGAATTTCCCGCCAACGCCTACAAGGGCGACTATGTCTGGGATATCGCCGCCAGCTTGCATCGCGAACACGGCGATCGTTTTCGCCATGCCTGGAAGGTCATCCGCCAGACCCTGCCGGCCGACGAGCCCGAGGGCGGCGACAAAGAGGAATACATCGATGCGGTGATCGCTCAGGCCAGACAGTATCTGGGCGAGGATGAATACCGCTTCGTGTTCGATAGCGGGCTCGATTATATCCTCGCGGACATTCGCGACGATCTGGCCCAGTTCGGTATCGCCTATGAAGAGTGGTTTTCCGAACGGTCGTTGACCGAAACCGGTGCGGTAAGCAAAGCCCTGCAACGGCTGCGCGACAGCGGGCATACTTATGAGCAAGGAGGCGCGTTGTGGTTCCGCTCCTCGGAGTTTGGCGACGAGAAAGACCGGGTGCTGGTGCGCGACAATGGCCAGACCACCTACTTCGCCTCGGACATCGCCTATCATATGGACAAGCTGGAGCGGGGCTTCGACCGGGTTATCGATGTCTGGGGCGCCGATCATCACGGCTATGTCCCGCGGGTGCGGGCCGCCCTCGAGGCGCTGGGAGACGACCCGGGTAAACTCGATGTCCTGCTGGTGCAGTTCGCCATTCTCTATCGCGGCGGCGAGAAACTGCAGATGTCGACCCGCTCCGGCGAGTTCGTCACCCTGCGCCAGCTGCGCAAGGAAGTGGGCAGCGATGCGGCGCGTTTCTTTTATGTGATGCGCAAGTGCGAGCAGCACATGGATTTCGATCTGGACCTGGCCAAGTCCGAATCAAAAGACAATCCGATCTATTATATCCAGTACGCCCACGCCCGGGTCTGCAGTGCGCTGCGCAAGCTGGAAGAAAAGGGCTGGCAATACGATCAGGAACTCGGCCTGCAGCAGCTGGCCCTGCTGAGTACCGATCACGAGCTGTCGCTGTTGACCAGCCTGTCCCGTTACCCGGAAGTAATCGAGTCGGCGGCCCTGGCCCATGAGCCGCATCAGCTGTGTCATTATTTGCGCGAACTGGCCAACGACTTTCATACCTATTATAACGAGCACAAGATCCTGGTCGACGAGGCGCCATTACGTAATGCGCGACTGGCACTGAGTCAGGCCACGCGCCAGGTAATCGCCAATGGCCTGGGTCTACTGGGCGTTTCGGCGCCGCAGTCCATGTAGTGTTAACAGTGACGACGCTGTATCGCTCACACGTTCGGTGATAGGCTTGTCCCATGCCACGCGATTACGCCAAGACCCCCAAACCCAAACATCCGCACTCCCTGCCGGGCTGGGTGTGGATGCTGGGCGGCCTGTTTATCGGCCTGTTTATTGCGCTGCTGGTCTATCTGACCAATAACGCCGGCTCCGATCCCGACCGGGACATCGGCAGTTCAGTCAACGAGCTGATCGGCAAATTCAAGGACAGTCGCGAGGACACCCGCGATGTGCGCCGGGATAACACGCCGGCGCCTCCTTCACCCGGCGAACAGCAACAGGACGAAGACAAACCCCGGTTTGATTTTTATACCATCTTGCCGGAACTGGAAGTGGTCATCCCCGAGCACGATCTGTTCGGCGACAAACCGGAAAAGACCGAACAAAAACCGGACAGGTCCGGTCAATCCGCCCCGCCGGCCGACAGCGATACCCGCTATATCATCCAGGCCGGCTCATTCCGTAACCCGGAACAGGCGGATCGTCTCAAGGCGCAACTGGCCCTGCACGGTATCGAGGCGTCGATACAGACCGTGAAGATCAATGACAACGACACCTGGCACCGCGTTCGAGTCGGTCCCATCAGCGATCTCACCACCGTGAACCAGACCCGCAAACGGTTGCAGGACAACGGCATCGCCACCATCGTGGTCAAGGAAAAAAGCTGAGCTGCCTCTGCTGCCATGCCCTACCTGCTGATACTGCTGTTGCTACTGGGCCTGTTGTTCGGCCCCGGGCTGTGGGCGCGCTATACTTTCAAACGTTACAGTCAGCCACGCAAGGATATCCCCGGTACCGGCGGGGAACTGGCCCGGCATCTGCTGGATCGCTTTGGCATGCAAAGCTACCAGGTCGAGGTGGCCGGTCCCGAGGGCGATCATTTTGATCCCGGCAGTAACACGGTACGCCTCAGCCAGGATAACTATGACGGCACCTCGCTGACCGCCGTGGCCGTGGCAGCACACGAAGTCGGCCACGCCATCCAGCATCATCGCGGCGAGCATAAACTCAAACTGCGTACCCGCCTGGCACAAACGGCGAATACCGCCCAGAAGATCGGCGCGATGGTGATTCTTATCGCGCCGCTGGTGGCGCTGTTATCGCGCGCGCCCTCGGCCATGGCGTTGCAGATCATCCTGGGACTGGGCACCATGTTGCTGGCCACCATCGTGCACCTGGTCACCCTGCCGGTGGAATTCGATGCCAGTTTCGGCAAGGCCTTACCCATCCTCAAAGAAGGCTATGTCCAGCCGAAGGACCTGCCCAAAATCAAACGCATCCTGCGCGCCGCCGCGCTGACCTATGTCGCGGCCTCACTATCAAGCCTGCTCAGCCTGGGGCGATGGATTGCAATTCTACGCCGGTGAGCTTAGTTCTGAGTTCTAAGTTCTAAGTTCTAAGTTCTAAGTTCTAAGTTCTAAGTTCTAAGTTCTAAGTTCTAAGTTCTAAGTCACGCAGGCTATCGCCAGCGTGACCTACTCCACTCATGTCGGGCATCGGTATTAAATGCGGAGCTCGCGGAGACGCAAAGACGCGGAGAACCCCTTTCAGGTCAACGAAGTCCCAACACAAATACACTCTGCGACTCTGCGTCCTCCGCGTTATGTCCCAGCGGCCCAGCTACTGAGTTCTGAGTATATTGTGACTGACGTCATGGTTTAACGACCGATCTATCCCTACCATCAGCTCCCGCAAACAAACCATCCTGAGAGGCTCTGCATGAAATCCCTGAAAATTCTGACTACCGCCGGCCTGCTGGCCTTCGCCGTCAACGCTTATGCCGAGCCGGGTGATTATATGAACCTGCAACTGGGCATCAGTGATGTCGACGGGTTCAGCGAGGGGATCGCGGCCATTGCCACACTCGGTCGGCCGGTGCCCGATGTGCACGAAAATTTCTCCGTGGAAGGCGAATTCACGACGACCATCGTCGATCCCGACACCACCATTGCCGGCACCGACATCGATGTGTCCTATTTCACGCTCGGGGCTTACGGGGTTTATAGCCATGCGCTCGACCCGTATACCACACTTCGCGGCCGGGCCGGGCTGGTCTATTACGATACCGACGTCTCGGGTGGCGGCCTGCGCGGCTCCGATGATGGTCTTGATCTCAGCGTTGGCTTCGGGCTGACCTATAGCCTGAACAAGAAGATGGACCTGATGGCCGAATACACCATCGTCGAATCCGACATCGCCCATCTCTCGGCCGGTATCCAGTATCACTTCTGAATGATTTTATCTCGCCGGGGCGCAGAGGCGCAAAGACGTTATTTTACGCTGCGTGCTCTGCGTCTTTGCGAGAGTCGGCTCAGACTTTCTTCAAGAGACGCTCTGAATATCCGATCAGCCGGCGTAGGGTGGAACAAGCGCAGCGGTTCCACCTGAACCGGAAAAACCTGGATCCGTCGCGTTACTCCTTGATCCAGGCTACTCAGTAGATGGACTGGTATTCGAAACCTTTATTTACTTACTGGAAATCGTAATGCTTTTTGACCGGCTCGCGAACTTCCCAGGTACAGCTCATACCGGCGGGAAAGGTTACCAGATCACCACGCTGAATCTGTACCGGCTCACCGTCATCGGGGGTGACGATGACATCCCCTTCGAGTAAATAGCAGGTTTCCTGGCGATCATATTGCCAGGGAAAGGTGGAAACCTCTTTTTCCCAAATGGGCCAGTCATACACACCCATAACATCCAGTTTGGCCGGAGAAGGATTACGTTCTACCAGTATTTGCATTGCACTACCTTTATCTTTTCAAACCGTGGAACACTTCTAGAAATTGTATTGTAACCCGAGTGAAGTCATGCTGGCAGTCTCCTCGAGTTCGTATTCGTCATAATCGATACTCAGCGTGAGCGTGTCCGTGAGATCGACACTCATGCCGCCACCCAGGTAAGTCCCGCCACCGGTCTCGTCATCGATTGCAGTCGTATTATTGGTCAATGCCCAGGCCTGCACGCCGGCCTTGCCATAGAAACGGAAGCTATCACCCAGCGGGAGCATCAACTTGGCCGCCACACCGATCGAACCGGTAGAGAACTCGGCTTCACCAAAAGAACCGAAAACATAGGTTGTGTTCTGGTATTGAAAGGTATCACCGGTGGTCCCTTCGATCGTCGCAGTTCCCAGGCTCGCAATAAACCCTTCCATCGCCAGATACGGCTTGAACTCGTAGCCCATCAGCAACTTCCCGCCAAAACTGGACTCATCCAGCCTGGCGGTACCAGTCAGGTTGCTGACGCCAATCTCAACATCGGTTGAACCCAGGTTGGCGGCGATATACCAGCCTTTATCCAGTGTCGCATTCGCCGAGCTCAGTGTCGCGGCCGTCATTGCAATTAATACTGCCTTGTTCCATTGCTTCATCATCATCTCCTTTTTAGGGCATTAATCTTCCAGATAAGTATAGCCATTCAAACCCGACTCAAGCTCCTGCAAATATTCACGGCTTTGTTCGTCATCCAGCCCGGCATCAGCAACTTTTTGCTGATAGCCTTTGAGCAGCATTTCCGTGCTGATATGCACATAATCGAGTACCGAGTCGACCGTGTCCCCGTAGAGCACCTGTTCGATATGATGGTTGCCGTCATTATCGAGTACGACGTTGATCGAGTCGGTATCGCCGAACAGGTTGTGCATATCACCCAGTATCTCCTGATAGGCCCCGACCATGAATATCCCGATCAGGTAAGGTTCACCCGGTTTCAGATGGTGCAATGGCAGGCTGCTTTCAACCCCCTCGCCATCCACGTAGTAATCGATTCGCCCGTCCGAGTCACAGGTGATGTCTTCGATCACACCCCGGCGGGTCGGCTTTTCATCGAGCCGGTGCAGCGGCACCACCGGAAAGATCTGGTCAATGGCCCAGACATCGGGGATCGACTGGAACAACGAGAAATTGGCGAAATACTTGTCCGCCAGCTTGTCATGCAACTCATCCAGCACCTCGCGGTGCACGCGGTTACTGGCGGATAACAGTTCGTGCACCCGCTGACAGGTGACGTAATACAGCTCCTCGGCATAGGCGCGTTGATCGAGCGCCAGCACGCCGTGGGTATACATGCTTTGCGCCTCGCTCAGCCAGTGCTTGATGTCGTGATAGATCTCCATTGCCGCACGGCTGGAGGTCTCATCCTGGATTGCCTCGTAGCATTGCCACATATCCTGCAAGACCAGTGGATCGTCGCTTTGCGGCTCCAGCATGGCACTGGCATCGGGCACCTGTTCGGTATCGATGATATTGGTAATTAATACCGCGTGGTGGGCAGTCATCGCCCGGCCTGATTCGGTAAAGATATCCGGGTGCGCCAGCCCGTGTTCCTCGCACGCCTCCCACAGCACATGCACGATGTTATTGGCGTAGGACTGGACACTGTAGTTCATGGAACAGAAACTGCGCGAGCGGGCGCCTTCATAATCGACCCCCAGACCGCCACCGACATCCACGCAGCGGATGTTAATCCCCATGCGATGCAACTCGACAAAATAGCGCGCGCATTCGAGCATGCCGCGCTGGATATCACGGATATTGGCGATCTGCGAGCCAAGATGAAAGTGCAGCATCTGCAGACTGTCGCTCATGCGGGCTTCGCGCAGCCGCTCGACCACCCAGATCACCTGCGCGGCGGAGAGGCCGAACTTGGCCTTTTCACCACCGGTGTTCTGCCATTTGCCGGCGCCGATCGAGGCGAGCCGCACCCGTACACCGAGCAGCGGGGCAATCCCCAGGGCCTGCGATTCCCTGATCACCAGCTCCAGCTCGGAGAGCTTTTCAATCACGATATAAACCTGGAGCCCGAGCTTGCGGCCAATCAGGGCCAGGCGAATATATTCGCGATCCTTGTAACCGTTACAGACGATCACCCCGCCCGGGCGAGACAGGCCCAGTACCGCCATCAGCTCCGGCTTGCTGCCGGCCTCCAGTCCGACCCGTTCCTGGCCGTGCTCGACCAGTTGCCGGATCACACTGGCCTGCTGGTTGACCTTGATGGGATACACCGCGGTGTACTGACCGCGATAGGCGTCACTGGCCATGGCCTCGTGAAAGCTCTGGCAGAGGGTATCCAGACGATTGTTCAGGATATCGGTAAAACGGACCACGATCGGCAGGGTCACATTATGTTCGCGTACGGCCTCATCGGCCAGCTGATAGAGATCGATGCCCCGATTTTGTGCCTGACGATCGGGGTGGGCCAGCATATGTCCCTGCTCGCTGATTCCGAAATAATTCTCGCCCCAGTACGCGACGCTATAGGTGGCAAGTGCCTGTTGTCTGTTCCAGTCTGACATGATTACCTGATGTTGTTTTATTCGGAGCCGGGGTTTCAAGTATAATGGCAGTTTCCCTGCTCACGCCAAGCATTTTCCGGAGTGGTGTTATGTTATCCGACACAGAATGGTTTACCGAGATCTGCGCTGAAGCCGGCTCTGCCTTTTCTTTTAAAATAAAGGAGAGGCTCGCCGAGGTGCAGACCGGGTTTCAGAAAATCGAGATCTTCGAAACCGAGAAGTGGGGACGGCTGATGGTCATCGACGGCTTCATCATGCTCACCGATCGGGACAACTTTCTGTATCACGAGATGATGACCCACCCGGTACTGTTTACTCACCCGGATCCGAAACGGGTGCTGGTCATCGGTGGCGGAGACTGTGGCACCCTGCGCGAGGTCCTGCAACACCCCGGAGTAACCAGCTGCGAACAGGTGGAAATCGACGAACAGGTGACCCGCCTGTCAGAGCAATACTTCCCGGATCTGTGCACCGCCAACAACGACCCGCGCGCCGCATTTCATTTTGTCGACGGTATCCAGTGGGTCAGGGATGCCGGGGCCGGTCATTATGATGTGATCATCGTCGACAGTACCGACCCCATCGGCCCGGCCGAAGGCCTGTTTACCGAGCAGTTCTATCGCGATTGTCATTGCGCACTCGGCCCGGACGGCTTGCTGGTACAGCAAAGCGAATCCCCGCTGATCCATCAACGCCTGTTAAAAGAGATGCATACGGCCATGACCAGTGCCGGTTTTACCAGCGTTAACACGCTGGGCTTTCCGCAGCCGGTTTATCCCAGCGGCTGGTGGAGCTGTACCCTGGCCGGCAAGGTACGGGATCTGACCTGCTTTCGCGAGCAGGATGCCGCGCAGCGGCCGTTCGAGACCCGCTATTACAATCCCGAGATTCACCGCGCGGCTTTCGCCCTGCCGGGTTTCCTGCAACAACATCTTGGCGAATAACATTCCGTACGATGCTTTGAGGCGATCCGAACAAGCAGTCCGCCCGGGATTCGGCTGTTCATTACTGCCTGCCCCTGCCCGATTTTCCCCTTGCAGCGCCTGAGAATTCTCTGCCCAGGCTGGTGATTTAATCACCACGACCTGCCTCATCTTTCTGTACCTGCAACACCCGGGGATAGTCCGATTTGTGATTACTCCCGGATTTTTTTTGACTTCAATCAAGTGGAAAGAATACTTTTATATGCTACTTTTGGATCATATCAGACAGTCTGTGGCTTATATCAGACACTCCGGCTTTCCTGGCGGGCGTGTTTGGCTTCTGTGAGCAACATGCCTCTGATGAGAAGGTGCGCAGATAACGTACCAAATTTCTGAAAAGTACCACGACAGTGGTTCACCTTCTGTCTCCCGACACGGATTCAGCCGGCTGACCAGGATAAATACAAGGTTCGCACGACCTGATGACTTATAGACAGCCTCTCCCGCACGACAGCTTGTTCCACCGAGGGCGACTCACACTGGTGACCATCGCCCTGCTGATGATCCTGCCGCTCGCCGCCATGGCGGGTTTTGATAACAAACACCCGCAGATCCGCGACATGTTCCCCGAAGCAGATCGCTTTGGCGAGCTGGAAGGTGACCCGCCGGCTGCCCCTGTCTACAAGGGTGACGACATCATCGGCTATGTTTTCGAGTCTTCCGACAGTGTCAAAATTCCCGCGTATTCCGGCAAGCCGGTCAATCTGCTGATCGGCATCGATATGGAAGGCCTGATAACCGGTACCCGGGTCATCGAACATCACGAACCGATACTGCTGGTCGGCATACCGGAGGAGTCCCTGGATCGCTTTGCCGATCAATATATCGGCCATTCGGTCACCGAGCGAATCAAGGTGGGCGGCCGGGAACGCGAAGGCCGCACCCATGTCGATGCGATCACCGGTGCCACGGTCACAGTGATCGTCATCAACCGTACTATTCTGCAAGCAGCACGCAAGGTGTCCGAATCACGGGGCATTACCACCCCGCAACGCAGCGCCGCGCACGAACCGGCCAAAGTCCGGGAAGATGTCTTCGAGCAGGCCGACTGGACCTATCTGACCGGCAACGGTGCCATCCGCCGCATGCTGCTGAGCAACGCGGATGTCGAGGAAGCATTCAAGGGCACCGAAGCCGAAGACCGCGGTGATGTCAAAAGTATCTGTACTGACGCACCGACGGGCGAACGCTGCGATGTCTTTATCGATCTTTATTATACCTATCTGAATGTGCCCACTATCGGTCGCAACCTGCTGGGCGAGAGCCAGTACAACCGGCTGATGGCCGAGCTGAAGCCTGGCGAGCACGCTATCGCCGTCATGGCCAACGGCAACTACTCTTTCAAGGGTTCCGGTTATGTTCGCGGCGGCATTTTCGATCGCATCAACGTTGCCCAGGGCGATCAGCAGATCAACTTCCGGGATCTCGATTTTTATCGCCTGGAAGATGTCTATCTGGACGGCATGCCGGAACTGTCGGAAAAAGCCATCTTTATCATCCGCGATCAGTATGCTTTCGACCCGGGCGAAGCATGGAACATTTCCCTGCTAGTGCGTCGCGCCACCGGTCCCCTGGACAGCATCTTTACCGACTTTACCGGCAGTTACGAGATCCCGCCCAAATATGTCACCGAGCCGGCGCCCCCGGCCGAAGCCGCCGAAGAGGAACCCATGTGGGTCGAGGTCTGGTATGACCGCACCTTTCAGATTGTCGTCCTGGTCATCGGCCTGGTGGTACTGACCCTGATCCTGTTCCTGCAGGACTGGCTGGTCCGCTACCCGCGACTGGTGGGTTATCTGCGCACCGGCTTCTTGCTCTATACCCTGTTTGTGATCGGCTGGTACATGCTGGGTCAGCTTTCCATCGTCAATGTGCTGACCTTCGTCAACTCATTGATCAGCGGCTTCAGCTGGGAGTCCTTCCTGATCGATCCGGTGATGTTCATTCTCTGGAGCTTCGTTGCCGTCACCCTGCTGCTCTGGGGCCGGGGAGTCTTTTGCGGCTGGCTGTGTCCCTACGGTGCCCTGCAAAAACTCGTTAACATGGTGGCGGTTAAATTCAGGGTACCGCAATACAACTTTCCTACTCTGGTGCACGACCGGCTCTGGGCAGTGAAATACATCATTCTGCTGGCGCTGTTTGGCATCTCGCTCGGCTCCCTCAGCACAGCCGAATATTACGCCGAGGTCGAGCCCTTCAAGACCGCGATCACCATGCGCTTCGATCGCCAGTGGCCGTTCTTCCTGTACGCTTTCGGTCTGGTGGTCGTCTCTGCCTTCAACTGCAAGTTCTATTGCAAATATCTATGTCCTCTGGGCGCGGCGCTGGCAGTGCCCTCCCGTTTACGTCTGTTCGACTGGCTGCGGCGTCGCAAGGAATGCGGGCATCCCTGCCAGATATGCGCCAACGAATGTGAAATCCAGGCCATTCATGACACCGGCGAGATCAATGTCAACGAATGTCATTACTGCCTGGATTGCCAGGTCACCTATTGGGACAACCACAAATGTCCGCCGCTGGTGGACCGACGCCGCAAGCATGAAAAGGCGGCCCGAAATCGTCAGAAAGTTCAATGGATGGAGAAGACTTCTGACACCGATACCGGCATGAAAGCAGCGCCCCTGCCTGCCGGCAACAAGAGCAACAAGGATCAGTAACCCGAATTGTCGTCACACTGATCAAAACAACGCACCATAAGGAGAACTATCATGAGCGATAATAACGACGAACTCGGCGCCTCCCGCCGTAACTTCCTCAAGTCCACCGGGCTGGTCGGTGCCGCCGGTGTTGGTCTCGCCTCGGGCGTGTTGCCTTACAAGGTATGGGCCGCCCCCGAGGGTGAAGGGCTGAAGGTACATGTCGGCCCCGGTGAACTGGATGAATATTACGGGTTCTGGAGCGGCGGTCAGAGTGGCGAGGTTCGCGTGCTCGGCGTACCATCCATGCGCGAACTGATGCGTATCCCGGTATTCAACTATTGCGGCGCCACGGGGCACGGTTTGACCAACGAAAGCAAACGGATTCTCGGGGACAATGCCCCGCTGAACGGCGACACCCACCATCCGCATATGAGCTTTACCGATGGCAAGCATGATGGACGTTATGTGTTTATCAACGACAAGGCCAATACCCGGGTTGCTCGCATTCGCTGTGACATCATGAAGACCGACAAGATCGTCGAAGTCCCCAATGTCCAGGCCATGCACGGGATGCGTCTGCAAAAAGTCCCGAAGACGAAATATGTTTTTGCCAATGCCGAATTCCGGGTTCCCCATCCCAATGACGGCCGCTTTTCCGATGACGACAGCAAGTACTACACCATGTTCAACGCCATCGATGCGGAGAAAATGGAAATGGCCTTTCAGGTTATCGTCGACGGGAACCTGGACAATACGGATGCTGATTATAAAGGTAAATATGCCGCCTCGACCTGTTATAACAGCGAGGAAGGTTATACGCTGGTTGAAACCATGCAAAACGAGCGCGACTGGGTGGTGGTCTTCAATATCCCGCGCATCGAACAGGCGATCAAGGACGGGAACTACCAGACCCTGGGCGACGCCAAGGTACCGGTTGTCGACGGGCGCAAAGGTTCGAAACTGACCCGTTACATTCCGGTGCCCAAAAGCCCGCACGGTCTCAACACCTCGCCCGATGGCAAGTATTTCGTTGCCAACGGCAAGCTCTCGCCCACCGTCACCCTCATCGATATCGACAAACTGGACGATCTGTTTGCCGACAAGCTCAAGGACCCGCGTGATGCGGTTGCCGGTGAGCCCGAACTGGGCCTGGGTCCGCTGCATACTGCCTTCGACGGTCGTGGCAACGCCTATACCACTTTGTTCATCGACAGCCAGGTGTGCAAGTGGAACATCGCCGATGCCGTGCGCGCCTATAATGGCGAGAAGGTGAACTATATTCGCCAGAAGCTGGATGTCCATTACCAGCCGGGCCACAACCATACCAGCATGGGTGAGTCCCGCGAGGCTGATGGCAAATGGCTGGTGGTGCTATCCAAGTTCTCCAAGGACCGTTTCCTGCCTTGCGGCCCGCTGCACGCGGAAAACGACCAGCTCATCGATATTTCCGGCGAGGAAATGAAACTGGTTCACGACGGCCCCGCCTTTGCCGAACCGCATGACTGCGAACTGATACACCGCAGCAAGGTCAACACCAAAAAAATCTGGGATCGGAATGACCCCTATTTCGCCGAAACCGTTGCCATGGCCAAAAAGGATGGCATCACGCTTGAAAAAGATAACAAAATCATCCGTGATGGCAAAAAAGTCCGGGTCTATATGACTTCCGTGGCACCGAACTTCGGCATGACCGAGATACGTGTCAAAAAAGGCGATGAAGTGACCATCGCAATCACCAATCTCGACAAGATCGAGGACGTCAGTCACGGCTTTACCCTGGTCAATCATGGTATTGCGATGGAGATCAGCCCGCAGCAAACTTCATCGGTGACCTTCACCGCCGACAAACCCGGGGTATTCTGGTACTACTGCCAGTGGTTCTGCCATGCCCTGCATATGGAAATGCGCGGTCGTTTTATTGTCGACGCCTGAACCGCAACGACCGATGCTGATGTAATGCCGCCCGACGGCCCGTTACCAGACGGGTTGCCGGGTGGCTTTTGGCCATAAACCCTGATACTTAACCAATCCAGACTGCAGTCATCCGAATTACAGCTAATGAAACTCATCACGTTACCCATCGCCAAAATTCTGTTGATCATACTGGCCGTGGTGATTCATAGCCCTATTTACGCCAATACGCTGCGAATCAACCCCGGAACTCACAATCTTGGCAAGGTTGTCGACAGCGCGAACGCCGGTGACACGATTTTACTCGAGCCCGGTGAATACGAAGCCAACCTGCTCATCGACAAGCCAATGACTTTGCAGGGCCTGCAGGGCGCCATTATCAACGGCGGCGGCCAGGGCGATGTGTTACGTATCCGCGCCGCGGATGTCACTGTCAGAAATCTTCGCCTGCGTAACTCTGGGTCGAATCTGACCGACATGAACGCCGTGATATTTATTGAGGATACCGCCTACCGAACCACGATCCACGATAACAAAATTGAAAGTACGGCCTTTGGCATCTGGCTGCAAAACACCGAGGAGGCGATGATTTCAAACAACGAGATCCAGGGCGACCCCGCCATTCGCTCCCAGGATCGCGGCAACGGAATTCATCTTTTCAATACCCGCTACACCAAGGTAATCGGCAATCGCGTCCGGGAGACCCGCGACGGTATTTATATCGACACCAGCAATCACAACGTCCTTCGTGATAATCATTTGCATCATCTGCGCTATGGGATCCACTACATGTATTCCTATCATAACGAGGTTATCGGTAACCGGACCAACGACACGCGCACCGGCTATGCACTGATGCAGTCCAAATACCTGACTGTGACTGGCAATCGCACCCAAAATGACAAGAACTACGGGATTTTGATGAACTATATTCTCTACAGCACGATTTCAGACAACACCGTATCGGATATCTCTCACGGCGCGTTTATGGGCAACAACAACCGGGCCGGGCCCGGCGGTGAAGGCAAGGCGCTGTTTGTCTACAATTCCCAGCATAACGACATTCACCATAACACCTTTGCCAACAGCGGCATCGGCATTCATCTGACCGCCGGCTCCGAGGACAATCAGATCTACAGCAACAATTTTCTGCGTAACCGAACCCAGGTCAAATACGTCGCCACCAAGACCCAGGAGTGGTCGAAGGACGGCCGCGGCAATTACTGGACCGATTATCTTGGCTGGGATCTGGATGCCAACGGGATTGGCGACAAGCCGTATCAACCCAATGACGGCGTCGACCATATTTTATGGAAATATCCCACCGCCAAAATCCTGTTAAACAGCCCCGCCATCCAGACCCTGCGCTGGGTACAGGAGCAGTTTCCCGTGTTGCGACCGCCCGGGGTCAAGGACAGCTATCCGCGCATGAATCCGGCTTCTGTCGCAGGGGAACTGCAATGAGTGCCTGCATCGAACTGAGCCAGGTGGGCAAAACCTATGCCGGTGTCACCGCACTGGATGAGCTGTCGCTGACCATCGAGCGCGGTGAGATTGTCGGACTGCTCGGTCATAACGGAGCCGGCAAGACCACTACGATCAAGCTGATTCTAGGTGTGATTGCAGCGACGCGCGGCAGCGTTACCGTGCTGGGTTATTCGCCCCGTGGCAAACAGAGCAAGTCCCTGCGCCTGCAATGGGGTTACTTGCCTGAAAGTGTCGGTTTTTATGAACAACTGACCGGCCGGGAGGTACTTGAATACTTTGCCCGCCTCAAACGGATCGATCGCATCCGAACCCGGCAACTGCTCGAGCAGTTCAACCTTTCACATGCCGCCGATCGCCGGGTCAAAACCTACTCCAAGGGCATGCGCCAGCGACTGGGTCTGGCTCAGGCCCTGCTCAGTTCGCCCAAATTGCTGTTGCTGGACGAGCCGACCGTCGGCCTCGATCCGATTGCCACGCGGGATTTTTTTCTGACCCTGGATGAACTGCGCCAGCAGGGCACCACCATCATGCTCTCTTCGCATGTGCTGCCCGGCATCGAACAACATGTGGATCGCGTTGCTATTCTCGATTCGGGCACTCTGCGCGCCTGGGGCACACTCGATGAACTGCGCCAGGAGGCCGCCCTGCCATTGACAATCCGGGCCCGTGGGCACTGGCCCGACGGATTTGATCCGGATCATTTATCCCGCACCGGAATCCGTTCATACCAGTACTCTGACAATCACCTGAACCTGACGATCGAGCGCGAAAGGAAACTGGAAATCATGCGACAGCTTCTGGCGAACCCCGGGCTTGAAGATATTGATGTGCAGGCTCCATCACTGGAAACGCTGTATACCTATTACAGCAACAGCGGAAACAACAGCCATGCATGAGATACTGACCGTCGCCCGCAAGGAGTTTCGTGACAGCCTGCGTAACCGCTGGATTCTCGCCATTACGCTGGTGCTGACCCTGTTCGCGCTGGGGCTGGCCTACTTCGGCGCGGCGACTGCGGGCCAGGTCGGCTTTGTTTCGCTGGACACCACCATCGTCAGCCTTGCGAGCCTGGCGATTTATATTATTCCGCTGATTGCGCTGTTGCTGGCCTATCACAGTGTCGTGGGCGAGGAGGAACAGGGCACCCTGCTGCTGTTGCTCAGTTATCCACTGACCCACCTGCAATTGCTGAGCGGGAAGTTCCTGGGCCATGCCGCGGCACTGGCGATCTCGACCATCGCCGGTTTCGGCCTGGCCGGTCTTGTCATTACCGCCTTGAGCGGGGATTTTTCCGTGGCGGCGCTATGGTCTTCGCTGGGCTGGTTCATTTTCACCTCGGTCCTGCTCGGCTGGGTCTTTATTGCCATCGCTTATCTGATCAGTACCGCAGTCAGTGAAAAGTCCCGGGCCGCCGGTCTGGCACTGATCGTCTGGTTTTTGTTTGTACTGGTCTTTGATTTAGGATTGCTGGGTCTGCTGGTAGCCAGCGACGGAGCGGTTTCTTCAGAACTGTTCCCCTACCTGTTGTTACTTAACCCGACGGATGTATTTCGGCTCGCCAACCTGGCCGGCTTCGAGGCTACCCAGGCCTACTCCGGCCTGGTATCGATCGCTTCCGCGCAACTGTTCCGCCCGGGAGTACTGGTCGCTATTTTATTGCTCTGGGTGGCTGTTCCGTTTTCTTTATCGGCCTGGCTATTTCACAAAAGGATATCGTAAATGCAAATTCACCACCGGGTACTTATCCCTCTGTTCAGTGCACTGCTGCTAGTTGCCGGTTGCGAGCCGGCCAATGACACGGGCCAGGTCCATGAACCCGTGCCCATTGGCGCAGCTGACGAATGCCATGTTTGCGGCATGACGATCACCCGCCATCCCGGGCCCAAGGGTCAGGCCTTTATTCGCCATGCTGCCACACCGTTCAAATACTGTTCCACCCGGGATCTGTTCAGTCATATCCTGCAGCCGGAAGTGCGTTCAAGAATTACGCAGATTTACACGCATGACATGGGCGCAACATCATGGCAAGCCCCGGACAATTCAGCGTTCACTGATGCACGGCAAGCCTGGTATGTCATCCATCACCCCATGACCGGCGCCATGGGGCCAACACTGGCCTCTTTTGCAGAAAAAAGCGATGCCGAGAACTTTACCGCCAAGCATGGCGGGGAAATGGTGCGCTTCGAAGAAATCACGCTGGAGCTGGTTGCCAACCTGACTACCGGTGACGGGGCCCCTTCTGACTCACATCAGCACTGAAGCCGATTTATTGCGAACACAGCCAGGCAATCGCGTCGAATACGTAACGTTAATGCTGTTTCAGTTGCACCACTGACTGACATCCTGTGCGGCACGGGCTTCGGCCTGCTGGCGCTGGCTGTCATCGAGAATTTTTCGATTCCCCTGGTCATCCAGATCATATAAACGGCCCGCCTGCCGATAACGTAGCAATCGATCCCGCGCCCAGGCACAGCGCTTGCGCCGTTCGGCAGCTTCGACTTCCTGGCGCTGCTCCCGCTGTTGTTTGATACGACGCTCTTCTTCGTAGGCGCGTAACAGGCGACGGGTTTTGTCACGCCGCTCGGCATCACTGGGTAGCGGACTGCCACTGGCGGGGCCGGGATCCACATCCACGGATCGGGCACCTTGCTCCGGCGGCTTATCACCGTAATGCACCCGACCCTGTTCATCGGTCCATTTATAGACTTCGGCCGCCATAGCGCCCCCCAGAAAGCTGGCGAGTAACAGGCCGCAGACAAGCTGTTGAATATTCCGTTTCATCGCTTCGCCTCCCTCAGACGATCGAGCCGCAAACGCTGGCGCTCATCGAACAACCGCCGCGCCCCAAGCCAGCTGGCCAGCAGGATCGCGAACCCGGTCCCGGCGGAGATCATGAACATGATCAGTATCTGATATTTGACGGCCTCCAGCGGCGGGGTACCGGAGAGGATTTGTCCGGTCATCATCCCCGGCAGGCTGACAATGCCGGCCGCCGCCATAGCATTAATAATGGGTATCAGCCCCACCCGCACACTCTCGCGCACGGTTTCGCGCAGGGCATCCTGCCAGCGCTGCCCCAGCGCCAGGCGGGTTTCGATCACCGCCCGCTGCTGCCAGGCGTTGTTGGTCAGGCGATCCAGCGACAGGGCCACACCGGTCATGGTATTGCCCAGCATCATGCCGAGCAAGGGAATCGCGTACTGAGGCAGGTACCAGGGGTCGTTATTAATGATGGTCAGCAAGGCGAACAGGGTGGTGGCAAAGGCCGAAACAAACATCGACAGGGCACCCAGTGCATACCCCCAGCTGCCGCGAAAGGGTCGCTGCTGACGGACCATGACCTCGCGCCCGGCGATCAATAACATCACCAGCGCGATCAGCGTCACCCACCACAGGGTGGCGTTTTCGAACAACACCTTGAGAATCAGGCCGATCAGCAACAGCTGCAAGGTGGTGCGCAACGCGGCGACCAGCAGGCGCTGCGTCACTCCCAGCCGCAACCACAGCGACACGCCCGCCAGGGCCACCACCAGCAGCGCGGCCAGCCCCAGATCCAGCGGTGTCAGCGCAATGATATTCACAGGCGTTCCTCCACGACCCGCCCGGCGCGAATGACCAGCCGGCGTCGGGCAATACGTTGCTGTTGCACCTGATCATGACTGACCCACAGTGCCGGTACCCGATAGCTGCGCACATAATGCTGCAACAGGTTTTCCACCCGACGGACACTGTCCGGGTCCAGGCTGGCCGTCGGTTCGTCCAGCAACAACGCCTGCGGGTACTGGCATAACAGGCGCAATATGGCAAGGCGCTGTTTCTCGCCTGTGGAACAGCGGGCCAGCTCCCAGTCGAGCACCTGCATGGAAAAACCGAGTTGCTCGAACCAGTCGGGTTCCACGTCAGGGAAGTGGTCGCCGACCCGATCCTGCCACCACTGCGATTCGGCCGGCAGCAAAGTCACCCGGCGGCGCCATTCATGCGCCGGCATGGCATCACACCAGCGATCGCCCAGCCGCACCCGGCCCTCGTGAGGAATCAGATCGGCAATCGCCCGCAACAACAGACTTTTGCCACTGCCGGAAGGCCCGCTCAAACACACGATCTCGGACTCATCGATCGTCACATCGAGCGTGACCTGCTGCACCTGCAGCGCCTCGATCTGCAATTCACTCAAACCTGTTCCCCACACCCGACACCGTTAAAGCCCCCTGAATCATTGGATGTTTTATTTTGCCGCAGCATTGATATGATGCATAGCAATTATAACGAGAAGGAGAAGCCCATGTCCGAACCGGTTATTGCCCAGAAAGCCCCCTATGCAGTCGAACTGGAACCCGGAGATTACTTCTGGTGCGCCTGCGGCCAGTCAGCGAACCAGCCCTTTTGCGATGGCTCCCACAAAAATACCGACTTCGCGCCGGTCAAATTCACCATCGACGAGAAAAAAACCGTCTACCTGTGCGGCTGCAAACACACCGGCAACAAGCCCTACTGCGACGGCACGCATAACAAACTTTAACAGGCTATCAGACCTGGCACCTTTCTCCTGACTGGTGGAAATAACGCGAAGAACGCAAAGACGCAAAGTACGCA
>JAXHTI010000010.1:33668-41688 GCA_034190045.1 Pseudomonadota bacterium
ACACCGGCAACAAGCCCTACTGCGACGGCACGCATAACAAACTTTAACAGGCTATCAGACCTGGCACCTTTCTCCTGACTGGTGGAAATAACGCGAAGAACGCAAAGACGCAAAGTACGCAAAGTACGCAAAGTACGCAGAGAAAAATAATTAATTCATCCCTATTTCACTTTGTCTACTCCCGGGATAAGTCTAATTATTATAAAGTTTTCTCTTTGCGCCCTCTGCGTCTTTGCGTTCTTTGCGTTACATTCCAGAAGCCCTGAAAAGAGAATAAAAAAAGGGCGCCCGAGGGCGCCCTTTGGTTCTGGCTTCCTGCCTTTTATTATTACATCCCGGAACCGCGTGTACCGGTGAATTCGGGATAGGCTTCCATCCCGCATTCGGCCAGATCCAGGCCTTCGTACTCGTCTTCTTCGCTGACCCGCACGCCCATGATGGCCTTGATAACCAGCCAGACAATCAGACTGGCGACAAAGACCCACACCAGGATAGTGAGCAGACCGGCCAGCTGACCACCGAAGGTCGCACCGTCGTTGGTCAAGGGCACGGCCAGCAGGCCCCAAACACCCACGACACCGTGGACAGAGATGGCACCGACCGGATCGTCGACCTTCAGCTTGTCCAGGGTCACGATGGAGAAGACCACCAGCGCACCACCGGCAGCACCGATCAGGGTCGCAGCCAGCGCACTCGGGGTATCCGGACCGGCCGTGATGGCCACCAGACCCGCCAGGGCACCGTTAAGCGCCATGGTCAGATCGGCCTTGCCGAACAGCATGCGAGCGATAATCAGCGCGGCGATGACACCACCGGCTGCAGCCGCATTGGTATTCAAAAATACCATCGCTACCGCATTGGCATTGGCCATATCACCCAGCTTGAGCACGGAACCGCCGTTGAAGCCGAACCAGCCCATCCACAGGATGAAGGTACCCAGTGTCGCCAGTGGCAGATTGGCACCGGGGATAGCGTTGATCTTGCCATCTTTGGTGTATTTGCCTTTACGCGGACCGAGTACCAGCACGCCGGCCAATGCTGCTGCCGCGCCGGCCATGTGTACAATCCCGGAACCGGCGAAGTCAGCGAAGCCGAGGTCTCCCAGGTTGTACATGCCGAACACGTCACCACCACCCCAGGTCCACAGACCTTCCATCGGATAGATGAAGCCGGTCATAACGACGGCAAACAGCATGAATGCCCAAAGTTTCATACGCTCTGCTACGGCACCAGAGACGATCGACATGGCGGTTGCCACGAAGACTACCTGGAAGAAGAAGTCAGACGGTGCGGCATAGACCGAGCCACCATCAAAACCATTCTCGGCCGAGGCGCTCAGTGCGTCCGCAACCAGTGTTTCACCACCGGCGATTCCCGACAGGAACCAGCCACCGCCATACATGATGGCGTAACCACAAATCAGGTACATGGTGCATGAAATTGCAAACAACGCTACGTTCTTGGTCAGAATTTCCGTGGTGTTCTTGGAACGCACCAGACCGGCCTCGAGCATCGAGAATCCGGCGGCCATCCACATAACCAGTGCACCACAGACCAGGAAGTAGAAGGTATCGATGGCATACTGCAATTGGAAAATTTGGTTTTCCATCTTAAGCCTCTCCTCTAGTCTTACAGCGCATCTGCGCCGGTTTCACCGGTACGGATACGAACTGTCTGTTCAATGTCAGAAACGAAGATCTTGCCGTCACCGATCTTGCCGGAATTGGCGGCCTTGGAGATGCCTTCGATAACCTGGTCTACCAGACCATCATCGATAACAGCCTCGATCTTCACCTTGGGCAGAAAATCCACGACATATTCCGCCCCGCGATACAACTCGGTATGCCCTTTCTGACGGCCGAAGCCTTTCACTTCCGTTACGGTAATGCCCTGCACACCGATATCGGAAAGCGCTTCGCGCACATCATCCAGCTTGAAGGGCTTGATGATTGCCATAACCATTTTCATGGTCTTGCCTCCTTAAAAAATTGCCCACCCGAAGGTGGGCTAACGGTTTCGAGCTTACTCAAGAAAATCTTTTTACAGATCAAAGCTCTTGCTGTAGGAAACGGTGAAACGGGCATCGCCGTCGGCACCGTCCAGGTCAGTCGCGTCATAAGCGAAAGTGAAATCATCCTTGCTCAGGCTTACCTGATAGTGAGTGTAGTCAGTAGAAGCCGGATCGTCGAAATCATAGTCACCTACGGTAACGCCCAGACCCAGCCCTTCTTTAACTTCGAAATCGGCACTGGCATAGATATACATGTCGTCCTCGTACTGGGTGGTTACTTCCTTGTCCATGGTCAGTGCGGCACCGACAGTTACCATTTCATAACTGGCGCTGACATACGCTTCGTCGAAGTCGAGCGTGGCATTACCAACCGGGTACGTATACATGATGTAGCCGACATCCATGCCAATCGGACCGGCATCAAAGCCGTAACCGGCATACCAGTCCTGCTCGTACTGACCATTGTCATCACCAATAGAAGAAACCCAGGTACCGGCGTATAAACCGGAATCGTGCGCGTAATCGAGACCACCAGAAATGGCAGAATCACCACCGGACTGGTCGACACCACGCCACAAGTAGTTAGAAGTAAATCCGATATTACCGCTCAGCTCGGCCATAGCCACGCTGCTGGCGACAGTAGAGGCAGCCAGAACGGCACCTACCAGAATTGCATTACCTTTTTTCATGTCTCTTCCCCATTATGTGAGAGTGTTAAAAGAAAACGGTTGCTGTACGGGGTATTGCGAAGGGCGTGCCAACTTTTATTTATTATTAAAAACAAGCACTTGAAGACAGCAGCGATGCGAGGCGCACCTTTTGTGTGCGCGTATAACGATCATGGGGCGGGAGATCGCACTATTACGGTGCGAAAGTACTGACACATTTATTCGAAGTATGGTTAACAACGCGGAGGCGCAAAGACGCAGAGAAAAAGCCCATTCATTCTCTGCACACCCGGTACCCATGTAAGAGTCAATTTGATCATGTCGCATCAGGGCAGACCCGATATAGCGCTGACTCTTGTAGAGGACGAATCAATAACGATGAATTGGCCACCGAAACACTGAATACACCGAAGCCACTGAAAATTAGAGTCGTGTATTAAATCTTCGCTGCGTTCAGTGTCTTCGGTTTTTCGGTGCTTATATTTCCCTTCGATCCAGCCTCACGCAGGCATTTATCTGAGATCGAACTCACGTGTCCAGGAGACGGAAACCCGCATAGCACCCGGATCGGCACCGGCTGGGCGGTCCTTGTCGTTCTTGTCCAGTGCGAGGGTGAATTCATCTTTCTTCAGCGCGACATGGATATGGTTGTAATCCTCTTCGCCCGAAGCGTCGAACTCATACATGCCGAACAGTAATGTGGCATAGAGATCATTGCCCAACTCGGCATCGGTGCCGATACTCAGATAGATATCGTTATCCTGGCTCGTGCCATCTTTAGCCAAAGTATAGGCCCCCATGATGGAGAACAGGTCAAAATCGAATTTGCCATACAACTCCGTGGCATCGGTGCCGGTATTGTCGACCGGAAACCGGTACATGATCAGACCGGCATCGAAGGGGATATCACCGACTCTACCCCGATAACCGCCATACAGATCCAGCTCGTAACCGTTGCCGTTACCGTAATTGGAGGTCCACATTCCGGCATACAGGTTCGCATCGTGGGTGTAATCGACCCCGCCCTGCACGGCGGCCTCGTCATCGGTCTGGGTCACGCCGCGCCAGATGTAATTGGAGGTTACACCCAGGTTTCCGGTCAGTTCGCCCTGTGCCTGTGCCAGCCCGCTCAGCCCAACGCCCAGCAATATGGCAGTTGCAATCTGTTTCATGGTTTCTCTCCCGTGATTATCGTTATCCCCCTGGCGGCATTGTCCCGCCGGGCAGAAACATTATAATGATACTTTCACTCATCACCACCTGCAGGCCACTCGCTCATGGCAAGTCCCGATATCGAACAACTGGTCGAACGCGTCATGGCGGCACTGCCCGAAGGCGTTCGGGAAATGAAGCAGGAAGCCGATCAGCAACTGCGCGCCGCCCTGCAACGCACCCTGTCTCAAATGGACCTCGTCACCCGCGAAGAGTTCGACATCCAGCGCGAGGTGCTGCTGCGCACCCGCAGTAAACTCGAAGCCCTGGAACAGCAGGTCGCCGCCCTGGAACAGGTACTCCAGCAGCAGTCATCCTCCAACTAAAGTGATTTAACCACCAAGACACCAAGAAGACCAATCAGTATCAACTACTGCCTGGCGTATTCAAATAATCAGTATTTTTCTTGGTGTCTTCGTGTCTTGGTGGTGAGTTCCTGGTCAAACGGTTGCATCCACCGGCGGTTCGTATAAAAATCGGAGGACGACAAGGAAATGTTGCGGGCCACTACCGGCCTGCCATGGACAAGGGAAACTGTCATGAGTCTCGCCGTAGTCTATACCCGCGCCCAGTGCGGCGTGGATGCCCCGCTGGTCAGTGTGGAAACCCATCTCTCCAACGGCCTGCCCGGCCTGTCTATCGTGGGCCTGCCGGAGACCGAGGTCAAAGAAAGCAAGGACCGGGTACGGGCCGCCCTGCTCAACAGCCGCTACGAATATCCCGCCCGGCGCATCACCGTCAATCTGGCGCCGGCCGATCTGCCCAAGGAGGGCGGCCGCTTCGATCTGGCCATCGCCCTGGGCATTCTGGCCGCCTCCGGCCAGCTCCCCGCCAGCGAACTGGAAAAGTATGAATTTCTCGGGGAACTGGCTCTCGGCGGGCAGTTGCGTCCCGTGCGTGGCACCTTGCCAGCCGCCCTGCACAGCGGCCAGGCCGGTCGTCGCCTGATCGTACCGCGCGATAACCTGGCCGAAGCCGCGCTCGTAGGGGCGGCTGAAGTGATGGCCGCGGATCATTTAAGCGAAGTCTGTGCCCATCTGATTGGCCAGCAGGGGCTGGCGCTCGGTGAGCAGGGGGATCCACAAGCCAGCGTGCCCGCTGCCCAGCCGGATCTGGCTGAGGTGCGGGCCCAGCATCAGGCCAAGCGGGCGCTGGAGATCGCCGCCGCCGGGGAACACAGTCTGTTGCTGGTCGGCCCGCCGGGCACCGGCAAGTCGATGCTGGCACGGCGCCTGCCGGGTATCCTCCCGACCATGAGCGACGCGGAGGCGATGGAAAGCGCGGCGGTGCAATCCATCAGCCATCAGGGCTTCGACCGCAGTCGCTGGAAGGTGCGCCCGTTTCGCGCCCCGCACCATACGGCTTCGGCGGTGGCGCTGGTCGGCGGCGGCAGCCACCCACGGCCGGGCGAGATCTCCCTGGCCCATCACGGCGTGATGTTTCTCGATGAATTGCCCGAGTTCGATCGCCGGGTACTGGAGGTGCTGCGCGAACCGCTGGAAAGCGGCATGATTACCATCTCGCGGGCCACGCGCCAGGCTGACTTCCCGGCCCGCTTTCAGCTGATCGCCGCTATGAACCCCTGTCCGTGCGGCTACTATGGCGATACCAGTGGTCGCTGCCGCTGCACACCCGATCAGGTCGCCCGCTACCGGGCCAAGCTGTCGGGGCCGTTGCTGGATCGCATCGACATGCACGTGGAGGTACCGAGCGTCTCCCTGGAGGTGTTGCATCAGGACAACTTTTATCAGGAAGAGCCCAGTGCGCAGGTTCGCGAGCGGGTGGAAACCGCCCGCGCCAGGCAACAGGCCCGCAATGGTCTGGCCAATGCACGGCTGGACAATACCCGGCTGGAACAGGTGTGCCAGCTGGAAGCCGAGCCGGCGCGGTTACTGCAAACGGCGATCACCCGGCTGGGCCTGTCGGCCCGGGCCTATCACCGCGTTCTGAAGCTGGCGCGGACCATCGCCGATCTGGCCGGGGTCGAGCAGATCACTGCCGCGCACATCAGCGAGGCCATTGCCTATCGCAAGCTGGATCGGCCGCTGCAGCAGATGGCCGAGCCCTGAGGCTCAATAGCCGCCGCCGACCTCGCCGCCGAGCAGCTGGTTGCCTTCCTCGAAGAACAGGTACATCAGCTTGGCCACGCTTTCGGGCACAATCACCGTGTGACGGTTGTTGGAGTCGGCCATCGCCTGGCGCAGGCTCTGACGCAGGCCCTCATCACCGGTCACATCGAAAATAATATCCACCTTTTCACCCAGTTTGGCGACCTCCAGTGGATCCTCGTAGACGGGGACGCCACTCTGGGAAAAGCCCAGCGCCACCGGCGAGTCGAGATGGCGGTGCGCGACAGCCACGATTTCGACCGGTTTCCCCTTTTCCTGAATAATCTCCAGAAAGGCCTCGGCAAACTGCTGGCCGACATTGCCCAGCCCCAGCAGTGCCACTTTGATTGTCTCGCTCATGGTGGATAACCTCGTATCTGTTTTTATTTATTCAGTTGTACTGAGGTTATCGACCTCCTCCATGTGGACTTGATTTTCCGCTGCCCACTGCCGGCAGGTGGACTCGATGATCCGGCGGACTTCCTCGGGCTTTTCGGTCATGGGCCAGTGATTGCAATGCACCGGCACGATATCGCTGTGGGGAATGCGCCCGATCTTTGCCTCCAGCGCGCGGTGATCGGTCAGCGAAGTCCCGGTAGAGAGCAGTACCCGTACCGGCTGGTTAATCCGGGTATAGTCGGGCAGCGGGCGCACCACTTCGAGTACATCCTGCAGATAGTTGGCCAGCGGAATAAACTCCAGATCCACCCGCGGGTTGGTATACAGGCGGGCAATCTCCGAGGCCGAGGTTTGCTTGAGCAGTTCGCGGGTTTTGACATCCAGCGCGTGCAGATCGCGAATCGGAAACTCCCGCTTGCCCAATCCCAGGACATTGAAAAACTGCAGCAGTTTTACCACCAGCCACAGCAAGGGACGTAAGCGGCGTGCCTTGCCCAGTCGACCATGCAAGAGTTCGGGAAAGACCGGATCCAGCAGAATCAGCCCGCCGCACAATGCCGGGTAACGCAGAGCGAAGTCCATGGCGATCTGGGCACCGAGGCTGTGGCCGATGATCACCACATTTTGCAGTCCTTCCTGCTGCAGGACCGCCGCCAAATCCTCGCACCAGTGCTCGCGGTGATAGGTCTTGCGGGTCATTGAATAGCTGTGGCCGCGCAGATCCGGGCGCAACAGATTCCAGTCGCGGCGCAGGTCGGTATTGGCAACAAACTCGCTCCAGCGGCTGTGATTGCTGGCCAGACCGTGGATCATGACCAGCGTCGGTGCCCGCAAACCCTGGCTGACCAGCTTGTAGCCCAGCCGCACCCCGTCACCTGCGATGATAAAACGCAGTTCTTCACTTGGCATTGTGTGTCAATTTTATTGGCATTGTGCTGACAGTTTTATCATGCCTATAGCCGCTTTGCAGCCGGTGATTGTCGACTATAGTTAGAGAAACCGATTGATGAACAGGAGGCGTCATCATGACCATTTCCCTGCGGCTTCTGGAATACCTGGAGTGGAAAGGCGTGGATTATGAACTGCTCCATCACGCCTTTGTCACCGGCAGCCTGCGCACAGCCGCCAAGGCCCATGTCCCGGGTCGCCAGTTTGCCAAGCCGGTGGTGCTCAAAGACGAGCGCGGCTATCTGGTCGCCGTGGTCCCCGCCTCGCACAAGCTGGATCTGGACGAACTCAACCGCAGCCTGAATCGCAAGCTGCGCATGGCCACGGAAAAAGAGATCGCGGATCTGTTCGACGACTGCTCCAGAGGTGCCATTCCTCCTATCGCCGAAGCCTACGGCTACGATACGGCGGTGGATGAGAGCCTGGAAGCGTCGCCCGACGTCTATTTCGAGGCCGGCGACCATGCCGAACTGGTCCACGTGACCGGCGATGACTTTCGCTACATGATGCACGGCGCCCGCCACGGGCACTTCAGTCATCCCTCATAAAAACAAGGTACTAGGTGCTAGTTACTGGGTCCTAGTGATTTTTCAGGTAGACCGGAGGTCTACCTGGCTGAATTCCTAGAAACCAGCCCCCAGAACCTAGCCCCTGTCGTTTAACCTGCTCAGCAG
>JAXHTI010000100.1:0-6488 GCA_034190045.1 Pseudomonadota bacterium
TCACCGCTCATCAGGTACCAGGCAGCGCCGGCACCGGCGACCGCAAGCACCAGGACGATCAGTACCACCAGCAAGATGGTATTGAGCTTGTTGCCGCTTTTTACATCGAGATCCAGATCTTGTTCGTTCTCTGCCATGAATTTCCCCTGGGGTTTGGAACCGCCGTGCACCCCTTGGGGTGCAAAACATATGCCAGCGGTCGTACTGGATTATTTATTGTTTAAATACAAGGACTTGAAAAGACAGCTGCATCGCACGCCAATCTCTTGACGCCCTGCATCACCATAACGCAGTCAGAAACCTGACTGACACACCCACCGCCCGGGAACTGTCACCCGAGTGGCGTTTCTAACCTTATCAATTTGTCGGGAAATTATCCCCGCCGGGAGGCGGGATTCATTCGGCCGGGAACGGCTTGATCAGGTGTTCGCGGTAGTAGCGCAATTCGTTGATCGAATCGCGAATATCGTCCATCGCCAGGTGGGTGGCGCTTTTTGTCAGCCCGCCGCAGATAGAGGGGGCCCAGCGCTTGGCCAGTTCCTTGAGCGTGCTGACATCAAGATTACGGTAATGGAAATATTGCTCCAGCTCCGGCATGCAACGGGCCAGGAAGCGACGATCCTGGCAGATGCTGTTGCCGCACATGGGCGAACTGCGGGCGGGCACATACTGGCGCAAAAATTCGAGCGTCTTGGCCTCGGCCTCGGCTTCGGTCACGCTGCTGTTACGCACCCGCTCCACCAGCCCCGACTGCCCGTGCTGGCGGGTATTCCATTCATCCATACCGGCCAGGATTTGATCGCTTTGGTGAATCGCCAGCTCCGGGCCTTCGGCCAGAATATTGAGCTGGCTGTCGGTGACGATAGTGGCAATCTCGATGATCATGTCGTTCTGGGTGTCCAGACCGGTCATTTCCAGATCGATCCAGATGAGGTTATTGCTGTCTGCACTCATAAATGGTTTCCGTCGCACGTCTCTTGCCAACCATTCTATCAGAGGCTAACCTGCCGTGCTGCACTCTGAACCGGGAAATCCACGATGAATACGGTGACTCTTGTTTTTGTTATAGCCCTGGCCCTCTCTGTCGCCCTGCAATGGTGGCTCGGACAGCGCCAGGCGCGCTATGTCAGTCGCCATCGCGGCAATGTGCCGGAGGCGTTTCAGGAACACATCTCCTTGAGTGATCATCAAAAAGCCGCTGACTACACACTGGCCAAGCTGCGTTTTGGCAAGACCGAGTTGTTAATCGGTACTGCCCTGCTGTTACTCTGGACCCTGGGCGGAGGACTGAACTGGCTGGATCAGTGGTGGCGTGGGGTGGAACTGTCACCGATTCTCACCGGCCTGGCCGTGATCTTCAGTTTCATGCTGATCAGCAGCCTGCTGGATATTCCGCTGAGCCTGTATCGGAATTTCAGGCTGGAAGAGCGCTTCGGATTCAACCGCATGACCGGCAAGCTGTTTGTTGCCGACTTTATGAAAAATATTTTACTGGCGGTGCTCATCGGCGGGCCGCTGTTGTGGCTGGTACTCTGGCTGATGCAGGACGCCGCGGCATTGTGGTGGCTGTATGTGTGGGCCATCTGGATGGGTTTCAGTCTGCTGATGATGTGGGCCTATCCCACCTTCATTGCTCCCCTGTTCAACAAGTTTTCGCCGCTGGATGACCAGGCCCTGCGCGAACGCATCGAAAAGTTGCTGGCACGTTGCGGTTTTCGCAGCAACGGCATTTTTGTCATGGACGGCTCGCGCCGTTCCAGCCACGGCAACGCCTACTTCACCGGTCTGGGCGACAACAAGCGTATCGTCTTCTTTGACACCCTGCTCAAGTCCCTGAGCCCGGATGAAGTAGAGGCGGTACTGGCCCATGAGCTGGGTCATTTCCGTCGCCGCCACATTCCCAAGCGCATTGCAGTGATGGCCGTGCTCAGTTTCGCCGGACTGGCACTGCTGGGCTGGTTGCTTGACTATGCGCCTTTCTACCACGGTCTCGGTGTAGAGCAGCCTTCCACCTACATCGCCCTGTTGCTGTTTATGCTGGTCATGCCGGTATTCACCGTCTATCTGCAGCCGTTGATGGCGGCTTTCAGTCGCAAGCATGAATTCGAGGCTGATGACTTCGCCGCGCAACAGAGTGATGCCGGCACCCTGATTCAGGCCCTGGTCAAACTCTACCAGGAGAATGCCAGTACCCTGACTCCCGACCCGGTTTATTCGGCCTTCCATGATTCGCACCCGCCGGCCCCGGTGCGTATCGCGCATTTGTCGAGTAAAATGAGTTAAGTGTTTACTTTACAAAACATAAGGTTTTAAACCGATGCGTATACCCCTCAGCTACAGCATTCTGCTCTGCCTGCTCCTGACAGGTCCCGTGCACGCCGGCGACCCCGAACGTGGACGGGAACTGCACCGGGAAAACTGCATCACTTGTCACGCCTCGATGAAGAACGGGATCTATGGCGAAGACGGTACCGGCATCTATGTCCGGGACAATCGTCGTATCGATTCGCTTGAGGCATTGTATAACCAGGTACGGCGTTGCAAGACCAGCCTGGGTGCCCCCTGGCCGGAAAGCCAGATCGAGGACGTGGTAACCTATCTCAACCAGAACTTTTACAAGTTCGAGGAGTAAAACCATGGGACTCGCCGATAAAAGTTGTCAATCACTGCCCAAAGGCAGCCCGGCACTCGATGCACAACAGGCCGGTCAGTTACACAAGGAAGTCTCCGACTGGGAACTCAGAGAAACCGACCAGAGCCTGGTGCGTGAATTCAAATTCAAAAACTTTTACCAGACGATTGAATTCATCAACGCGGTCGCCTGGATTGCCAATCAGCAGGATCATCACCCGGACATCGAAGCCGGTTACAATCGCTGCAAGGTTACTTTCACGACACACTCGGTTGGCGGACTGTCGGAAAATGACTTTATCTGCGCCGCGCGGGTAAACGCGCTGTTTGACTGACAGCCAGATAACAAACCGGTAGCTGCATGAGCGTTGACACGTCCCCCGAAAGCAGTTCCTCACGCTCAACTGAAAAGCACAGGCAGCAAACCGGGCTGGTGATCGCCCATCACGGGGCCAGTCTGCTGGTGGAAACCGCGGATCAACAGCAACGTGAATGCCACAGCCGCAAAAGTGCCGGCCCCCTGGTTGCCGGCGATCAGGTCGTTGTTGAAACCGGCGAGCGGGATAATGTCATTATCCAGCGGTTACCACGCCGTTGTGAACTGGCCCGCCCCGACAACCGGGGCAAATCCCGTATCATCGCGGCCAACATCGATCAAATACTGATCGTCATTGCGCCTCGCCCCGCCTTCAAGGAGGCACTGATCGATCGTTACCTGGTGGCCGCTGAACTCAGTGGCATCACTCCCGTCATTGTTCTAAACAAGGTCGATCTGCTCACAAGCGAAGACAATGAAGCAGTGAAAAAACGGCTCGCCGTTTATGAGCAGATCGGCTATGAGGTCGTCGAGGTCAGTGCCAAACAGGCCAATGGCTTCGAGGCACTGCATCAGGTCCTGGGCGGACGCAATAATATCTTTGTCGGCCAGTCGGGCGTGGGCAAGTCCTCCCTGATCAACGCCCTGTTGCCGGAAGTCGATGCCCGGGTGGGCGATGTCTCCCATGCCACCAACAAGGGAACCCACACGACCACTACCGCCCGGCTCTATCATCTGCCCCAACGGGATGGCAACATCATCGACTCCCCGGGTATTCGTGAATTCGGTCTGTGGCAGGTTACCCCGGCCGATCTGGCCGCCGGTTTCCGGGAATTTGCAACTCTTCGCTCAGACTGCAAATTCCGCGATTGCCTGCACCGCCAGGAGCCCGGCTGCGCGGTACGCGCGGCAGTCGAAGCCGGTCAGATTAGTCCGCAGCGTTACAGGAGCTACCTGAACCTGCTCGAATCGCTGGAACAGGATAACCATTGAGCGTCATTTTTTGGGTTTCGTGTCATTAACGCGGAGGACGCAAAGGCGCGGAGACGCAGAGAAATATTATTGAACTGCTATGTTATTAACCCTGAGTCAAGGTCGAGTCACATCGTAAAAGACATCAACGCCTGGTAGGCTGTTGAAGACACGCACTGCCCGTTAAGCAAGGTTTCATGGTGGTGAGCTTCCCCCTCACTATTTTATTATTTCCTCCGCGACTCTGCGGCTCCGCGTCCTCCGCGTTTTTTCCCAGCAGACCTGAAGTGATGAAACTATTCCGGGGCAGGCTGACCTGCTTCGGTCCCGGGGCTATCCACATTGCCCTCACTCTGCAGTAGTGCTTTCTCTGCATCCTTGTTCAGTACGATGATGCTAATACGCCGGTTGACCGGATTATACGGATTCTCTTTGTCGAACAGCACCGAATCGGCCAGCCCCACAACCCGTCCGAGTTGCTCGCGCGGCATACCACCATCGATCAGTTCACGCCGCGCCGCGTTGGCGCGATCCGCCGACAGCTCCCAGTTGGAATAAGGCTTTCGATAATCGTTGCCGTACTGATCCTCATACTCGATATAGCCTTTGGGAAAAGGCGTGGCATCGGTATGTCCGGCAATACTCACCTTGTTGGGTACGTTATCCGCGATTACTTTGGAAATGTTCTGCAGGATCTCGCTGGTGTACGATTTGAGCTGGTCGCTACCGAGATCGAACATCGGTCGGTTTTTCTTGTCAACGATCTGAATGCGAAGCCCTTCGGGGGTGATTTCAAGCAGCAGCTGATCCTTGAAATTTTTTAACTGGTCGCTGCTTTCGATCGATGCCTTGAGTTTTTTCAGCAGCTGATCAAGCCGCTGTTTTTCCTGCTCGCGAATGATCTCCTTGGCTTTTTTCTCCACATCCGCGGGGTCTACCTGGCTTTCTTTGGCATGCTGCTCGGACTTGTAACCCTCGCCTTTGGGGATATCCTTGGTGCCACCGAGCTTGATCATGCTGGTACTGGCGCCGCCCGGCCCCTGTATGGCCGAGGGGTTCTGGAACCAGTCCGAAATTCCCTCGCGCAGCTCTTCGTCGGATATTCCCAGCAGCCAAAGCAACAGGAAAAACGCCATCATCGCGGTAACGAAGTCGGCATAGGCGACTTTCCAGGAACCACCATGATGACCGCCGCCCTTTTTGACGACTTTCTTGATGACGATGGGTTGTTTTTTGTCCTCGGCAGCCACGCGGGTTAATCCATCAAATTACTTCTTCTGTTCCTTGATATACTCCTCAAGCTCAAGGAATCCAGGGCGATTGTGGCTGTACAGCGCCTTGCGGCCAAACTCGACAGCAATTTGGGGCGTATACCCGTTCAGGGTCGCCATAATACAAATCTTGGCACATTCGAGTAGCTTGCCTTCTTCTTCTTCCCGGCTGGACATCGCACTCGCCATGGGGCCGACAAAACCATAGGCCAGCAAAATCCCCAGAAAGGTACCCACCAGGGCGGCGGCCACCTTCATACCCAGTACTTCCGGCGGTTCACTGATATAGCCCATGGTCACGACGACCCCCATGACCGCCGCGACAATACCGAAACCGGGCAGGCCATCCGACGCTATCGTGACGGCGTGACTGGGCTGGGAAATTTCATGGTGATGGGTTTCAAGCTCCACATCCATCAACTGTTCAATTTCAAAAGCATTCATGTTGCCGCCGACCATCAGGCGCAGATAGTCGCAAATGAATTCAATCAGATGATGATTGCTCATCAATTTAGGATAGGCACTAAAAATCTCACTCTGTTCGGGCTCATCAATGTCGCTTTCCAGCGCCATCAGACCTTCCTTGCGTGCCTTGGCGAACAGGTTAAACATCAGGGCCAGCAATTCCATATAGGTTTGCTTGTTGTATTTCGCCCCCTTGAGTAATGCTGGCACACCCTTGAATGCCGCGGTGATGACCCGTGGCGGATTGGCAATGATAAAGGCGCCCAACGCACCTCCGCCAATAATTATGTATTCGGCGGGTTGATAGAGGGCCAGCATGTGGCCACCGGCCAACATAAAGCCACCGAAGACGGCTGCACTGACGATAATTAAACCAATAATGAGCTTCATTGCCTCAAGCGGCTCCCTTTTTGTTGCGCAGATTCACGTCGGCCTGACGGCATACAATCCTCTTATCGTCTGAATGGCCGGCAAACTTTAAAGGTTTCCGGTAGATAGTCCCGGCGGTATTCGATTCTGGTCAATCTTTCACCAACCTAAAGCCAGCTGTCCGGATACCGATATAGACAGCATAACAAGGGCACCCCTAGCACCCAATGGAGATCAGGGTATTTCATGAGTAATCGGAGCCTCAACGACTGGATCGACCGGTTCGGTAACGACCCGATTCCGGCTATTGGTCGCGCAATCAAAGAGTTACGCAGCGTCAATAATGATGAACGCCGCTCCGTGCATGAGATTGTCGAGGTGGTGGAGCGCGATCCCGGTTTATCGGTTTTTGTTCTGCGTCTGGCCAGCAGTAAAAAGCGCAGCAGCCTCGCCAGTGAGGTGAC
>JAXHTI010000100.1:6588-9443 GCA_034190045.1 Pseudomonadota bacterium
CTGCCGGTGGTACGTGAGCTGTTGCAACAACTAACCGATCAGCAAATACTCGACAAACGCCCGCAGGAAATTATTGAGACCGTTATCGAGTCCCTGCATCACGGCCTGGGCCTGAATCGCGTGGTCTTCGCCCGTCTGGACACGGAAAAGCGGAAACTGGTTGGCGAAAAAGTGATCGGCAGTAACAACGACCCGATATTCAGCCGGTTCGAAATCGACCTGGCTGGCAAACACCTGTTCAGCCTGCTTATGGAAAAAACCCAGGCAATCCTGCTCAATGATCAGACCCGATCAAAATTCTGGTCACTGGTCCCCCCGGACTTGCAGAAAAAAATCAGGGTTAATTCCTTTGTCGCAATGTCTTTGTATGTGAACGGCAAGCCTCTGGGCCTGATTTATGCCGATCGCCACAGTAACAACTGCCAGCTTGATGAGAATACCTACCGCCATTTCAAAACCGTCTGCAATCAGACCACGAAAATATTGGGCAATCTCAAACAGACATCCAAAGTCGTATAATATGCCAACTATGCAAGAAACCCATTATATCAGGCATGTCACCCATCTCGGTAACCAGCGAAAAATTATCGCCGAAGAAGATGTTTATCTAGAAAACGGTCACAAACTTGTAGCCCGTGGCAGCCCGGTCAACTCGGAGATCTACGAACGAATTCTGAAGCACAAGCTGGCAAAACCTATCGAACAATCCGTGTCCCTGGAAAATATGCTTTCGGTCGAAACACTGAATGAGGCGATTGCACGAAAACTCGAGACATCACCACTACTCATCAAGATGCAAAGCGATTATCCGGAGCTGGAGAAAATTGCTTCCGGCTTACTGTCCGAGATAAATTTACCGGGACAACTTTTTTTTAAACTGACCATACTAAAGGAACAGCTTCCCAGCATATTCAGTCACAGTATCGATGTCAGCATTGCCGCACTATATACAGGCCTGAAGCTGGAGCTTCCGCGCTCCGAACTGCGCTATTTGCTGATTGCCGGACTGCTGCATGATATCGGCATGTTGCACCTGGAACCGGCCATATTCGACCGCCAGAGAAACATCACGGAGGAAGAGCGAAAATCCATTTATGCACACCCGGTCATCGGCTACATGATTCTAAAACCATTCCGCGACATGGATGTACCCGCACGAGCCATCCTGGAACATCATGAGCGACTGGATGGCAGCGGCTATCCGAAAAGCCTGAGCCGAGACCAGCTGGATACGCCAGGGAAAATTCTGGCAATCGCCGAACTTGCAATCAGTTTACAGGATCAACCCCTGGCACTCCCTTATGAACATCGACTCCCCGCCATATTGAAATTCAATCAGCCCCGATATGATTCAAAGGGCAGCCGTGTACTACTGGATCTCGTGCACCGGTATTACGATGAGCCACAGACACCGCCAGTCAATCTTTTGCGCGAGGATTTTACGCATTGTGTCTCTTCTGTCTGGAATATCCTCGATGATTGGGATCAAATAAAATCCCGTGGTTCCAATCTGCCGGACGATATAAAAGACTACATAGACACGCAGACGACAGATATAAAAGCGGGACTGATACGCAGTGGACTCGCCCGCGAGAACCTTGAGGTCGATGAGACTACTCTGGATATAATTCTGGAAAAGCCCTGCGAGATCATGGCCATTCTCAATGAAGCCATGTACCAGCTGAAAAACACGATTCACGAACTCGAGAGGCGCTGGCCACAGATCAGCCTGGATCGAAAGCTGACAACAACAGTAAACGACTGGATTGCCATGGCGCAGAGTATGATGGAAATGCCCGGCGATGACGCCGGAGTACCTGATTTTACAGGCGATGTCGCTCAATAAATGCCCGGGACAGGGTACTGCTGTTGAGATATTCCAGCTCCCCTCCCATCGGTACGCCCTGGGCAATGCGCGAGACATGGATGCCGTCACGCCGGGCGGCCATCTCGGCAATATAATGGGCGGTCGCCTCGCCTTCGACCGTGGCATTGGTCGCCAGAATCACTTCAGTGACTTCACCGCCGTCCAGGCGCTCTCCGAGCTTGTCCAGACCGATATCCAGCGGACCGATTCCGTCCAGGGGGGACAAATGCCCCATCAGGACAAAGAACAGTCCCTTGTATTCGGTGGCCTGCATAATCGCCTGCACATCGGCCGGTGTTTCGACGATGCATAACAGGCTGCGATCCCGGCTGTCACTGGCGCACAGCTGACAGACAGGCGACTCGCTCAGATTACGGCACTGCTCACAATGGCCAACCTTCTCGATAGCCTCCTGCAGCGTCTGCGCCAGATGAGATCCACCTTCGCGATCCCGATCCAGCAGATAAAACGCCATGCGCTGGGCCGACTTCGGCCCCACGCCCGGCAAACAGCGCAACGCTTCGACTAGCTGGTTAATCAGGGGACTGTAGGACATGAGGCCTGTACTCGAATAACTCATTCAACTGTCAGCAAGAACAAATATTTTTTGTCCGCGAATAAACGCAAATGAATGCGAATACGTAGTTTTCATCTGACACTCGAACTTTTTTGCGTCAATTCGCGTTCATTTGCGGACTTCGTTATCTGTCTCGCTGTCAGAACGGCAGTTTGAATCCCTCGGGCAGGTTCATCCCAGCGGTCATACCGGAGAATTTTTCTTCCACGGTTTTTTCCACCTGGCGTACGGCGTCATTGATGGCCGCGGCTACCAGGTCTTCGAGCATTTCCTTGTCGTCACCCACCAGACTGTCATCGATCTGGACGCGTTTAACATCATGCTTGCAGGTCATGGTGACCTGGACCAGACCACCACCGGACTGGCCGGTGACTTCCAGTTTGGCCATCTCTTCCTGGGCTTTTTGCATGT
>JAXHTI010000101.1:0-7495 GCA_034190045.1 Pseudomonadota bacterium
CAACCTGCCGCCGATGGAAAACCCCTGCGAAGTCCATAAACGGAGAGATGAAGAATGAGACGGGACAGCCAGGGCGGCGGCGGTATGATTCTGGCCAGCTTTATCGTGGCGCTGGCGCTGACGATTATGCCGTTACCCGACACAATGGAACTGGCTCGGCCGGAATGGATGATCATGGTCGTGGTCTACTGGGTCATGGCCCTGCCCGAACGGATCGGCGTCGGCATTGCCTGGATTATGGGCCTGTTACTCGATGTGGTGCGTGACGCCCTGCTCGGCCAGTATGCCATTACCCTGGCGCTGATCGCCTTTATCGTCATCTACATGCATCAACGCCTGCGGGTCTTTCCGGTATGGCAACAGGCGCTGGTGGTCGGCATGCTGGTTATCCTGCAATATATTCTGGTGTTCTGGATCAAGGGGCTGACCGGCGAACTGCCCTCGTTCTGGAAAATGCTGTTGCCGGCCATCAGCACCCTGATCTTCTGGCCGCCGGTCTTTCTGCTTATGCGACAGATTCGACGCCGTTATCAAATCAGCTGAGCTAACCGATGCCGCGTAACACCCGTCCCGCTCTGAAGGATAACCTGCGTGAGACCGCCCTGTTTAACCGGCGTTTGCTGGTTGCCAGTATCGGGGTCGGGATATTGACAGCGATTCTGATCAGCCGGATGTTTTATCTGCAGGTCGTCAACCAGGCCCACTTTTCCACGCTCTCGGAAAACAACCGGGTCAACCTGTTACCCATTCCTCCCACGCGTGGCCTGATCTATGATCGCAACGGCATCGTACTGGCCCAGAACCAGCCCAGCTTTACCCTGACGCTGGTCCCGGAACATATTCCCGATCTGGACGCGACCCTGGCGCGCCTGCAGAACCTGATTCAGTTGACTGATGCCGACATCGAACGCTTCCATCGTTACCGGCGACAAAAGCGCCGTTTCGAGGGGATTCCGTTACGTTTTCGCCTGACCGATGAAGAGGTCGCACGCATCTCGGTCGATCAATATCGTCTGCCCGGGGTCGAAATCAAGGCTGAGCTGGCACGCCATTATCCGCTGGGCAAGCTGGCCTCGCATGCCATCGGCTATGTCGGGCGTATCAGTGAAAACGAACTGGATGACATCAATACCGCCAACTACAGTGCCACCACGCACATCGGCAAGGTGGGTGTGGAGCGTTATTATGAAGAGGAGTTACATGGCGAGGTCGGCTATCAGCGCGTGGAGACCAACGCCCAGGGACGTATTCTGCGGGTACTGGAGCGTACCCTGCCAAAACCGGGCAAGAACCTTTATCTGAACCTGGACGCCCGTTTGCAGGAAATCGCCGAGCAAAGCTTCGAGGATGAAAACGGCGCCCTGATCGCGATGGACCCGACCAACGGCGCGGTGCTGGCCCTGGCCAGCCTACCCACCTACGATCCCAATCTGTTTGTTAACGGGATCGATTCGGTCACCTATCGCGAGCTGACTTCTTCTATAGAGCGGCCGCTGTTCAACCGCGCCTTGCGCGGCCAGTATCCACCCGGCTCGACGCTCAAGCCGTTTCTGGGACTGGCCAGCCTGGAAACCGAGGCGTTGCGCCCCGATCATGAAATGAAGTGTCGGGGCTGGTACAAGCTGAAAAACGATGAACGACGTTATCGTGACTGGAAAGAGGAAGGTCACGGTAAAACCGACCTGTCCAAGGCGATTACCGAATCCTGCGATGTCTACTTTTACGAATTGTCTTTTGAGCTGGGTATCGACAACATACACAAGTACCTGTCACGTTTTGGCCTGGGCAAACGGACCGGGATCGATATTCGTGGCGAAATGCCCGGGCTGTTGCCCTCGCGGGAATGGAAACGCCGCACCCGTAACCAGCCCTGGTTCCATGGCGAAACCCTGATTACCGGCATTGGCCAGGGCTTTATGCTGACTACGCCCCTGCAACTGGCCAGTATCACCGCTACCCTGAGTCAACGCGGCCAACGCCAGACACCCCGTATGCTCTACGCAATCCAGGACGCCTCGACCAACGAATTCAAGGTTCAGGACAGCAAACCGCTGGAACCAATCCAGGATATCAAACAGGATCACTGGCAAACCGTAATCAAGGCCATGCGCGATGTTATCCACGGGCGTACCGGTACTGCGCGGGGAACCGGCTACGGTATGGAATACGAAGCCGCCGGCAAGACCGGCACTGCCCAGGTCTTCGGGATCGCCCAGGATGAAGAGTATGTCGAGGAAGATGTCGTCAAACACCTGCGCGACCATGGATTGTTTATCAGCTTTGCGCCAGTGGACGATCCCCGTATCGTGGTTGCGGTGATTGTCGAAAACGGCGGCAGTGGCAGCTCCTCGGCCGCGCCGATCGCCCGCAAGATCATGGACCACTATCTACTCAACCAGGATCCGCCGCATGAGCCTGACTGACAGTTATCAGTTCGCCAATGAAAACCGGATCAGTGCCGGCCGCCAGTTGTTGCAGCGTCTGCACCTGGATCTGCCACTCTTGCTGGCCTTGCTGGTACTGGCGATCATTGGCGGTTTCGTGCTTTACAGCGCATCGGATCGCGGCACCGATCTGCTGATACGCCATGCCCTGCGACTGCTGATCGGGTTTATCATCATGGTGGGCATCGCCCAGCTGCAACCGGATACCATTCGCCACTGGTCGCCCTGGTTATATGCTCTCGGGTTGTTACTGTTGCTGGCCGTACTCGCTTTTGGCCAGACCGGCGGCGGCGCCCGGCGCTGGCTGGATTTCGGCCTGTTCCGCTTTCAGCCCTCGGAGATCATGAAGCTCGCCGTGCCGATGATGCTCGCCTGGTATCTTTGTATTGCCGCCATCCCGCCTTCGCCTAAACGCCTGCTGGTGGCGTTAATATTGTTGATCGTGCCCACGCTGTTGATCGCCCGCCAGCCCGATCTGGGCACAGCCCTGTTGATCGCCAGTGCCGGTTTTTTCGTGCTGTTCCTTGCCGGACTGCGCTGGCGCTTCATCCTCGGCGCGTTGGTCGCCCTGACGGCCAGCACCCCGCTGGTCTGGAATTACCTACTGCACGATTATCAACGGCAACGGGTGCTGACCTTCCTGAACCCCGAGCTCGAACCGCTGGGCTCGGGCTATCACATTATTCAGTCCACCATTGCCATTGGTTCGGGCGGCATCCACGGCAAGGGCTGGCTCAATGGTACGCAGGCCCACCTGGATTTTCTGCCGGAGCGTTCCACCGACTTTATTTTCGCGGTCTACAGCGAGGAATTCGGCCTGCTGGGTGTTCTGCTGCTGCTGTTTTTCTATGGCGTGCTGATTACCCGCGGCCTGATGATCGCTGCCCAGGCCCAGGACACCTACAGTCGCCTGCTGGCCGGCAGCGTGACCCTGACATTCTTTATTTATGTGCTGGTCAATATCGGCATGGTTTCCGGGCTGATGCCGGTCGTCGGGGTACCCCTGCCATTAATTAGCTATGGTGGCACATCGATAGTGACCCTGATGGCCGGTTTCGGTATTCTTATGTCTATCCAGACGCATCGGCGTCTTATATCAACCTGACCAGAGTGCAGTAGGCTGTAATGAAAATTGTTCGCTTTACCCTGTTATTACTGGGCTTTTTCCTGAGCATCACCTCCCCCGCGCAGGACTTTTCCAACAATGAGCAATTGCAGACATTCATCCGGGAGATGAATCAGAAGCACAATTTCGAGACCGACCGACTGCGGCAGATATTTGATAGCACTCGCCTGCATCAAAGTATCCTCGACGCCATTTCCCGTCCGGCGGAAAGCAAACCCTGGCATGATTACCGCCCGATATTCGTCACCCGCGATCGCACCAGCGGCGGGGTACGCTTCTGGCGCGAACATCGCGATGCCCTGCAACGGGCCGAAGCAAAATTCGGTGTGCCGCCACAAATCATCACCGCCATCATCGGTGTCGAAACCCGCTATGGCCGGCATGCCGGTCGTTATCCCGTGCTCGATGCGCTGGCCACGCTGGCCTTTGCCTATCCGCCGCGCAGCAGTTTCTTTCGCAAGGAACTGGAACAATACCTGCTGATGACCCGCGAGGAAGATCTGGACCCGCTCGAACAAAAGGGTTCGTATGCCGGGGCCATGGGCATGCCGCAGTTTATCTCCAGCAGTTTCCGCCGCTATGCCATCGACTTTGATGGTGATGGCAAACGGGATCTGTGGGGGAACCCGGACGATGTGATCGGCAGTGTCGCCAATTATTTCCACGAGCATCGCTGGAAACCGGGCCAGCCGATTGCCCACAGGGTCAAGGTACATGGCAAAAAATACCGTCAGCTGCTTGGCGACGACTTGCGGGCGAGCCATACCCAGCAACAACTGCTGGACAACGGCGTGATACTGCCCCGCGATATTCCGCGCGATATCAAGGGCAACCTGCTCGAACTGGAAACCGACAACGGCCCGGAATACTGGGTCACCTGGCACAACTTTTATGTCATCAGCCGCTATAATCATAGTGCGCTGTATTCCATGGCGGTGTACCAGCTGAGCGAGCTGATCGCAGCCGCGCATAATAACTAGCCTGATTCAGGGGGGAGCGCCAGTGAAACACGCCGTTCTCATCGTCTGCGCCGCCGGCCTGCTGGCGGCCTGTGCCGGCGGCAGCAACTCGCGTTATGCCATGCAGCATGACAGCGCGCCGGACGATGACTTCGACGCCTCACGCATTCCCGACGCCATCCCTCGGGTGGAGCCACGCAGCCGTTACGGCAATCCCGACTCCTACGTGGTCAACGGCCGCCGCTATTACGTCAAGACCAGCAGCCAGGGTTATGTCGAGCGCGGCGACGCATCCTGGTATGGCATGAAGTTCCATGGCCATCGCACCTCCAGTGGCGAAACCTACGACATGTATGCCATGACCGCGGCTCACAAAACCCTGCCGCTGCCAACCTATGCCGAGGTCACCAATCTGGATAACGGCAAAAAGATTATCGTGAAAATCAACGATCGGGGCCCCTTTCATCCGGGACGCATCATCGATCTCTCCTATGCCGCGGCCAAAAAACTGAAAATGACCGGCAAGGGCACCGCCCCGGTACAGGTAAGAGCACTCGATCCCCGCCAGCCGGCGCGCCCGGTGCAGGTCAAAAGCCAGGGCGCTTCCTCGCGTTATATCGCCGCCCGCATGGGTCGCCAGGTGCCGGATAAAACCGCTGATACAGGTCAGCCTGTTCCGGCCAGTCCGCCCGCAAGTAGCGACATCTTTATCCAGGTTGGTGCCTTCTCCAGCCGCGATAATGCCGAACAGCTGCGGAGCCGGCTGGATCGGCAATTCGACAACCTGAATGTGGCCGCCGCCTTTCATGATGACACCCGGCTCTACCGGGTGCGCATCGGCCCCCTGGCCAGCCGCGAACAGGCCGACCGCCTGATCGAGCGGATCATTCTCAACGGTCTGGGTCAGCCCCGCCTGGTTCTCGACTGACGCCCCACCTTGCACAGATAAACCGGCCATTTTGCGACAGCTGGCTGGGTTTCGCGCGCGCCAGCCTGTAAAATGGCCCCGAATCAATCCCTGCAATAGAGGAACAAAATGCGCTTTGTGATCCCTGTCATCGCCCTGCTGGCCGCCGTGCTCAGCCCCGCTCTGAATGCCGCCCCGAACCTGGTTCCCGCGCCGCCGCAGTTGCCAGCAACCTCCTGGCTGCTGATTGATCACGACAGCGGCCGGGTGCTGGTCGACCATGAGTCCAATGCTCGGGTCGAGCCGGCCAGTATCACCAAAATCATGACCAGCTATGTGGCATTTCATGCCCTGCGCAACGGCAGCATTAACCTGGATGACAAAGTCCGCATCAGCAAAAACGCCCGCTACAAGCATACCGACGGTTCGCGCATGTTCGTCGAATACAACTCACAGGTCAGCGTGGAAGATCTGCTGCGCGGCATCATCGTGCAATCCGGCAATGATGCCAGCATCGCTCTGGCGGAACATATCGCCGGCAGTGAAGATAGCTTTGTGACCCTGATGAATCGTCACGCACAGGCTCTGGGTATGGACAATACTCACTTCACCAACAGCACCGGCTGGCCGGATGAGAATCATTACACCACCGCCGGGGACCTGGCCAAACTTTCCCGTGCATTGATCAACGACTTCCCCGAAAAATACGCCATGTTTGCCGAACGGCGTTTCACGCATAACGGGATTAAACAGTCCAATCGCAACCGGCTGTTATGGCTGGACGACCGGGTTGACGGAGTCAAGACCGGCCATACCGAATCAGCCGGCTATTGCCTGGTCTCCTCTGCTATTAATGAAGAAATGCGCCTGATCGCCGTGGTAATGGGAACCGATGGCGAGAGCCAGCGTGATAATGCCAGTCGCAAACTGCTCAATTACGGTTTCCGTTTCTACGAAACGTTCCAGTTACACGATGCGAATCAACCGTTAACCGAAATGCGTATCTGGAAAGGCGAGCAGGATGTGGTACCGCTGGGGCTGGAGGCCCCGCTGCATGTGACCATTCCGCGTGGTCAGCGCAGTAACGTCAAGGCCAATATGAAAGTCGACTCCATGATTATGGCGCCGGCGAAAAAAGGTCAGGAATTCGGTACCGTGAATGTCATGCTTGACGAGGAAGTGCTGGCGAGCAAGCCGCTGGTGGCGCTGCGCGATGTCAACGAAGGTGGCATCTGGCGCAAGCTGGTGGATAACATCAAGCTCCTGTTCAAATAAGCGGGCGACAAACGAGCATGTCCGAGTCCATCTGCTATCTGAACGGTAACTATCTGCCCCTGGATGAAGCCTGCGTCCCGGTACTGGATCGCGGCTTCATTTTCGGCGACGGGGTTTATGAAGTGATTCCCGTCTATGCCGGCAAGCCGTTTCGCCTGGACCATCACCTGCAACGGCTCAATGACAGCCTCAACGGCGTGTATCTGTCCAATCCACTCGACGACGAAACCTGGACGCTAATCCTGCAACAGATCATCGAGCGTAACGGCGGTGGCGATCAGTCGCTGTACCTGCAGATCACTCGCGGCGTGGCCAAACGCGACCACGGTTTTCCGGCCACCGCGCAACCCACCGTGTTTGTCATGAGCAATCCGTTCAAACCGGTGGACAGCGAACTACTGGAAGAAGGCGTCGCCGCCATCACCCTGGAAGATATTCGCTGGCAATACTGCCATATCAAGAGCATTGCCCTGCTACCCAATATTCTGTTGCGCCAGCAGGCGCTGGATGCCGACGCCGCCGAAGCGATTCTGCTCAAGGGCGACAAGGTGACCGAGGGTGCCGCCAGTAACGTATTTATCGTAGTCGATGGCATCTTGCTGACACCGCCCAAGGGCGAATGTCTGCTGCCGGGGATTACCCGCGATCTGGTGGTGGAGCTGGCCGACCGGCACAACGTCCCCTGCGAGCAACGGGATATCAGCCGCGAAGAGCTGCTGCGGGCCGACGAAATCTGGATCACCAGTTCCACCCGGGAGATCCTCCCGGTCACCCGGCTCGACGG
>JAXHTI010000101.1:7595-9423 GCA_034190045.1 Pseudomonadota bacterium
ATGAGTGAGGAAGAAACGTTTCTGGAATTTCCCTGCGAGTTTCCCATCAAGGTCATGGGCCGCAGTGACGTGGATTTGCAATCGCTGGTCATGGAACTGGTGAGCAAACACGTACCGGAGCTGAGCGAGCAGGACATCACCCGCCGCGACAGCCGCCAGGGGAACTATGTCTCGCTGACCGTCACGGTAACCGCTACCAGCAAGGCACAACTGGATCGCATTTATCTGGATCTCAATGCCAGCGATGCGGTTCTGATGACCCTCTAGCCGTGAGTCACGCCTCCCCCGATAAACGCCTGCGGATTCGCCAGCGGGGCCTGTGTGACTATGAACCGATCTGGCACGAGATGCAGGCCTTCACGCAGCAACGCCAGCCTGACACACCGGACGAGCTGTGGCTGCTGCAACATCCACCGGTCTTCACCCTGGGCCGCAACGCCAAACCCGAACATCTGCTCGCTCCCGGCGATATCCCGGTAATACCGATCGATCGCGGCGGCCAGGTCACTTACCACGGACCGGGTCAACTGATGGTCTACACCCTGGCGGATCTCAAACGGCTGGGAATGGGAATACGCGAGTTTGTCACCGCGCTGGAACAGGCCGTCATCGATCTGCTTGGTGACTATCAGATCGTGGCGCGCGGACGGCGCGATGCCCCCGGTGTGTATGTCGAAGACGCCAAGATTGCCGCGCTCGGCCTGCGCGTCAAACAGGGTTGCACCTATCATGGCCTGGCCCTGAACATCGACATGGATCTGTCTCCGTTTGACCGCATCAACCCCTGCGGCTACGCGGGCATGGCCGTGACCCAGATGAGCGACCTGGGTGTCACCGACAGCCTGGAAACGATCAGCGATCGATTGGTTGCCCATTTACTCGCCAATCTGGGCTACAATGGCCGGGAACAGCCGCCGGAATAATCCCATGAGTCACCCTTCCGATACCAATTCACAGGACACGCCGCCACGCCCCGCCAATCCGCTCAAGGGCAAATCCAAGACCGAGCGCATTCCAATCAAGGTGGTCCCGGCGGACAAGCCACTGCCCAAGCCGCGCTGGATTCGCGCCCGCTCACCCAATTCGCCGGAAGTGGGTCGGCTAAAACAACTGCTGCGCGAACACAATCTGTATACGGTTTGCGAAGAAGCGGCCTGCCCCAATCTGGGCGAATGTTTTGCGCACGGTACCGCGACCTTCATGATCATGGGCGATGTCTGTACCCGGCGTTGCCCGTTTTGCGATGTGGCCCATGGCCGCCCCGATCCCCTCGACGAACAGGAACCGCATAACCTGGCCGTCACCATCGGCGCCATGCAATTGCGTTATGTGGTGATCACCTCCGTGGATCGCGATGATCTGCGCGACGGCGGCGGTGCCCATTTCGCGCGCTGCATCGAGGCCGTGCGACAACAAAGTCCCGGCACCCGCATCGAGATCCTGGTACCCGATTTTCGCGGTCGCATGGACAGGGCACTGAACGAGCTGGCCGTGGCACTGCCCGATGTTTTCAATCATAACCTCGAGACCGTGCCCCGCCTGTACAAACAGGCCCGTCCGGGAGCCGACTACGCCTGGTCGCTGAAACTGCTCCAGCAATTCAAACAGCAACATCCTTCGGTGCCGACCAAGTCAGGATTGATGCTGGGGCTGGGCGAAAGCCTTGAGGAAGTCCAACAGGTGATGCAGGATCTGCGTGATCATGACTGTGACATGCTGACGCTGGGACAATACCTGCAGCCGGGACCACACCATTTACCAGTCAGTCGCTATGTGACCCCGGAGGAGTTCAAGCAACTGGAGACCATCGGCTATGAGATGGGCTTCA
>JAXHTI010000102.1:0-8864 GCA_034190045.1 Pseudomonadota bacterium
GGAGGGATTGCGCACTTCCTCGGCGCGCAGTTCGATTAATTCTTCAAGCCGGTTTTTGTATTCCAGCAGTTCCTGTTGCAGGGATTCCTGGCGTTTGAGTTTGCGCCGGGCCACGACCCCGAGGGCCACCATCAGCACGATGATGCCGGTGCGCAGGGCGACGTCGAACAGCGGGGGAAAGATCAGGTTCTCGACCAGGCTCTGGGGCACCTGCAACACGTAGACATCGACCATCGCGTCCAGCAGCCACAACAGCATGCCGGACAGCAGGCCGTACAACGGCATGTAGCGCCCCTTGTCGCGCGAATCATACAGGGCGTAGGCGGCAACGTTCATGGCAGTGCCTCCGGGTTCGAACCAGTCAGGGTTCAGTGATGAACGTACTCGAAATCGACTCGCGATGTCACTTTACATAATAGCTCATAAGCGATGGTTCCGGCGGCGCCGGCGATCTCTTCGACCGGCAGCCCCTCGCCCCACAGGATCACCTCTTCGCCGATGGCCGCGTCGGGACAATCGCGCAGGTCCAGGCAGAGCATGTCCATCGACACGCGTCCGACGATAGGCACCCGCTTGCCACCGAGTAACACCGGGGTGCCGCTGGGAACGTGGCGCGGATAGCCGTCACCGTAACCGATGGCCACCACACCCACCGGCATGGCTTCGGGACAGCGCCAGCTGCCGCCATAACCGACCGGTTCGCCGGCACCGTGGTGGTTCACCGCGATCAGTTGCGAGCGCAGGGTCATTACCGGGCGCAGATCCTGTTGTTCGCCGACACTATTAATAAAGGGCGAGGCGCCGTAGAGCATGATACCGGGGCGGGCCCAGTCGCTGGCGCTTTGCGCCCAGCCGAGCAGGCCGGCGGAGTTGGCAATGCTGCGCCCCGCCACGCTCAGTTCATTCAGGTTCTCGAAGCGGCGAATCTGCTCCAGGGTATAGTCATCCTCGCGATCGTCGGCGTTGGCCAGGTGCGTCATCAGCCGCACGCCGGCGACTCGCGGGCAGCCGAGCAGGCGGGTCAGCACGGCCGGGATATCCTGCGGCGGGATTCCCAGCCGATGCATGCCGGTGTCGACCTTGAGCCAGACATCCAGCGCCGGGCCCCGGTGTTGTTCCAGGATCGCGATCTGTTCGGGATGATGGATCACCGGCTGCAGTTGATAACCGTCGATCAGGCGCAGTTCCTCCGCCCGGACGAAGCCTTCGAGCAATACGACAGGTTGCGCAATGCCGGCCTCGCGCAGGGTGATCGCCTCGTCGATGCAGGCCACGCCGAAAGCATCGGCATCGTCCAGGGCCTGGGCCACCTCGACCATGCCGTGGCCGTAGCCATTGGCCTTGATGATCGCCATTAACTTGCTGGCGGGCGCGTGCCGGCGGGCGACGGTCAGGTTGTGTTGCAGGGCGCGAAGGTTAATGGTGGCCCGTGTTGCACGGGTCATGCACCGGGCCCTTCCAGATAGTTGTCGCCGGAAATGTAGTTCTCGAACTTGGTGTACTGACCGAGGAAGGTCAGGCGCGCGGTACCGATAGGCCCGTTACGCTGTTTGGAGATGATGATCTCGGCGGTCCCCTTGTCGGGGCTGTCCTCGTTGTAGACCTCGTCGCGATAGATAAACACGATCACGTCGGCATCCTGCTCGATAGCACCCGACTCGCGCAGGTCCGACATGACCGGGCGTTTGTTGGGGCGCTGTTCCAGCGAGCGGTTGAGCTGCGAGAGGGTAATGACCGGCACGTTGAGTTCCTTGGCCAGTCCCTTGAGGCCGCGCGATATCTCGGAGATCTCGGTGGCCCGGTTTTCGGTGCTGCCACCCACCTGCATCAGCTGCAGATAGTCGATCACGATCAGGCCCAGGCCATGCTCGCGCTTGATGCGCCGGGCACGGGAGCGGATCTCGTTGGGGGTAAGCCCCGGCGTGTCGTCGATATAGATGGGCGCCTCGTTGAGAATGCCCACCGCCGAGGTCAGGCGCGGCCAGTCCGAATCGTCCAGCTTGCCGGTGCGGATCTTGTGCTGATCGATTCGCCCCAGCGAGGACATCATACGCATCACCAGTTGCTCGCCGGGCATTTCCATACTGAACACGGCCACCGGCACCTGGTGCTTGATGGCGGCGTTTTCCACCAGGTTCATGGCGAAGGAGGTTTTACCCATGGAGGGCCGCCCGGCGACGATGACCAGATCGGAGTTCTGCAGCCCGGAGGTCATGTCGTCGAAATCGGTATAGCCGGTGGGCACGCCGGTATAGGCATCGCTGCTTTGATAGAGCGCGTCGATGCGATCCACCGCCTTGACCAGCAAGTCCTTGATGCCGACATAACCGGAACGGTTGCGCGCGCCCTGCTCGGCAATGTCGAACACCGCCTTCTCGGCCTGGTCGAGCACCTCGGCGCTGTTGCGCCCCTCGGGGTTGTAGGCCAGGTTGCCGATTTCGGTGGCCACGCGGGTCAGCTGGCGCAGCACCGAGCGTTCGCGCACGATGGCGGCATAGGCCTTGATGTTGGCGGCGGTGGGGGTGTTCTTGGCCAGGCCGCCCAGGTAACTCATGCCCCCGGCGGCATCCAGCTGGTTATGGCGCTCCAGCCATTCGGAGAGGGTGACCACGTCGCAGGGATCGCTTTCCTGGGCCAGCGCGGTAATGGCCTGGAAGATCAGGCGGTGATCGCGCCGGTAAAAGTCTTCTTCGGTGACCTGATCGGCAACCTGGTCCCAGCTGCTGTTGTCGATCATCAGTCCGCCGAGCACCGCCTGCTCCGCCTCGATGGAGTGCGGCGGGACTTTGAGCGCGTCGGTGGCCTGATCCGTGGCGGTTACCGAGTAAATTGCATCAGGCATGGTGGTTAGTCTTGTTATCCCAGCATGGCCGGAGGCGCTGACAGGCGGCGCTCCCGGAGAATGTCATCGTAACGATCCCGCGCTGCGCTGGCGGGAAGCCCTGAGCATAGCACAACCCCGACCGGGATCGGACAGATCCGGCGCACGGTTTGAATCGGAAAATGAGCGGGAGAACACCCGCCCGATAAGGGGCGTGCGAAAGGCGTGCCAGAGCCTGCGCGGGCGGGAAGGCCCCGCCCGCCGGGAATTACTCGGCTTCGACGATGACCTTGATGGGCTGCGTGACTTCCGCGTGCAGCTGCAGTTCGATCTCGTACTCGCCGGTGAGGCGAATCGGCCCTTCGGGCAGGGTCACTTCGCGTTTTTCCAGCTCGATGCCGGCGGCGGTCACCGCATCGGCGATGTCGGCCACGGCCACGGAGCCGAACAGCTTGCCTTCCTCACCGGCCTGGGCACGGATAGTGACCTGACCCAGCTCGGCAATCTTCTCGCCGCGGGCCTGGGCCGCGGCCAGGGCCTCGGCGGCGGCCTTTTCCAGCTCGGCGCGGCGCGCTTCGAACATTTCGACGTTCTCTTTGGTGGCCGGAACCGCTTTTTTCTGCGGCAGCAGAAAGTTGCGGCCATAACCGGGACGCACGTTGACCTTGTCGCCCAGGGTGCCGAGATTGGCTACGTTTTCCAGCAGAATGACTTCCATTTTATTGACCTCAATGCCTTCGCTTGATGTGATTGGTTGATTAACCCGCCGCACCGGGAAAACGGCGACGGAGCTCAATCCAGTTATCCAGTATGCCCAGCATGGCGATCGCAAGTGCACCATAGGGCAGAGTAAAAAACAGCACGATATACAACGCCACCAGCCAGACCTGCGCATTCTGGCTACGGGTGGCCAGGGCATGGCCCACGGCCAGCCCCTGGAACAAAAACACGCCCAGCACCACGGTGGCCGCATTAACCAGCCACTGGCCGGGCAGACCGCCCACGAGCTGGGCCAGCGCCACGATGGCCAGTGACACCCCGGCGGCCAGTGTCCCCAGCCGCAGCTGGTGAAACTCGCCGGGGCTGGCGCTGCCGAACAGCAGCGCCTGCCAGTAACGCCCGGCTAGCAGGCCGATAATGGCGCTCAATACCAGCGAGGTGAGCATGGCCCCGGTCATCAGTCGCGCCGACTGTTCCAGCACCGCGCGCAGGGCAACCTCGTCCTGGATCTCGATACCGGCCTGTTTGAGCGCCGGGATCACCTGCTGGTTGAAATACTCGCCCCACCACTGGGCCGGATCGCCCAGCAGCGGGAACATAATACTGATGCCGACCAGCCCCACCAGCCCGCACAGCAGCAGGGTCTGGGCGATCGACTCGCGCTGGCGCAGCCACTGGGCCGCCAACCAGGCCGGCAGCCAGACCACCAGCGCATAGCCCACGGCAAAGTGCGGGCTGCCGATGGCCAGGGCCAGCACGGCCAGCCCGGCAGTGGCCCCGAAGACGATCAGCAACCCCTCGCGGCTGGCCTGGGTCAGGCCCACCAGCGCCACCAGGCCGGCACTGAGATAACTCAACGGCCAGCTCAGCGGAAAAAACAGCAGCGAGGCGATGGCCAGCCCGACCACCGCCAGGATGGCCTGCAGCGGACCGCGCATGGCATAACTTGCCAGCGACTTCATCATCTCAGTTCCTCTGTTCGCTGCGGGCGAACAGGCGGTGTTTTAGTTCTTGTGCGAGTCGCTGTACGGCAGCAGTGCCAGATAACGGGCACGCTTGACGGCGGTGGCCAGCTGACGCTGGTAGCGGGCCTTGGTACCGGTAATGCGACTGGGCACAATCTTGCCGCTTTCGGTGACATTGGCCTTCAGCAAACCAAGATCCTTGTAATCGATCTCCTTGATGCCTTCGGCGGTAAAACGACAGAACTTCTTGCGACGGAAAAAACGGGCCATGATGTGATTCCTTTAATTTAACTGGTTAACGTCGGGCTCAAGCAGCGCTTTGTTCGCTGTCTTCTTCGCGCTCGTCTTTCTTCGCCATCGGGGACGGCTCGGTGACGGCTTCATCACGACGGATGATCAGGTTGCGAATGACGGCGTCGTTAAAGCGGAAGCCACTTTCCAGTTCATCACGGGTGGCCTGGTCGCATTCGATGTTCAGCAGAACATAATGCGCCTTGTGGACTTTCTGGATGGAATAAGCCAGCTGACGGCGGCCCCAGTCCTCGACCCGGTGGACCTTGCCCCCGTTGCCTTCGACCAGGTTACGATAACGTTCCAGCATGGCGGGAACCTGTTCACTCTGGTCAGGGTGGACCAGAAACACGATCTCATAGTGTCGCATCGACATCTCTTCCTTTCGGTTAACAGCCCCCCGCCTGTCGCGGTGGAGCAAGGAATCCCCCGGCCTGTCGCCGGCGGGTTGTGTAAAGGTGGCGCATTTTACTCAAGCGGTGGACGCTTTGCAAATCAAGGGGCTAGGGGCTAGGGGCTAGGGGCTAGAGGCTAGAGGCTAGAGGCTAGAGATCCTAGCAGCTAGCTGCTAGAACCTAGCCCCTGCGCTGACGCAGCGCCTCATAGAGGCAGATCCCGGTGCTCACCGAGACATTCAGGCTCTGGACGGTGCCCGTCATGGGCAGTTTGACCAGCTGATCACAGTGCTCGCGGGTCAGGCGGCGCAGGCCTTTTTCCTCGGCGCCCATGACCAGGGCCAGCGGACCGGCCAGGTCGGCCTGGTAGAGGTCGATCTCGGCACTCAGGTCGGTGCCGACCAGCCAGATTCCCCGTTCGCTCAGCTCACGCAGGGTCCGGGCTAGGTTGGTGACCTGGATGAAGGGCACGGTTTCGGCCCCGCCGCTGGCCACTTTGCGCACGGTGCTGGTCAGGCCGCAGGCCCGGTCCTTCGGGGCAATCACCGCCTGTACGCCGGCGGCATCGGCGGTGCGCAGACAGGCCCCCAGGTTGTGCGGGTCCTGGACGCCATCGAGCACCAGTAAAAACGGGGGATCGGTCAGATCGTCGAGCAGCCGGGCCAGCTGGCGTTCGTCGCCGGGGCCCGGTAACGAGGCCTCGGCCGCCACGCCCTGGTGGCGCTGGCCGCCGGTCAACTCATCGAGGACCTGGCGCTTGACCCGCTCCAGGGCCACGCCGGCGGCGCGGACCTGGCCTTCCAGTTGCCGGGCCCGCTCGTCGCGCCGGCCCTGCTCCAGATAGACCCGCTTGATATGTTCGCTGTCACGCTTGACCGCCGCCTCGACCGCGTGCAGGCCGAAGATGATGTGTTTCTCTGCCATGGCGTGGTGCGCCCGGGATCAGTCGGTTTTCTTTTTGCCGCGCCGGCGGGTCGATTTTTTCCCGCCTTTCTTGCCGCTCTTCTTGCGCCCGCCACCTTCGTCGGAATGGCTGCTGGCTTTTTTACTGCTGCGCTTTTTGCTGGCGGATTTTTTGCCGGTTTTCTTACCCCGACCGCTCCCCTTGCCGCCACGTTCGGGCAGCTCGCCACGGAAGGTCTCGCCGGTCAGGCTTTCCAGCAACATGAAGTCCATCTTGCGCTCTTCCAGGTCGACCCGCGCCAGTTTGACCCGTACACGATCGCCGAGGCGGAACATCTGCCGCTGGCGTTCGCCGATGAGGCGGTGATGGGCCGGGTCGAAATGGTAATAGTCGTTCTCCAGCGAGGTGACATGCACCAGTCCCTCGACGAAGACTTCATCGAGTTCGATGAACAGCCCGAAGCTGGTCACGCTGCTGATGGTTCCGTTGTATTCCTCGCCCACCTTGTCGAGCATGAATTCGCACTTGAGCCAGTCGACCGCGTCGCGGGTCGCCTCGTCGGCGCGCCGTTCGGTCTGCGAGCAGTGCTCACCCAGGTTTTCGATGGCGGCGTAATCATACCGGAACGGCGGCAACTTCTTGCGTTGCAAAAAACCGCCTTTCTTGTGTTTAAGGACATGGCGAATGGCGCGATGCACCAGCAGATCCGGGTAGCGGCGGATCGGCGAGGTAAAGTGCGCATAGGCATCGAAGGCCAGGCCGAAGTGACCCACGTTGTCCGGGCTGTAGACCGCCTGCTGCAGGGTGCGCAGCATCACGGTCTGGATCAGATGGGCATCGGGACGTTCGCTGATCTGCTCCAGCAGTTTGGCAAAATGCTTGCCGTCGGGGCTGTCGCCGCCGCCGAGCTTGAGCCCGAACTCGCCGAGAAACTCGCGCAGCGCCTCGAGTTTTTCCGGCTTGGGGCCTTCATGCACGCGATACAACGCCGGCACCTTGTGTTCCAGCAAAAAGCGGGCGGTGGCCACGTTGGCGATGATCATGCACTCCTCGATCAGTTTGTGCGCATCGTTGCGCACGGTCGGGACGATCGATTCGATCTTGCGATCCTCACCGAAGACGATACGGGTTTCGGTGGTATCAAAATCGATGGCGCCCCGCTTACTGCGACGCTGGCGCAACAGGTGATAGAGCTGGTAGAGGTTATGCAGGTGCGGCAACACTTCGGCGTATTGACGACAGAGATCCGCGTCATCGTCGATTAACATCCCCGCCACCTGGTTATAGGTCAGCCGGGCATGGGAATACATGACGCCGGGATAGAAGGTATATCCCTTGAGCACGCCGTTTTTATCCAGCTGCATGTCACACACCATGCACAGGCGATCGACTTCCGGATTCAGCGAGCACAGGCCATTGGAGAGGATCTCCGGCAGCATGGGGATCACCCGCTCGGGGAAATAGACCGAGTTGCCCCGCTCCACCGCGTCCTGATCCAGCGGGGATTCCGGTTCGACATAATGGGAAACATCGGCGATGGCCACCAGCAGGCGCCAGCCCTTGCGGTTGGGCTCACAATAGACCGCGTCGTCGAAATCCCGCGCGTCTTCGCCGTCGATGGTGACCAGCGGCAGATGCCGGATATCCTCGCGGCCCGGCTCCTGCTTGTGCTCTTCTTTGACCTCCCCGCTCAGCTGGGCAATCTGTGCCTCGGTTTGCGGCGACCAGACCTGCGGCAGGCCGTGGGCGCGGATCGCCACATCGATCTCCATGCCCGGGGCCATGTGATCGCCGAGCACCTCGATGACCTGGCCGATGGCCTGACGGAACGGGGTCGGCGGCTGGGCGATCTCGACGGTCACGATCTGGTTGTGTTCGGCCGGACCGAGATTTTCCGTCGGGACCAGGATGTCCTGGCTGATGCGCTTGTTGTCCGGTACGACGAAGGCGACGCCGCCTTCGATAAACAGCCGGCCGACGATGGTCTTGTGGGCCCGTTCCAGCACCTCGACGATGGCGCCCTCGCGGCGGCCGCGCCGATCGATTCCGGCGACCCGACCCAGCACCCGGTCGCCGTGGAAGGCGACCCGCATCTCGCGCCCGGAGAGGAACAGATCGTCCGAACCGTCATCGGGAACCAGAAAGCCGAAGCCATCAGGATGGCCCTGCACCCGGCCGCGCACCAGATCCATTTTACTGATCAGGCCGTATTCACGGCGACGGTTGAACAGCAGCTGGCCGTCGCGCTCCATGGCGCGCAGTCGGCGGCGCAGCCCCTCGAGTTCATCGTCGCTTTCCAGCTTGAGCGCCTCGGCAATGGCCTCCCGGGACATGGGATGGCCGGCCTGCTCGAGCAGGTCCATGATGTATTCACGGCTGGGGATGGGGTTTTCGTATTTCTGAGCTTCGCGCTCGGCGTAAGGGTCTTGCTTGTCGGAACGTTGGGTCATGTAATCTTCTTTCTCTCGTTATTTTGTATTCGGTCGCGATTCTGGCTCGCTACCGGCGAATTATGCGTCATTTATCGGGGCAGCGCTTGTGATTGACAATCCCGGGGACTCTCTGTAAAGTGCGCGGCTTCTGAGCCGAGGTGGCGGAATTGGTAGACGCGCTAGCTTCAGGTGCTAGTGGGGGCAACCCCGTGGAGGTTCAAGTCCTCTCCTCGGCACCAATTCTCTCATAAAAGCCCCCTTCCGGGGGCTTTTTTGTTTTACTCTCCCCGAACGAACGATTCGCAGCAAAACAGCCGCGCTGGCACGAACCGGACC
>JAXHTI010000103.1:0-8807 GCA_034190045.1 Pseudomonadota bacterium
AACGGTCAGCTCTCACCCTCTCGAGCGCGCCAAATCAAAAAGCCCATGCCTTCTGTGCATGGGCTTTTTACTTAACGACAGAAGTCTATTCCCGCCCGCAAGCTGGATTGCCTGTTCTGCAGTCATGCTATGCTTTCAGCCATGTTCCGTGCCGCGTTACTGCTACTCATATTTCCATTCGCCTCCCTCGCCAATGCGGAGCTGGTCCTGTTCGACGCGCATCTGCACTATAACGAGGAGGATGCCCGGACATTCACGCCCCGGGCAATCGATAGCCTTCTGCAGGCGAATAATATTCGCCGTGCCCTGGTCACCAGCCGACCGCCGCAATTGGTGCAGAGCCTGTATGAGCAAGCGCCGGAGCGGATCGTCCCGTTTCTCGGGGTTTACGAACAGTTCACCGACAAGCAGACCTGGCACCAGGACACAACCCTGCCGGCGCGTGTTGCCCGTCAGCTTGAAACCGGCACCTGGTACGGGATTGGTGAACTGCACATCTTTGCCGAGCATCGGCAGAGCCCGGTTTTACGCCGACTGGTGCAATTGGCCCGGGAACATCGGCTACCGCTGCTGATGCATGCCGACCCGGCCGTCATCGATACTATTTATAACATCGAACCCGGGGTCAGGGTCATCTGGGCGCATGCCGGTGCCTATCCGTACCCGGATCTGCTGGCGGATTATCTGCACCGCTATCCAAACCTGTCTGTCGATGTCTCGGTACGCGATGAACGGATAGCCCCGCGCGGCAGGCTGGATGAGCAGTGGTACGAATTATTCATTCGTTTTCCGGATCGGTTTCTGGTCGGCGTGGATACTTACAGCAGTAACCGATGGCAGGAGTATGCCGCGATTACAGGAACGATTCGCCGCTGGCTGCAGCAATTACCGCAGGATGTAACTAAACAGCTGGCCTATCACAATGCCAGAAGCCTGCTATTGGCTTCCGAGGTGGAGTGAATCACTCCAGGCCGAGTTTATAAGAGACATAAAAACGCCGCTCGGGAAAGTTGTGCAGCCGGCTTTCCTGTACCTCGTCAAAGACATTCTGTATGACTACTGCCAGTTCCTGCGGGCGGGAAGTGGCCCCGAACTGTTTCGCCAATCGCACATCGACTCTTTTGTAGGGTTCATACGTGTCATTTTCGACCGCGAGATTCTTATGCTCGCCTTTCTTGTAGAAACCGAGGCTCCCGCGATAATTATTATCGAACTGCCACATACCCAGAATGCTCAGGGAATTGCGGGGCGCGGCACGATCATAGACACTCGCCTGGGCAATATTCGTCGAATCGATACTGATGCGTGAAAAGGCAATATGAACCCGCGCCCGATCGGAGGGCCGCAGAGTGATCTGTGCTTCAAGCCCTTTTATGGTGACATCGTCGAAGTTATTAAACCAGTAAGTGCCATCCGGAGCACTATCATCGTAGATTATCAGGTCAGTGATATCTTCATAGAATAGTTTAAGATCAGCATTGATGGCTCCGTCTTTTGTCTCTGTCAGATAGCCCAGCTCATAGGCAGTGATGTATTCCGGATCGACATCATTTTCCCAGTAAAATCCACCGGGTAATATATCATCCAGATAAGGATACTCCTCGGTCAACACCGGCTCGCGGGTTGCGCGCGAGACACTTACCCGGATGGTGTCGCGGGGAGAAAGATGATAGTTAATCCCCAGCCGCGGAAGATAATCCACACCGGCCAGATCGTTATCTTCAACCATCAACCCGCCGTTGATGATCAGATCGCGCGAATGGCGATATTCCATATTGGCGAACACGCGCCCGATATTGACATACTCCGGAGCCTGCTCGATGACAAAATAATCACTCTCGGAACGATCCTGACGGTAACTGCCACCCCACGCGACCCGGACGCGCTCCCCGATATTGAAAGTATGCTGTAACTCCAGATCGTGTCGTTCGGTATCGTAGCTCTGGTCGTTGGTAATGTAATCCTTTTCCTCATTAATCGCAGTACGATAGTATTGCAAACGCAGTTCGCCATAATCGGGCAGAGCTCTTATCCAGCGGACCTGCTGATACTGGGAATTGACCTGTCGTTCGTAATCCGGGTAGTCCTCCGGTCGTATTGAATTATCTTCCTGACGCGTTCCGCCGTTATAACCCAGCTGGAATATCAATGAATCCCGGTTATTGACCTGGTAATCGCCCCGGAAGGTCATCATCTTCACGGCTTTACTGTCGTGGCGCTTCTCAAATCCGTGATCTTCCCGGTAACCGAGTGAAAAAACATAATCCATGTTCCCAAGGTTGTTGCCATAACGTAAAAACCCTTCACGCAGGCCATTATCGCCGATATTGGTTTTGACACTGGTACCGCGATCCAGCGCCGCATCGCGGGTGATGATATTGATCACCCCCATAAAGGAGTTGGAGCCGTAACTTGCCGCGTTGGGACCGCGTACCACTTCGATGCGCTCGATATCGTCCATGGTGATCGGCAGATCGACCCAGGGCACACCGCCGAGGATCGGGGTATAGACGGAACGCCCGTCGATCAGTACCTGCTGATGACGCACATAGCGGTCGTGCAACATGTGATAACCGGTCACCGGCAGATGGCCGCTGTCGTAATCAACGACAAATCCGGGAACCAGGCGCATGAGATCAGGGATCTCTGTAAAGCCTGAAGCCTCGATCATCTGGCGATCGATGACAGTCATGGAAATCGGTGCATCGCGCACCGACTGGCGCAGGCGGGTGGCAGAGAGCACCACCGGCATGTCTTCAAACAATCCTTCCTCGGCCCGCACAGGGGTGTCATCCAGTGACAGTAGCAGCGAAACAAACATCATCGGCAGGAGGCTACCGGCCCAGGAAAAATGCATCCTATACACTCTTTTTTAATAATTGCTTGGTGTTATCGGCACATGGGGGTTTCCCCTTAATAATACCAGTATTTTCCACAGGGGCCACCGCTTCAGGAATTTTTCATTAAAAACGGTAACTTACCCCGACCGAGAGTAATTCGCTACGATTATCGACCCCGGTCCGGTGGGTACAGTAGCTCGTGATAGCCCGATACTCGAGTCCTGCTCGAGGGGTATCTCCCCACACCGCTCTGCAGCAATCTTCGAAGATCAGCTCACACTGATAATGATGATCGGTGGTTACACGATCGGTCTTGTAGCTGTAAGGAGAATAACCAGATTGGAAAAGAACAAAAATGGAGTTGCCGGTGTTCAGCCGACCTGATCCAGGTACCGGGCACGAAACTGCACACCCAGCTCGTTGGCAATTTTTTCACACGCCGGAATACTGACATCTTCGAGTCCGTCGATGGCCGTGAGGGTCACCGCCATCCCGTGCTGACTGGCCCGACGGGCAAAGTTCTGCAGAGCCAGGAAGGCGCCGTGACGTTTGGGACGGCAATGATAATCGTACAGTTGTTCGTCGTGTGCGTTGAGGGAGATCGAGATCGCATCCACCACCTGGGCCAGTCGCGGTGTCACATCACAACCATGAACCAGATTGGCCAGCCCGTCGGTATTGACGCGTATCCTCGCGCCTTGTTGTTTAAGGGCGCCGGCGACTTGCAGCAGAACATCCAGACGCAGGGTTGGCTCGCCATAACCGCAAAAGACGATTTCGTTGTAATCGGCGGGATCCCCGATAGCCGCCAGTATCTGTTCCACATCGGGCTCATTCTGCAGCCAGAGATTATAGCCCTGCACTTCCCAGCTGCCGTTAAACTTGGGACAAAACCGGCAACGCAGGGTACAGTGCCAGGTAATATTCAGATAGCAATTATCGTGCAAGCGATAGGCCACTGTCTGTGGCGGCTGTTCCATCACCTGTTTTGTAGTCTGCATCGTGCTCCCGCTCTCCTCTGCCGGGTCAGGTTAACGAGTTTAGCCGGCTGCCGATGTTTCTTTCGTTGACCTGGATCAATTGAGTCTCCCGGCGTCTCGAGTAGCCTGCATTGTCCTGATACAACAACCGTCGTTCGAGCCCGGCATGACCCTCAGTGATTACGTCAATACGTTCGGCCAGATGATGCTGACCCGTTATCACGAGCGGGTGCACAAGCTGGCTATTGATGCCGGGTTTACCTGTCCCAATCGTGACGGCACCCTGGGTCGCGGTGGCTGCACCTTTTGCAATAATGTCTCTTTCAGCCCCAATGCGCGGCAACCTGATCCGGTTTGCACGCAACTGGAGAACGGGCGCCGGGTGCTGGCCCGGCGCACCGGGGCAAAAAAATTTCTCGCCTACTTTCAGGCCTATACCAATACCTATGATGATATCGAGGTACTGAAACAGCGTTACGATCTGGCCTTGTCACAACCCGGGGTCATCGGTCTGGCCATCGGAACCCGCCCGGACTGCGCGCCCGACAAGGTACTGGATCTGTTACAGGACTATCATGATCAGGGCTACACGATCTGGCTCGAACTGGGGCTGCAATCGGCCTTCGATCACTCGCTGCAACGGGTCAACCGCGGCCACGGCTTCACCGAATACCAGAGCGCGGTACGCGCCGCCCGTCAGCGGGGCTTGCCGGTATGCACGCACCTGATTCTCGGCCTGCCAGGCGAATCGCCACAACATGCCCGCGCCAGCCTCACCCGGGTGCTGGGCGAGGGTGTCGACGGCCTCAAACTGCATCCCCTGCATGTGGTCAAGGGCACAATGCTGGCCAACCAATGGCGTCATGACGAATACCAGCCCTGGTCAATGCGTACCTATATCGAGACGGTGGCCGACCTGGTGGAGATGACTCCGGCCGACATTGTCTATCATCGGCTGACCGGCACCGCGTCCCGCCACATTCTGCTCGCTCCCGATTGGTGTAGCCGCAAATGGCAGGTCCTCAACGGAATCGAACAGGAACTGGCGCGCCGCGGCACCCGCCAGGGACAGCACTCCCCACAGGTGGCCCTGCAATGAGTAATCGCATTGAACTGGTGGCCCCGGCAGGCAGTTTTCCGGCGCTGCGCAAGGCGGTCGACAGTGGCGCCGACGCGGTCTATTTCGGGTTTCGCGATGCCACCAACGCGCGCAACTTTCCCGGCCTGAATTTCGACAACACGACCGCGAGCGATGCTGTCACCTATGCGCACCGTCACGGATGCAAAATCATGCTGGCGCTCAACACCTATCCGCAACCGGCGAGCTGGTCCAACTGGACCCGGGCCGTCGACCGGGCCGCGGAACTGGGTGTCGATGCCCTGATCCTGGCGGACACCGGCCTGCTGCAGTATGCCCGGCAACAGCATCCCGATCTGCGCCTGCACCTGTCGGTCCAGGGCTCGGCCACCACCCATGAAGCCATCGCCTTCTACCGGGATCAGTTCGCCATTCAGCGCGTGGTGCTACCCCGGGTTCTGTCATTCAGCCAGGTCAAACGTATCATCGAGAAAACCGATGTGGAGATCGAGACCTTTGCCTTCGGCTCATTGTGTGTCATGGCCGAGGGACGTTGTTATCTCTCTTCTTACGTCACCGGCGAGTCGCCCAATACCTGTGGCGCCTGCTCGCCGGCGAAGTCCGTGCAGTGGCATGAAACACCACAGGGTCGCGAGGTGCGGCTTAACGGTGTGCTGATCGATCGTTATCAATCCGGCGAGAGCGCCGGTTATCCGGTACTGTGCAAGGGGCGTTTCGAGGTCAATGACGAACTCGGTTATGCCATCGAGGAACCGACCAGCCTGTCAGTGCTCGATATCCTGCCGCAGCTGGTGCGCAGTGGGGTCAGTGCCATCAAGATCGAAGGTCGCCAGCGCAGTCCGGCCTATGTCACCCAGGTGGTCAGCGTCCTGCGCCAGGCACTGGATGCCGCGCAACAGGATCCCGAATCCTACCGGGTTCGCGACGCCTGGGTGCAGCAACTGGACAAACTGGCCGAGGGCAGCACACACACGCTCGGTGCACTGGATCGACAATGGCAATGAAACTCGCACTGGGTCCGCTGCTCTACTTCTGGCCCCGCGAGCGGGTCGAGGCGTTCTATCGCCAGGTGGCCGACTGGCCGGTGGATATCGTTTACCTGGGTGAAACCGTCTGTGCCAAACGGCGCGAACTGCGCCTGGATGACTGGCTGCGCATCGCCCGCCAGTTGCGCGACGCCGGCAAGGAAGTCGTCCTCTCCACGCTCGCCCTGATCGAGGCCGAATCAGAACTGGCCGGCCTGCGCCGCATCGCGCAACAGGACGAATTTCCGGTCGAAGCCAACGATATGGCGGCCGTGCAGCAGCTCAGGGGACAACATTATATCGCGGGACCGCATCTGAATATTTACAACCCGGCCTCCCTCTCGCTTCATCACAGACTGGGCGCAACCCGCTGGGTCATGCCGGTGGAGTTATCACAACAGACCTTGCGGCAGATGCAGCTCAACAAACCGCTGCAGCTGGAAACCGAAGTGTTTGTCTTCGGACGTCTGCCGCTGGCGTTTTCGGCGCGCTGTTTTACCGCCCGTGCCTGCAACCTGCCCAAGGATCACTGTCAGTTGCGTTGCGGGGAATACCCGGATGGCCTGGACATGAAAACCCGGGACCGGGAGGCATTTTTGATCATCAACGGGATTCAGACCCAGTCGGCCACCACCTGTAACCTGGTACGGGCCATCCCCGCCTTGCGGGAACTGCAAATCGACGTCCTGCGACTCTCGCCCCAGTCACAGCACATGGAAGAGATCGTCACCCTGTATCATCAGGTATTGGAAAACCGGCTCGATCCCGGCGAGGCAGAGAACCGGATCAACACCCTGACCTGCGGCTCGCCGTCAAACGGCTACTGGTATGACAGTCCCGGCATGCAGTGGCTCGAACAGCCCTTTAAACAGGGCCAAGGGACGAGGGTCGAGTGACGAGGAAACTATTCACCACGAAGACTCGAAGGTACGAAGCGTTATACCAATGATTTCTTCGTGTCCTGGTGTCTTCGTGGTGAGGTTTTCAGTATCTTGTCTTCGTCACTCGGCCCTCGGCTCTGCCAGACGGCCGTTGGCAGTTTGCCGAGGCGCTTGCCGAATACGGCCTGAAAGTGGGAATCCCAGCTATAGTCGAGACTGTCCAGCAGGTTCTTGATATACAGGCCGGTTTCCGTCTCGCCCTCTATCTCCAGTTGCCGGTTGAAAAACAGGGTATCGGGATCTTCCTGGCGGGCGGCCAGTTGCCAGAAGTGTTCCAGCCGGCCACGGATACAGACATCCCACTCCGACCCGCTGTTATAACCAGTGCGATACAGGCGTCCGTTGTCGATCGTAAAATTAAACAGGCTGTGTGTGTCGGTAATCCCGATGGCCAGCCGTTTGCCATGCAACACAGCAAGCTGCTCACCAAGCGACTGTCCCTTGAGCAGATGATTAAACAGGCGCACCAGTATTGCTGTATGCACCGCATCAGGTGCAAGCCTGAAGACCAGCCACAGGGGTTGTAGTGGCACTTTCATGGCTCATCCTCCAGAACAGAGAAAAGAACAGCCTAGCCTGCCGGAAAGGAAATGGGATTGATCCCGATCAAAAAAGTGTCCGCCAATACACGCGAATAAACGCAAATTGTCTGATGCACCAACAACTCTTTCGAAACAAATTGCACCGGAACACGGCGATTCAATGTCGAGTCACCATCACTCGTCATTAATTATTCGCGTTGATTTGTATTCATTAGCGGACTGGACTGTATTGGCTCCATCAGCGTAACACCCCCCTGGGCGAGGTGTAGCTGTCCAGCACAGTGATATAATTGACCCGTTCATACGCGCCCGGATCCGGCGCGTGATGATAGCTCATGCTACCCTTGATCTGGCTGACCGAGTCGTACTCATATTCTTCCAGCCACTGGTGCATTTCGCCCAGAATTACGGACAGGTACTCCGGCCCTTGCTGTAACAGCACGCTGCACAGATGAACCACGTCGCTGCCCACCAGCAACGCCTTGATTGCATCGCGCGCGTTATGAAAACCGCCGGTCACCGCCAGCGACAGGTTTACGCGCCCATGCAACAGGGCCGCCCAGCGAATACGCATTAACGATTCATAAGGCATGGACAGCTGCAATGCCGGCTCGACTACCAGGCGTTCCGGATCGATATCCGGTAGATAAAAGCGGTTGAACAGCGCAACTCCGGCCGCCCCGGTCTGTTCCAGGCGAGTGATAAAATGTACGGGTGAGCTGAACTGGGGAGAAAGTTTCAGGGTAATCGGAATCGTGACGTGCTGTTGCAATGATTCGAGCAGATCAATATAGCGTTGTTCCACATCACTGCCGCTCTCCTCCCCATTGCCGGCAATATAATAAACGTTCAGCTCCAGGGCATCGGCACCGGCCTGTTGCAGCTGTTTACCGTATTCCAGCCAACCTCCCGCGGTAGTGCCGTTGAGGCTGGCAATGACCGGAATATCCAGTTCATGTTTGAGTTGTTGCAGGTATTCCAGGTATTCGTCCTGACAGGTCTTGAAGTCATCCGGTACCGGGTGAAAACTGTCCATCTCCCCAAAACCGATCGACTGGTGATGAAAAAACCGATCCAGCTGCTGTTCTTCCTGATCGATTTTTTCCTCGAACAACGACGGCAGCACAATGGCCGACGCCCCGGCCTCGCGCAGGCGCATGACCGAATCACGATCGCCGGTCAATGGCGAGGCGGAAGGCACCAGCGGGTTGGCAAGCTTCAGGCCCAGGTACTCGGTTGTCATATCCACCATCTACGCTTCCTCCGTCGGTTTGTTTTTATTCTGCTTCAGCTTCGCCTTGACCGCCGAAACCCGGCTCGCGTCGTCCCACTCCAGCTCGGACAACTGCTTGTAATAATGGTAGCGGTGTTGCACCTCCT
>JAXHTI010000104.1:0-8621 GCA_034190045.1 Pseudomonadota bacterium
CCTGTACCGGCTGTAGTTTGGCCGGCAGGGGAATGTGAATCGCCCGGTCCTGGTAATACCCGCCCTGTTGCCCGACCTGGTCGACGGCCCGTTCGGTTCCGACTTTCAGCGCCTCTTTCAGGCCGGCGGCAATCTCGTTTTCGGTCAATGGCCGGTATTGATTCAGAAGATCTTCACCCTGCTTGAGCAGATCGCCACTACAGGAAACCAGCAAACCGCTGAATAGCAATATGCTCAATAATTTGCCCATCGCTCTCATTTCTCTCCCCCGATGATTTTTTACCACGAAGGCACAATGATTTCACCACCAAGACACAAAGACACCAAGTTTCATTGATTTATTTTTCTTCGTGTCTTGGTGTCTTCGTGGTTAAATTTCTATAAAAACCCGCGCCTCACTCGTAGACCCGATAAAGCAAGGCGATATCGGGCATACCACGAACAAACATTTATGCCGGACACCGCTATCGCTCTGTCCGGCCTACCACGCCCCCGCACCGATGTTTTTTTACCACGAAGGCACGAAGTCTCGAAGTACATAAATTGACTTTCCTTCGTGTCTTCGTGCCTTCGTGGTGAAGCTTTTATAAAAACTGCCAACTGCCATCTGATAACTGCCTACTTTTTTCGATAAATCAGATCCCAGACGCCGTGGCCCAGCTTCTGGCCGCGCTGTTCGAACTTGGTCAGCGGCCGGTACTCGGGTCGCGGGCTGAAGTTATTCTCGCCGGCGGTGTTTTCAAAGGCCGTGAACGGCTGCATCATTTCCAGCATGTGTTCAGCATAATCTTCCCAGTCGGTGGCCATGTGCAAAATACCACCGGGCTTGAGCCGGGCCTGCACCATCTCGACGAAGGCCGGTTGCACGATGCGCCGCTTGTGATGTTTTTTCTTGTGCCAGGGATCGGGGAAGAACAGGTAGAGCGCGTCCAGGCTATGGTCGGGGATCTGCTCTTCAAGCACCTCCACCGCGTCGTGCTGGCTGACCCGCACGTTGATCAGGTGATGTTTTTCGATCTGGATCAGCAGATTGCCGACACCGGGGCGATGCACCTCGATACCGAAGTAATCGTTCTCGGGATGTTGCTGCGCCAGCTCGGCCAGCGCGCCGCCGTTGCCGAAACCGATCTCCAGGATGCGCGGGGCGGTTCGGCCGAACAGGGTATCCAGATCCAGACACTGCGGCGTGAAGTCGACGCCGAAGCGGGGCCATAACACCTCCAGCGCCCGTTGCTGGCCTTTGGTTAAACGACCCTCGCGGCGCACGAAACTGCGGATGCGGCGGTAAAACGGTTTTTCTTCAGACATCAATGCTCACTTTGTTCGCGTGCCAAGGGACGAGTTACGAGTGACGAGGGGATTTGCCAAAACCCAATTTTTATCCCCTCCCCCTAACCCCCTCCCTGAGGGAGGGGGGACCGATCTTCGCTATTAGCAAGATCATTCCCGCCCCTTCCAGGGACAAATCCGCCAGGAGCGGATTTGAACAGCCAAAGGCTGGCCCGCAGGGTGAAGGGCAGGACGCCCGGAATAACGGTTAGGGAGGGGTGAATTAAATCAGTCCATACAAAACCGCCTCGTTGCTCGTCACTCGTACCTCGTCCCTGCCGTTTAACTTTCGTTAAACGGCTTCCAGTTCGGCCAGCGGCCAGCGGGCGCGGCCGGTGAATTCGAGGCTTTCGTGCTGCCCGGCGGCCAGGCGCTGGCAGCCGGCGAAGGCAATCATGGCGCCGTTGTCGGTGCAGAACTCCAGGCGCGGGTAGTAGACCCGGGCGTTTTCCTTCTCGGCCAGCTGATCGAGTTTGGCGCGCAGCTGGGTGTTGGCGCTGACCCCGCCGGCGATGACCAGCCGGGTGAGGCCGGTCTGCTGCAGGGCGCGGCGGCACTTGATGGCCAGGGTGTCGACCACGGCCTCCTCGAAGGCGCGGGCGATGTCGGCTTTGGCCTGTTCGTCGTCTTTATACTTTTTATATGTATTGAGGGTGAAGGTCTTCAGCCCGCTGAAACTGAAATCGAGCCCGGGGCGGTCGGTCATGGGCCGGGGGAAGCGGAAGCGGGCCGGGTCGCCCTGCTCGGCCAGTTTGGCCACCGCCGGGCCGCCGGGGTAGCCCAGGCCCAGCAGCTTGGCGGTCTTGTCGAAAGCCTCGCCGGCGGCGTCGTCCAGCGACTCGCCCAGCAGTTCGTAGCGGCCGATCCCCTCGACCCGCACCAGCATGGTATGACCGCCGGAGACCAGCAGCGCCACGAACGGGAACTCGGGCGGATCGGGCTCGAGCATCGGCGCCAGCAGGTGGCCTTCCATGTGGTGCACGCCGATGGCCGGCACGCCCCAGCCGTAGGCCAGGCTGCGGGCGATGCCGGCGCCCACCAGCAGGGCGCCGAGCAGACCCGGCCCAGCAGTGTAGGCGATGCCGTCGATCTGCCCCGGTTCGGTATTGGAGTGAGCCATCACTTCGCGTATCAGGGGCAGGGTTTTGCGGATATGGTCCCGCGAGGCCAGCTCCGGCACCACCCCGCCGAATTCGGCGTGCAGTGCCACCTGGCTGTACAGGGCGTGCCCCAGCAGCCCGGCCTCGCTGTCGTAGATGGCGATCCCGGTTTCGTCGCAGGATGTTTCGATTCCCAGTACCCGCATGGCGGCTTTATCCCTTGAAATTCACTGATTTGCCTTACATTTAGACTTTGCAATTGGCAGGGGCAGGTATTACACTTGCGCGCCTTAACTTTTTCAACAATTTTATCGAGGTGATCCTTAATGCCTTCTGTACGTGTGAAGGAAAACGAACCCTTTGACGTCGCCCTGCGTCGTTTCAAGCGTTCCTGCGAGAAAGCCGGTGTTCTGTCTGAAGTTCGCCGTCGCGAATACTACGAGAAGCCGACTGCCGTGCGTAAGCGCAAGCTGGCCGCCGCGGTCAAGCGTCATCAGAAGAAACTGTCTCGCGAACGCGCCCGCCTGAAACGCCTGTATTGATCCCTCACTTGCCGTCCGGTTTTTCCGGGCGGGTTGCCTGACAAACCGGTATGAGCGACACATCTCTCAAGCAGCGCATCAACGATGACGTCAAGACGGCGATGCGTAACAAGGACAAGGAGCGCCTCGGCACCTTGCGCCTGATCACGGCTGCCATCAAGCAGAAGGAAGTCGACGAGCGCATCGAGCTCAATGACGACCAGGTCCTCAATGTGCTGGAGAAGATGATCAAGCAGCACAAGGACTCCATCGAGCAGTACGACAATGCCGGTCGCAGCGAGCTGGCCGACAAGGAGAAGGCCGAACTGGTCATCATCCAGGAGTACATGCCCGCCCAGCTCTCCGAAGCCGAGGTCACCACCCTGATCGACGAGGCCATCAGTGAGACCGGCGCCAGCGAAATGAAAGAGATGGGCAAGGTCATGGGCCTGCTCAAACCCAAACTGGCCGGCCGCGCCGACATGGGCCAGGTTTCCGCGCTGATTAAAGCCAAATTAAGTAACTAGCGCCTCTCCTCTGCCTCCAAAGACGCTTTCACCACCAAGACGCGAAGACACCAAGTACTGATCCGAGAACATCGCGCCTCTGAATAAATGGGTCGGGGTATATCCGTCGGCCACACCATTTCTTTACCTCGTCCCTCGTAACTCGTCCCTCGGCCCTCGATCTGTGCTGTACAATCAGCAGCATGGCCTTGATCCCCCAGTCCTTCATCGACGAGCTCATGAGCCGCATCGACATTGTCGATGTGATCGATGCGCGCGTGCCCCTGAAAAAGGCCGGTCACGAGTACAAGGCCTGCTGCCCGTTTCACAACGAGAAGACCCCCTCGTTCACCGTCAGCCAGAACAAGCAGTTCTATCACTGCTTCGGCTGCGGCGCCCACGGCACGGCCATCGGTTTTTTGATGGAATACGAGCACCTGACCTTCCCCGAATCGGTCGAGGAGCTGGCCCGCAGTGCCGGGATGACCGTGCCCTACGAAGGTGGCCGAACCGGGGACCAGCCGCGCCAGGCCAGCCGCGACGCCGACGATCTCTACGCCCTGATGCAACAGGCGGACGACTATTACCGCCTGCAACTGCGCGAACATTCCGGGCGCCAGCAGGCGGTCGATTACCTGAAGGGTCGCGGGCTGAGCGGGCGAATCGCCGCCGAATTCGGCATCGGCTATGCCCCGCCGGGCTGGGATAACCTGCTGAAAAAGCTCGGCACCTCCGCCGAGCGCCAGAAACAGCTGGTCACCACCGGGATGCTGATCGAAAAGGACGACGGCAAGCGCTATGACCGCTTTCGCCACCGGATCATGTTCCCGATTCGCGATCGGCGCGGGCGCACCATCGCCTTCGGCGGCCGGGTCCTGAGTGACGAAGACCAGCCCAAGTATCTCAACTCGCCGGAAACCCCGCTGTTTCACAAGGGCCGCGAGCTTTACGGCCTGTACGAGGCGCGCCAGGCGCTGCGCCAGATTCCCCGCCTGCTGGTGGTGGAAGGCTATATGGACGTGGTCTCGCTGGCCCAGTTCGACATCCGCTACGCGGTGGCCACCCTGGGCACGGCCACCACGGCCGATCACCTGCAGCAGCTGTTCAAGGTGACCTCCGAGGTGGTGTTCTGCTTCGACGGCGACCGGGCCGGGCGCGAGGCGGCCTGGCGGGCGATGGAAAACGCCCTGCCGGTGATGCGCGAGGGACGCCAGATCCGCTTTTTGTTCCTGCCCGAGGGCGAGGACCCTGACACCCTGGTGCGCCAGGTCGGCAAGGGCGAATTCGAGCAGCAGGTGAGCCGCGCCGCGCCCTTCTCCGACTACCTGTTCAACCGCCTCAGCGCGCAGAACGACACCGCCTCCATCGACGGGCGGGCCAACCTGGTGGAACAGGCCCGGCCGCTGCTGGCCCGGTTGCCCCCGGGCGTCTATCGGCAGATGATGATCAGCCAGCTGGCCCAGCTGGCCCGCATCGACGAGCACCGGATCGAGACCGCGCTCAGCCAGACCAAACCCCCGCGCCAGCGCGGCGAGGCCGGCGAGACACCTCCAGAGGCCCCCGAGAATACCCCCCGCCGGCCACAGCGCGCGCAGGGCGGCCAGGATCGGCAGCCCTTTTCACCGGTGCGCCGGGCCCTGGCGCGGCTGCTGCACAACCCGGCCCTGGCCCCCGAGGCGGGGGACCCGCAGCGCCTGACCCAGCTGGAGATTCCGGGGATCGATTTATTGGTCGCCGTGCTTGAAACTTTGCGTCACCACCCCAATCTAACCACCAGTGCGCTGATCGAGCGCTGGCGCGACACAGAGCACGCCCGACACCTGGAAAAACTGGCCGCCTGGCAACCGGAAATCGATGATGCAGCGAGTCTGAAGCACGAATTTACGGCCGCCATCGAGGCCCTGGACCGGCACCGGCTGGAAGCCCGCTACGACATGCTGATGGCCAAATCCAATCACGGAAACCTCTCGCCGGAGGAGAAGGTCGAAATCCGGCAACTGTCCAGCCAGCTGTTCCACTGACGAAATTTTCAGGAAAAATTAAATAAATCGGGGGTTCGTGCCGTCATATAGGGGGCACTTGCCCCCGTCGAGACGTCCCGGTTTACCTAGAAAATCGGGCAAATTAGTGTAAAATTGGATGGTTTTACGCCGCTATTTTGGAATCTGACTAGATGAAGCCTGCAAAAGCCGAAGTGATGGATTTAAGCCAACAGCAATCTCAACTCAAGTCGTTGATTGCCAAGGGTAAAGAACAGGGGTTTTTGACCTATGCCGAGGTCAACGACCACCTGCCCGATGATATTGTCGATCCCGAGCAGATCGAAGATATCGTTGCGATGATCAACGATATGGGTATCGTCGTCTATGAATCGGCTCCCGACGGCGACACTATCCTGGAAACCACCACCGAGGTGGACGAAGACGCCGCCGAAGAAGCCGCCGCCGCGCTGGCCTCCGTCGACAGTGAATTCGGTCGCACCACCGATCCCGTGCGCATGTACATGCGCGAGATGGGTGCCGTGGAACTGCTGACCCGCGCCGGTGAAATCGAGATCGCCAAGCGCATCGAAGACGGCCTCAACCAGATGCTGTCCGCGCTGACCATGTATCCCGAAACCGTTAGCCAGATTCTGCTGCTGTGGGATCAGGTCGACGCCGGCGAAATGAAGCTGACCGATCTGATCACCGACTTCATCGATCCCAACGCGCCGGACGAGATCCCGACTCATACGCCGGTCGATGCCAGTGCCGCGACTGAAAGCGACGATGACGATGACGACGCCGAAGAAGTCGACACCGGTCCCGATCCGGAAGAAGCCCGGCACCGTTTCGACAACATTCGCAAGGTCCACAAGAAGCTGGTCAACGCGACCCGCAAGTACGGTCACCGCGACAAGAAAACCGCCAAGCTGCGTGATGAGCTGGTCGAACAGGTCATGCAGCTCAAGCTGACCCAGAAGGTTGTGGACAACCTGGTCATGGCCATGCGCGAGCTGATCGAACGCATTCGCAGCCATGAAAAAACTATCATGGATATCTGCGTGGATCGCGCTCACATGCCGCGCAAGGAATTCATTACCTCGTTCCCCGAGAATGAAGCCAAGCCCGAGTGGCTGGAAGAACAGATCAAGGCCGATACCAAGTACTCGCCGATCCTGCTGGACCACAAGGACGACATCCTGCGCGCCCAGCAAAAGCTGGCCTCGATCGAAGAGATCTGCGGCCTGACGATTTCCGAGATCAAGGACATCAACCGCAAGATGTCCATCGGCGAAGCCAAGGCCCGTCGTGCCAAGAAAGAAATGGTCGAGGCCAACCTGCGCCTGGTGATCTCGATTGCCAAGAAATACACCAACCGCGGTCTGCAGTTCCTGGATCTGATCCAGGAAGGCAACATCGGCCTGATGAAAGCGGTCGACAAGTTCGAATACCGTCGCGGTTACAAGTTCTCGACCTATGCTACCTGGTGGATTCGTCAGGCCATTACCCGCTCTATCGCGGACCAGGCCCGCACCATCCGTATCCCGGTGCACATGATCGAAACCATCAACAAGCTCAACCGCATCTCGCGGCAGATGCTGCAGGAGATGGGTCGCGAGCCGACGCCCGAAGAGCTGGCCGAACGCATGGAAATGCCGGAAGACAAGGTGCGCAAGGTGCTGAAGATCGCCAAGGAACCGATCTCCATGGAAACCCCGATCGGCGACGACGAGGACTCCCACCTGGGCGACTTCATCGAGGACCTCAACGTCCTCTCGCCGATGGACCACGCCACCTCCAGCGGCCTGCAGGAAACCGTGCAGGGCGTACTGGAAGGACTGACCGCGCGCGAAGCCAAGGTCCTGCGCATGCGCTTCGGCATCGACATGAACACCGACCACACCCTGGAAGAAGTCGGTAAACAGTTCGACGTCACCCGCGAACGCATTCGCCAGATCGAAGCCAAGGCACTGCGCAAACTGCGTCATCCGACCCGCTCGGATCACCTGCGCAGCTTCCTCGACTACGAATAAACCCGGCGAAAGCTGTAATCGAAAAGGCCGCCCCGATACCCCGGGCGGCCTTTTTTCGTTATACTTCCTGCCTTACGGGCCTGTAGCTCCACCACTCTCGCCCGTCCATGGGCTTCGTGGCATAAGTCCATCCATGGACAAAAGTTGGTTAGGGAGAGGTTGAGCCTCATAGCAGGCTTCGTGAGATGTTTTAAAATTTGGGCCTGTAGCTCAGTTGGTTAGAGCAGGGGACTCATCAAAAAGGTGCGTTCATGCCGAAAGGCATGAAATGAACGGGATGAATTCAGGGAAACCTTAACAGCCACGCCGGTGGGTCTGATGGCAACCCTGAGCCAAGCCGGCGGTACACCGTCGGAAGGTGCAGAGACTACCTGGGAGCTGGTTTGGTAAAAACCAAGAGCTCTTAATAACAGGCTGGAGCGTCCCGCACCCTAACGGACTACTGACAGTAGATGTCGAGGGTGATGAGATAGTCCGCACATGATAGAAATATCATGAGAATGTGAATCCCTTGGTCGTAGGTTCAAGTCCTACCGGGCCCACCAACCACTCAGGGGCTGGTTTCTAGTCGCTAGTGACTAGGCAAACAACTGGCCACTGCATAACTTATGCATGGTACCTATGCACACACTCCGGCATCTTTTCTTGAGCATCTGGCTTTTATTCATAGCTGCCGGTGTAACCCATGCCGAGGTGGGGCATAAGGTTGGGCAGACGGCGCCGGGATTTACACTGTCCAGTCTTGAAGGCGGCGAAGTCTCGCTGAATACCCTCACACAACAAGGCCACGTCCTGCTGATTTTCTGGGCGACCGAGTGTGTTTATTGCTATGCGCATATCGATGACTTCAACGCGTTGCACGATCGCTATCACGACAAGGGCCTGACTGTAGCGGCGATCAATATTGCCGGCGAGTATGAACAGGAAGTGCGTGAATACGCCCGCAGCAACGGACTCAGGTATCGGGTGCTGGCTGATCGCCTGGATAACCTGGATGTCGCCGAGGACTATCATGTTGTCGGCACGCCTACCCTGGTATTGATCAGCCCTGATAACCGGGTGCTTTTTTACGGCCATAACCTGCCGGACATCGGTAAATGGCTGAAAGAATGATCCGGAAACTGGTATAGTATCCCTTCCGGATCTTCTA
>JAXHTI010000105.1:0-8570 GCA_034190045.1 Pseudomonadota bacterium
GGTCGTTATTCTCACGGTGGTTGACGGTGGCCACCGGGCTCAGTTCGGTCATGCCATAGCCCTGCAACAGTGGCAGGCCCAGGCCGATGAAGGTTCTGGCGACTTCGGTGGGCAGCGGGGCGCCGCCGCAGACGGCAATGCGCAGGCGTCCGCCGAGTTTTTGCATGATCTTTTTGGCCACCAGCGCCCTGAACAGGGGCCAGAACAACTGCCGCGGGCGCCAGTGATCGCGACCCTGCTGGTGTTCGAACATTTGCCAGCCGGTGGCCACGGCACCGAGGAACAGTTTGCGGGCCAGGGGCGATTTGGCTTCCAGCTGTGCCTTGATCTTGTTATTAACCCGTTCGTAAATGCGCGGCACAGAGATCAGAATGGTAGGCCGAATGGTCAACAGATCCTCGGCCAGTTGTTCAATGGAGCGCGCATAGGCCACGGTAGAACCGGCGACCATGGGCAGATAATAGCCCGCAGTGCGCTCGAACATGTGAGACAACGGGAGGAAGGACAGATACATATCATCGTTATAAAATCGTTCGCACTTTGCGCTGGCACAGGCATTCCAGAGAATATTCTCGTGACTCAGCATAACCCCCTTCGGCTTGCCGGTAGTTCCGGAGGTGTAGACAATCGATGCCAGATCCTGGGGTTTGATATCGGGCAGGGCAAGCTTGTCCGCTTTTTCGGGAACCCATTGACTGACGGTAGTGAGGCGTTCGTCTGATTGATTCCCAGGCTCCTGCAGGCTGATAAAGCGTTGCACCGTACCAAGACGATCCATCACGCCCTGGAGTATTTGCCAGTGTTCCTCGCCTTCGAACAGCAGGCATTTCACATCGGCATTGTCGATGATATAGGCGATATTGTCGGGACGATCGTTGGTATACAACGGCACGACCACCAGGCCCAGTCCGAGCGCGGCCTGTTCGAATTTGACCCATTCGGGGCAGTTGCGGAGGATCACCCCGACCCGCGCACCAGGTTCGAGGTTTTCCAGGGCAAGGGCCGCCTGCCAGCGGGAGACTTCATCGGCCATATTCTGCCAGCTGATATCCTCCCATTGCCCGTTGTCTGTGTTGTAGTGACGATAGGCAATGCGCTGCGGACTGCGACGCACCCGTTGCTGAAACAGGCCGTGCAGATTGCCGGCCTCTTCCTGGCTGATCAAATCGCTAATTTGACTCATGCGCGGTTCCTGTTAATCAATTAATGTAATTGTGCCCAACCGCTATCCGGCGTGAAACGTGGTCCGTAACGTTGTTGTAACTGGCTGAGCATCTTTTCCACCTGTTCGTAGCCGCGTGAATCCGCATAATGCAGCGGACCGCCGCGGAACGGGGCGAAGCCGGTACCGAAAATCACTCCTGCATCAGCCAGGTCGGCATCGTCAATGACGTTGTCACGCAGGCAGGCGACGGCTTCATTGATCAGGCGCAGGATCATGCGATCCTGGATGTCCGCCGGAGGCGTATAACTTTTATCCGGTCGTGGCTTGACCGGTTTGCCTTTTTTGAAGGTATAAAAGCCCTGGCCGCTTTTCTTGCCCAGGTTGCCCTTGTCGACCAGCTTGCGCAGTTTTTCCGGTACGGTAATATCCATCGATTCGGAAAGAATCTCCGCGACCTTGAGACAGATATCCAGTCCGACCGTGTCGGCCAGTTCAATCGGTCCCATCGGCATGCCGAACTTGACCGCCTCATCGTCGATGACTTTCAGCGGGATCCCTTCATCGGCGAGCGTGACGGCTTCGATCAGATAGGGCATCAGTACGCGGTTGACCAGGAAACCGGGTTTACTGGCCACGGGCAGGGGCAGTTTGCGAATCGCCTTGGTGAAGCTGCTGGCCTGATTCACACTGTCTTCGCTGGTCTGTTTACCATGTACGATTTCCACCAGCGGCATTTTCGCTACCGGATTGAAAAAGTGCAGTCCGATCAGCCGTTCGGGTTTGTTCAGGGCCGTGGCCAGTTTTTCCAGCGGGATGCTGGAGGTATTGGTCGCAATCAGGGCGTGGTCCGGCAGTTTGGGTTCGATATCGCGCAGCAGATCCTGTTTGACCTTGACGTCTTCGAAGATGGCCTCGATGACGATATCCGCGCGTTTCAGGCCATGGCCATGGGGATCGGGAATCAGTCGATCCATGGCGGCGTTGATGGCAATCCGGGCCTTCAATTTGCTTTTGTAGAGTTTGTGCGCGGCCTTGATCACCCGGCCGATGGCCTCGGTTTTCTGATCCTGGATGGTGACCTGAAAACCCTGCATGGCGCACCAGGCGGCAATGTCGCCGCCCATGACGCCGGCGCCGATCACATGCACCTGTTTGGGGGCGTAATCGATCTGTCGGCCGAGGGATTTCATCTGTTCCTGCAGCTGGAATACCCGGATCAGATTGCGGGCGGTCTTGCCGACGATCAGCCGGGCGACGGACAGCGCTTCTTCTTTGAGCATCTGCTGGCGATCGTCGAAATGGTTTTGCCAGAGATCGAGCAGGGCATAGGGCGCCGGGTAATGAGCTCGCGGGGCTTTGGCGGCGACTTTTTTGGCCATGTATTTGGCCAGCCAGGGACGCAGCCATTTGTGGTTCAGCCACCGCATCCAGAACGGCAGTGTCTGTTTGGCCGGTGGATGCAATACCGTCCGGGTCGCGGCATTGAGCAGGTGGCGTTTGGGTACCGCGTGCTGGATCAATTTCAGCCGTTTGGCGGCACGGGCCGAGAGGGTGCGTCCGGTCAGCATCAGATCCATGGCGTTGAGCGGGCCGATCGTCTCGATACTGCGCACGGTGCCGCCGAAGCCGGGATGGATACCGAGTTTGACTTCCGGCAGGCCGATGCGGGTGGCGGGATCCTCGTCGGCAATGCGATACCGACAGGCCAGCGCCAGCTCCAGGCCGCCGCCCAGACAGAAGCCGTGGATCAGCGCCACCGTGGGGCAGGGCAGGTTTTCCAGTTTGTGGAAAATGGTATGGCCCCGTTCGATGGCCGCCTGGGCCTCACCCTGATCGTTGAACTCGGTAAACTCGTTGACATCGGCACCGGCGATAAACCCGTTGGCCTTGTCGGAGAGAATCACCACGCCGCGCGGCGGTTTGCTAAGCAGCTCGCCGAGAATGGTGTCCAGTTCATTGAGGACGCCGGCCGACAGGGTATTGGTGCTGCTCTGTGCCTTGTCCAGATGCAACCAGGCAATGTGATGATCATCGTGGACGACGTTCCAGTTCTTGTAATTTGTTGCAGCCATTTTTGTCAATCCTGTTCGCGTTACGCGGTTTCCACCAGCATGGCGCCACCCTGGCCTCCGCCGATGCAGAGACTGGCCATGCCGCGTTTGGCATTGTTTTGTTTCAGGACTTGCAGCAGGTGCAGCACGATGCGGGCGCCGCTGGTGCCGACCGGGTGGCCGAGGCTGATGCCACCGCCATCGACGTTGAGTCGTGCCTGATCGATGCTCCCCATGGCACCGCGCAGTCCCAGTTCATTCTTGCAATAGTCACTGTCTTCCCAGGCCCGCAGGCAGGCCAGCACCTGGGCAGCAAAAGCTTCGTTGATTTCCCAGTAGTCGATATCCTCGGGCTTGAGTTTGTGGCGTTGCATCAGCGGTGTCATGGCATGCACCGGCCCGAGCCCCATCTGCGCCGCGTCCAGTCCCGCCCAGTTGGCATCGACAATGCGCCCGAGCACCGGCAGATCATGTTCCTTGACGGCCTTCTCGCTGGCCAGCAGCAACATGGCGGAGCCGTCGGTGACCTGGGCGCTGTTTCCGGCGGTGACATTGCCGAACGGCTTGTCGAAGACCGGTCGCAGTTTGCCCAGTTGCTCCACCGTGCTGTCACCGCGGATGCCGTCGTCATGTTCATAGACCTTGCCGCTGGGATCATAAATCGGTTCGATCTCATCCAGCCGGCCTTCCTGCTGGGCGGCGGCCAGGCGGTGATGACTGCGTACCGCATATTCATCCATCTCCTCGCGGCTGACACTAAAGCGCCAGGCGAGGTTTTCGGCGGTCTGTCCCATGGAGAGGCCGACCACCGGATCGGTCAGACCGCGCAGCAGGCCGATAACCGGCTTGAGATGGTGCAAGCGCAACTGGCCTAGGGTCTTGAGCCGCTGGCCGAAAGTCTTGGCGCTCATCCAGGCGCCCAGCCAGGCAACCATCTGTTCATTCCACAGCACCGGGGCATGGCTCATGGCCTCAACGCCCCCGGCCAGCACCAGATCGGAACGGCCCAGGGCAATGTCCTTGGCGGCACTGTCCAGCGCCTGCATGCCCGAGGCGCAATTGCGCTGTACAGTCCAGGCCGGGACATGTTTGCCCAGCCCCAGGCGTAATGCCACCACGCGGGCGATATTCGCCTCGTCGGGCCCGGGCATCACGCAACCGGTGATCACCTCGTCGATCCGGCCGGGATCAAAGTTCTGGCGCAGGAGCAGGGGACGGGTACAACCGAGCAACAGATCGGCGGCGGCAAACGGGCCCGGTTTGTTGCGGGCTTTGAGATGCGGCGTGCGACTGCCATCGACGATATAAACCGGTCGCTGGCCGCTGGCACTACCGGTATTGCTCGCGGTCTTTTTACGCGTGGCGGTTTTTTTTGCGGTTTTCTTCTTCGCTTCTGCCATGGGGTAACCTTCGCTATTTGAGGTCGGGGCCGAAATCATCCACCTTGATCACCTCGCGGCGCGCGGCATCGGCGGCACGGACAATCTCGGCCTCCTGTTCAGTGATAATAGCCTGTTTGAGCGCGGCGTGTAACAGGCCCTCCAGGCCATGATAGTCAGGTTCGTACTCGGACAGCTGCTGACGGATACGTTTTTCAATCGGCTCGGCAGCAATGACCTTGTGCAGGGCATCCTCGATACGTTGCAGGGGCTCGTCGTCACTGCCATGGGGCTGATACATGCCCTCACACAACCGTTCGCGGGCCTCGCCGGGGTTGATCAGCATATCCGCGATGCGATGGCCCAGTTTGTCACCGGGCTGTTTGAAGTGCTGGCCCCAGGGAAAGACCATCCAGCGCATGATCCAGGCCACCGGTCGGTTGGGCAGGTTCTGCAACAGGCCATCGAAGGCACGCTGGATTTCAAACAACGTATGCTGGCAGCACCAGTGCAGCAGGGGCTCATCGCTTTTGGGATGCCCCTGGTCCTCGAAGCGTTTGAGACAGGCTGACGCCAGATACAGCTGGCTGAGAATATCGCCCAGCCGGCCGGAGAGTTTCTCCTTACGCTTGAGATCGCCGCCGAGGGTGAGCAGGGCAATATCGGTCATCAACGCAAAAGCCGCGCTCATGCGGGTCAGGTGCTGGTAATAACGCCGTGCCGGTCGCCGGCCGGAGACCCAGACAAAACGGGCCGAGGTCAGGCCGTGCAACAGGCTGCGGAACAGGTTTTTGGTGGTAAAGGCAAGGTGGCTGAACAGGGCGCGATCGAAGTTCTCCAGCGACTGGTCGGGATCCTCCATGCCCAGCGCTTCCAGTTCCTTGAAGATATAGGGATGACTGCGTATCGCTCCCTGGCCGAAGATGATCATGGTCCGGGTCAGGATGTTCGCGCCCTCCACCGTGATGCTGATGGGCGTGGACTGATAGCCCCGGGCAATGAAGTTGCGCGGTCCCAGGCAAATGCCGGCCCCGCCAAGCACATCCATGCCGTCGTTGATCACCTGACGCATGCCTTCGGTCAAGTGGTATTTCACAATCGCCGAAATAACAGAGGGTTTCTCGCCATGGTCCAGTGCCACGGCGGTCAGTCCGCGCGCGGCATCCATCATATAGGTGTAACCGCCCATACGCGCCAGGGGTTCCTCGACCCCTTCGAAACGACCGATCGGCAGCTTGAACTGGCGACGGACCCGCGCATATCCCCCGACGGTATGGCTGACCAGTTTGCCGGCGCCGACACTCAATGCCGGCAGTGAAATCCCACGTCCGTCGGACAGACACTCCATCAACATACGCCAGCCCTGGCCGACGCGATCCTGGCCGCCGATGATCCAGTTCATGGGAATGAAGACATCCTTGCCGCTGTTGGGCCCGTTCATGAAGACCACATTGAGCGGGAAATGGCGTCGCCCGATGTTCACGCCCGGGGTGTCGGTGGGGATCAACGCCAGTGTGATACCGAGGTCCTCCTGATCGCCCAGCAGATGATCGGGATCGTACAGTTTGAAGGCCAGTCCCAGCAGGGTAGCGACCGGCCCCAGTGTGATATAGCGCTTATCCCAGGTGACGCGCATACCCAGCACGTCTTTTTTGCCATCAAACTCCTGGCGACAGACGATTCCGTAATCGGGCATGGAACCGGCATCGCTGCCGGCTTCAGGACTGGTCAGGGCAAAGCAGGGAATCTCCTCGCCTTTTGCCAGGCGGGGAAGATAATGGTTTTTCTGTTCTTCGGTACCGTATTCGAGCAGCAGCTTGGCCGGGCCCAGCGAGTTGGGCACCATCACCGTCACCGCGGCGGTAATACTGCGGGTGGCCAGTTTCATGACAATGGCCGAATGCGCCAGGTTGGAATAATCCAGGCCACCATACTCTTTGGGGATGATCAGGCTCAGGAAGCCCTGTTCTTTGATATATTGCCAGGCCTGTTCGGAGAGATCATAGCGTTCATTGGTGATTTCCCAGTCATCGAGCATCTGGCAGAGTTTTTCCACCGGGCCGTCGATGAAGGCCTGCTCTTCGGCGGAGAGCGTCGGTGCCGGGAGGCTGCGCAGTTTTTTCCAGCGCGGGCGGCCACTGAACAGCTCGCCGTCCCACCAGACCGAACCGGCGTCCAGTGCTTCACGCTCGGTCTGGGACATGGTCGGCGAGACGCGCCGGAACAGTTTCAACAGGGGGCGGGAGATCCAGCGTTGCCGCCAGCCGGTAACTTTCTGCGCCGTGCTGTTCATGAAATGCCTCCTTGGTGCACGATGATCTCATCCACAATCATTATTTAGAACCTTGTCCCTGTTATAACGTTCACCCGTGTAAAGACTTTATGCGTCCGGTTCGACTTCGGCAAGCCCGCGAGCACTCATTACGGTCCCGCATTGGCCAGTCGCAAGCCCTGTTCAATTTTTGCCCATGGCGTATAAAAATGAGGGGAAAAGCGGATGCCGCCGCCACGCTGGGCACACAACACACGCTGTTCCATCAGCCAGGGATACAGTTGCTCAACCGGTACCCGTTTGTGTTTGAACACCACGATGCCCGCATAACGTCCCGCCTGCGTATCGGTGACTAACTCGAGGTTGGAAAACTGGTCAATGGCATCGAACAGCCGTTGACTGTTTTCCAGTATCTGCTGTTCGATCGTGGCCATGCCGATTTCTTCGATCAGCGAAAGGCTCGCTTCCAGTGCGTGGCTACAAAGCATATTGGGGCTGCCGCATTCGAACCGGCGCGCGTTATGTGCCGGCTCCCACTGCCGGTTATCAAAATCGCCCATCTGTTCGACCATGTGCCAGCCATATTCAAACAGTTGTAGCTGTTCGCGTGCCTGTGGACGGCTGTAAAACAGTGCCAGGCCTTCGGGCCCCAGCATCCACTTGTGTCCGTCGGCCATAACAAAGTCCGCGCCGCAGGCCCGCACATCAAACTGCAGCGCGCCGAGACTTTGAATGGCATCCACGCAAAACAACACATTCTGTTGCCGGCAGTGTTCGCCCAGCTGTGCCAGGTCGACGCGCAACCCGGAGGCATACTGGACCGAGCTGATCGCCAGCAGCCGGGTTGTTGAATCGATGGCGCCGATCAGCGCCTGTTCCGGGGACTCATGGCCATGCAGATTGACCTGGCGAACTTTTACACCACGGGATTGCAGGGATTCCCAGACAATCCGGTTGGAGGGAAATTCTTCATCGCTGATGACGACCGTATCGCCCGGTTGCCAGTTGAGTCCCCAGGCCACCATGGACAGGGCTTCCGAGGTATTTTTGACCAGGGCGATATCCCCGGAGTCAGCGTTGATCAGGCGTGCCCCGCGTTTGCGCAGGCGGGTTTCGACCTCGATCCAGTGCGGATAATGCAGCGAACCGAGTTGATGGTTTTCGCGGGCAAAAGCCTCGACGGCCTGTAGCGTGCGCCCGGGCCAGGGCCCGACCGCCGCGTGATTGAGATGAATCAAATCATCCTGCAGTTTGAATTCCTGTTCGATCAACGCCTGAACATCACTCATCAGGACACATCACTCCACATTGAGATAAATAATCCGCAAATTAACGCCAATTCACGCGAATGTTAAATTAAAACGTGCCCTGTTACTGGCGTCCATTTGTGTTCACTCGCGGACGAGATGGAAGACACTTCAATCCGCCTCGCGTTCAATACTACAGCAATGGTGTGCACTTTGAATATCGTCGCTGCTGAGAATGGCGCCGGTCACCGGGTTGGGGCGATAGGTGGTGCAGCCTTTCAGGTGATTGTCATAGGCCAGACGATAGAGATCGACAAAATCATCAAACGGATAATCCTGTGGGACATTAATGGTTTTGGAGATGGCGTTATCCACATAGGGCTGCAGTTGCGCCTGCATCTTCAGATGATCTTCAGGAGCAATATGCAGTGCGGTCTGAAAATAGTCGGGCAGGGG
>JAXHTI010000106.1:0-8507 GCA_034190045.1 Pseudomonadota bacterium
CCCCCGGGGGCGGCGCCCAGATCCACGGCCTTCATGCCCGATCGCAGAAACTGTTCGCGCTCGTCCTCGAACATCAGGCGCAGTATGCCCTCTTCGAGCTTCAGGGCCGAACGGCTCGGTGCCTGGCGCGGCGCGCGCAGACGGGGAATGCCCATCAACCAGATTGAACTGTTATTCAATGGCGCATAACCAACATAGGCCGCATGGGTGGAGAGAAAACACAGATGCAGTCGATAATCGGCCGTTGCCTGGTAGAGCCCGGCAGTTTCCAGTTGCGATTCCAGTGGGCGAGCCAGGGCCCGGCAGAGTTTCTGCAACTCCTTGCCGGTATTGGTATCCGGGGTTTCGATAAAAAATTCGGCATAACGCTGAGGCTGTTGCTGCAATAACTTCAGGATTGGCGTCAGTCGATCGGCCAGCGGTAAATCATTGAGCAGATCAAAGATGGCAAACCACTGGCGGGTAAAGATCAGGTCTTCGAGTGCCAGCACGTCGAACAGGTCGGCACCGGGATCATGGCTGGTGAAAGTCACATAGCCACTGTCCGCCCGGGCCTTGCAGTAACCGCTGATGCCCCGCTGCAAAGCCTCGCCCTGGATTTCGGCGGCACATTCGTTCTCAAACCCGGCCCGGCAATATAACAACCAGCTGGCCATTCAATCCCTCACCCGGTTTGTCGCTCGAGCCATTGCAGCTGATACACGGCATCCTCATATGTCTCGCCGCAGATCGAGGCGGTGGCGCTGAACTGTTCGCAAACCGCAGGCCGTTCGGGTAGCCTGAACAGCCGACACCGATGATTCTCATCCAGCTGGATGCAGCGCACGCCGGCCGGTTTGCCTCCCGGCATGCCGGGAATCGGCGAGGAGATGGACGGCGCGATACAACAGGCGCCGCAGCCGGCCCGACAGGCGATTTGATCGGTCTCCCCCTTTGTATTCGAACCCGCCATCAGCTCTCACCCCCGGACATGGCGGCCACCAGGGCCAGCTCGCCCGGCTTGACCGAATCAAGATTGAACTTTTTCGCCGCGGACGCCATGCGCGTCAGGGCAGCCGACACACTCATCGGCGGCGCGGTATCGCCTTTTTTGGCACGATGGAAACGCACCGGGTTGATCCGCGCCACCACGTAATTGCGCAGATAGGGTGACTTGAAGCCCCGCGCCTTTAACTTTTCGATGATCTTTTTGACCTGCACATCGATCTCCTGCAAGCGGGCCGCCTGCGCCTCGCGTTCGCGCAGGCTGACACGCAGGGTGCGTTCGCTGAAACGATCCAGCTTTTTCAGCATGGGGCTGTAGGCCCCGCCGGCGAAGCGTTTGTTCTGCGAATAAATCATGCCCAGGGTCAGCAGCTCCGGGGCCTCGAACTCGGCGGCAAAGTCGATCTCCTTGGCCCGGGGTTTATTCTCGGCCAGTGCGCGGGCCATGCGGATCACTTCCAGGCTGCGATCCTTGAGGTTATGGGCCTTCTCGGTATTGAGGGCCAGGATCCGAAAGGCCAGCTCTTCGTCGGGCGAGACCAGCGCGGTGATCTGCCGCAACCCCAGCATCTTGGCCGCCGCCAGGCGATGCCGGCCATTGGGCGTCCACAGGCTGCCATCATCCCCGCGCACCACGATCAGCGGATCCAAAAATGAGCCGCTCTCCTCGATCTTCTCGGCCAGGCGCTTGACGTGCGTCGGCGAGAGATCGCGCTGAAACGGCGTCGGCTGCACCGCCTTGAAAGGCAACACCGCCATCACCACCGGCCGGCCGGACAGCGGCTCCCGGTAGGCCCCGATAGCGGCTCCGCCGACAGCCTGGATCTCTGCGATCAGTGGCGCCACGGCCTTATCGTCCAGCGGCAGCACCACCTGCTCGGCTTTCAGGCCACGCTGTTCCTTGCGCGGTGCCAGCTTGCCGGTTTTTTTCTTGCGTACGGCTTTCTTCTTGGTTTTCTTTTTCGCCGCGCTCTTCTTTTTCGTGACTTTCTTTTTTGCTGCCATAGTCCGGATAGGTCTCAGAAATTGTCCGCCTGCGTCATTATCGGCCAGCGAGTAAACGCCGTACAGTGAAATTGAAATTTCCCCGGCTGATTTCCTGCGCCAGTGCCGGCACGCCGTTCAACTGCTCGCGCAACAGCTGACTGGATGAGGGCTGGCGCAAAAAACAGGCAATGTAATTTTCGAACGCGGGCAGGGTAAACTGGTAGCCCTGCGGCAACGCCTTGCGTAACTTCGCCTGCTGGTACCAGGCACAATCGCGCAGGCTTTTGCGCGAGACAAAATTCATCACCAGTATGCCGTCACGGGAAAGGTTGCGATTGAGCAGTTCGAACCATTTTTGATCCGCTTTAATCGCCCTGACCGGTTCACCCCGCTCTTCGGTAAACAGGTCCTCGATAATCAGGTCGAATTTCGCTCCCCGGTAATCCTGCAACCATTGTCCCGCTTCCGCCTGGTGCAGCTCGGCGCCGCAGCGCCCTATCTCGAAATAATCCTGCGCCACCTGCACATGGATCGGGTTGAGTTCCACTCCAACCATCTCGGCGACATCGGCATAACGCTGTAACTGGTGGAATACCGTTCCGCCACCGACACCCAGCATCAGCACGCGTCGAAACCGGGGCGGCTGGCGAAAGAACGCCCCCAGCCACAACAGATCCCAGATACCACCCGCCAGGGTACGTTGCGGATGATACTGGCTGTGAAACACCCCATCGGTATACAGGCGGCGGGTCCGGCCCGCGGCACGCACCTGGTAGTGCGCGCCCTGCCAGGTCTTTTCCCAGAGAATGGCCATAACTGCGGTATGCCGCCTTTACCGGATGAATTGCATTTGCCGGCGGCTAGTTTACCATAACGGTACATCCCGTCGGCTTGCCGACGGCGTCTTCCCGGCCAATGATGAGGCAGCGCATGTCAAACCGTACCCTGAACCTGACTGACACTGTTTACGATTATCTGCTGGCCCACTCCCTGCGCGAGAGTCCGCTGTTAAAACAGCTGCGCGAGGAAACCGCCACCCTGGAGATGGCCCGCATGCAGATCTCCCCGGAACAGGGGCAGCTGCTTAACCTGCTGGTTAAATTGCTCGGCGCCCGGCAGATCATCGAGATCGGCGTTTTCACCGGCTACAGCGCCCTGTGCATGGCCGAAGCCCTGCCCGGCGATGGCCGCCTGGTCGCCTGCGATATCAACCAGGAATGGACCGACATGGCCCGGCGCTACTGGCAAGAGGCCGGGGTGCACAAAAAAGTCGAACTGTTGCTGGCCCCGGCCGACAAGACGTTGCAAAAACTGATCGACACCGGCAATGCCAACGGTTTTGACTTTGCCTTTATCGATGCGGACAAGACCCACTACCTCACCTATTACGAACAGTGTCTCAAATTGATCCGCAAGGGCGGGATCATCGCCATCGATAACACCCTGTGGAGTGGCCATGTCGCCGATCCCGATGTCAACGACGAGGACACACAGGCAATCCGCGAGTTGAATGATGCGCTGCACAGTGATTCCCGGGTCGATATCAGCCTGCTGCCCATCGGCGACGGACTGACCCTGGCGCTCAAGCGCTGAGCCCGGCCAGCTCGCATGCCCCGTCCCCTGCTCCTCTGGTTCCGGCAGGACCTGCGCCTGCACGATAACCCGGCCCTGCAGGCGGCCCTGGCCGATACCGGGCGGATCATTCCTATATATATACACGATGACAACACGGCCTGGTCACCCGGTGCAGCGAGTTGCTGGTGGTTGCATCACAGTCTCACCACACTGGCGGAGACACTCAAACAGCTTGGCAGTCGCTTGATCATTCGTTGTGGTGACAGCACACAGGTACTGCAACAGCTCATTGATGAGACCGGCGCCGATGCCGTGTATTGCAACCGGATCTATGAACCGGCCCGGTTGAAACAGGACATACAACTGCACCGGCAGCTCAAAGAGCGCGGCATCAACTTCAGTGTCTACCAGGGCAACCTGCTGCGCGAACCGGATACGGTAATGAACCTCAGCGGCCAACCCTACAAGGTCTTCACCCCGTTTTATAAATGCTATCTGCGCGAGGGCTGGGACCACCAGACCTACAACAGACCCAAACAACTACCCGGCGTCTCCACCTGGATCAAATCCGACAAGCTTGCCGATCTGGAACTGCTGCCGAAAATCAAATGGGATCACGGTTTCTACGAACACTGGCAACCCGGCGAAGCCGGGGCCTGGAAGCAGTTGCGCCGGTTCCTGCGCAACGATCTGGCGGACTATCACCAGGCACGGGATATTCCTTCCCTGCAGGGCACCTCCCGCCTGTCACCGCATCTGCACTTCGGCGAGATCAGCGTGCGGGCGATCCTGGCCGAGCTGGATCGCAAGAACCTGCGCCGCCAGGGTGAAGGTTTCATTCGTGAACTGATCTGGCGCGACTTCGCCCATTCCGTACTGTTCCACTTTCCGCATACCACTGACAAGCCGTTCGATGAGCGTTTCAATCATTTCAAATGGAAAACATCGAAGAAACTGCGACAGGCCTGGCAGCAGGGCCGCACCGGCTATCCCATTATCGACGCCGGCATGCGCGAACTATGGCACACCGGCACCATGCACAACCGGGTGCGCATGATCGTCGCATCATTCCTGACCAAGAACGGCATGATCCATTGGAAAGAAGGTGCAAAATGGTTCTGGGACACCCTGGTCGATGCCGATCTGGCCGCCAACAGCATGAACTGGCAATGGGTCGCCGGCTGCGGCGTCGATGCCGCACCCTACTTTCGCATCTTCAACCCGGTCACCCAGAGCCAGAAGTTCGACAAGCAGGGTCTGTATATCCGCCAGTGGGTGCCGGAACTGGCCGACCTGCCGAACAAACATCTCCATGAGCCGTGGAAAGCGCCGGAAGAAGTTCAAAAAGAAGCGGGATGTATTATCGGCAAGAACTATCCGAAACCGATTCTGGATCTGAAAGCCACGCGGGAAGCGGCGCTGGAAGCCTATAAAAAGCAGATAAGCGGCAAAGCACAGGAGAATGTCAGGTAGCGCCTGCCAATCTGGCCTACGCCGATATCAACATTCCAAAAATCAGCACATTACCAAGTAGTCTGGATCAAGGAGCAACGCGACGGATCCAGGTTTTTCCTGGTTCAGGTGGAACCGCTGCGCTTGTTCCACTCTACGTCAGGAGTGCAGGGAATGGAACGTCATATTTAGCCAAACCCGTAGGTCACGCTGGCGTTAGCCTGCGTGACACCCCGCCGACACGGAGAATATCAGGTAGCGCCGCGCGCAACCTGACCTACGCCAATGCTAAACTTTCTGGAACAGATATTGAGTATCCTCCTACGAGAACTTGTTCTCAGATAAGTGTTATAACTTCTTTTAATTTGCCAACCGTTATGGGTAGCCCCTGGTTGTAAAAAATCCCCAGTAGCTCTTCAGCAGTGTAAGGCGGGTTTTTGAGTCTTTCTCTTTGTTGGCGAACTACGGCGCAAAATGCGGTTGGGTTCAAGTCAAATAAATGGCCCAGAAAAATATCTGGTGATTGCACATCCACTTCATACTTGGCAAGCACTTCACCGGGGAAGTCTCTCAGGTTGTTTGTGACTATTACATCAGCCTGGCATTTTATCGCTGCTGCCAGAACATGCCGATCACCAGGATCCGGCAGCTCCAGGGAATCAATATAACCTTCATAATTTTCAACGATGGCATCAGGCACAGCCTGTCGCATGAGCTCGGCAGTTCTGTGTAGATTCTCTTCCGATATATCAGAACGCTCTTTCAGAACATTCCGTATCCACTCATTCTGGATTTCAACGGTCCATTTCGCACGAAACTGATCTGTCAGGGCGACGCTCATCAGGAGATCGCGTAAGGGAGCAGGATACAGAACACAGGCATCAAATACGGCAGTAAAGTTCGCCATATGCCTAGTATCCCATTTTCGATTCCTGTGCCTGAGTCGCTAACTCGTCTAATGCTTTACGTCGTGCATCCATGCTTTGTTCCTTATAGGCTACCAGGTCATTAAAATAGACTCTTCGATGACTTCCAACTTTATGAAAGGGTAACTTCCCTTCTTCCAGTAATTTTACAAAATAGGGACGAGAAACATTCAGGAAATCGGCTGCCTGCTGGGTGGTAAGTTCTGCGTGCTGTGGAATGAGCGTCACCGCCTCGCCTTCGGCCATATGGGCAAGAATATCCACCAGCATCCGCATCGCAGATACCGGCACGGTGATCTTTTGCTCGCCATCAACTATCTGAATCTGGGCCTTGTCACCCTTACCGATACAGGCCGCAAGCAAACGGCTGCTTTCAGCCGCGATTTTCATATCCTCTTCGCTCGGCGGCCGGCTTGCCTGGTCGGATAGCTTGAATGCCTGCTCCATTTCGAACCCTCTGTCAGTAATACACTCTCGACTGTATGTAAGCCTGGCACACAAACGAAATAAACGCAATATACGAAATAATCGAAATATTACCGCAATAATAAGGGGTTAACTAATCAGGACTTTTCTATCTTATTGATTTATAGATAAAGAAGGGGCGTAAAGGTTATTTAATAGCCAGGGCACCGCGCCCGAGATGGGCGCGGCACCCTGGCCGGCAGGGATTTACTGGACCTGAGCCTCTTCCAGGTAGCGGAAGAAGTCGGAGTCGGCTTTGAGCATGAGCGTGCTGTTCTCGCCCAGGGCCCGGTAGCTTTCCAGCGTGCGGAAGAAGGAATAGAACTCCGCATCAGCACCGAAGGCCTCACCGTAGATCCGCGTTGCTTCGGCATCGGCCTCACCGCGGATCTTCTCGGCATCACGCGCCGCTTCGGAGCGGATGCGCCGAAGATCGCGTTCCATGTTACCGAGGATTTCCTGGCTGCGGCCCCGGCCTTCGGAGCGGAAACGTTCGGCGATGGACTGGCGTTCGGCGATCATGCGGCTTTCCACCTGGCGGCGCACGGATTCAATGTAGTTGACCCGCTTGATACGCACATCGTCCAGCTCGATCCCCAGCGCGGGCATGGAATCCCGGGCCCGCTCGAGAATCCCGGCTTCCAGCAGTTCGCGACCCAGTTTGGGCTGTTTCTCCAGGTTGACGTCACTGCGTTCAGCCAGCGCGGGATCAGCCAGCTCCTCGACATTCACTTCCCAATCCTTGGAGCGAACGATCTCTTCCAGCTCGGTGGACGAGACCATGTCGCGCACTACCGAGTCGATGATGTCGTCGAGCCGGGTACGTGCGCCGGCTTCATCCCGCACGCTGGTCAAAAACAGCAGCGGATCGGTAATCCGCCAGCGCGCCGTGGTATCCACGAGAATGAACTCACGGCCCAGTGTGGGAATCTGGGTCACGTCCCCGTCCCAGACCAGCAGGCGCTTGTCGAAGTAACGCACGTTCTGCCAGGGCAGCTTGAACTTCAGGCCCGGCTCGTCGATAACATCGCCGATCGGTTCACCGAACTGGACCACGATGGCCTGCTGGGCTTCATCCACGGTGTAGAGGGTCAGGTTGCCGATAATAATGGCAAGCACGGCCACGATGGCAAGCAGTGTGGTTTTCATTTGTCACCTCCGGTGGCGCGCGCGGCTTGACGGTTAACATCGAGCAAGGGGAGCGGCCCCACCTGCCCGTCCTGTACAACCAGTATCTGTCCGATACTCGGCAGGATCTCGTTCAGGGTTTCCAGGTACAGGCGTGAGCGTGTAACCGTGGGTGCCTGCCGGTATTCGCCCAGAACGGCACTGAAGCGTGTGCTCTCGCCGATAGCCCGGTTCACCCGTTCCGTGGCGTAACCTTCGGCTTCGGCAACGGTACGCAGGGCGGCGCCCTCGGCGTTGGGGATCTCCTGGTTCACGCGTTTTTGCGCTTCGTTGATCATCCGTTCCCGCTCCTGGCGCGCCTCGTTGACTTCATTGAACGCCGGCTGCACGGCCGGGGGCGGGACCACGTCCTGCATCTCGACGGTGCTGATGCGTATGCCGGCATCGTACTGGTCGAGTATTTCCTGGATCTCGTCACCGGCCTTCTGCTGAATCTCCACGCGGCCGATAGTCAGCACCTCGGAGCCCAGCATGTTGCCGACGATACGGCGCATGACCGACTCGGAAATATCGCGCAGCGTCCGGGTCGGCTCGCGCATCCGGTACAGGAACTTGATGGGGTCATCGATGCGGTACTGGACCACCCACTCCACATCGATCATGTTGAGATCGCCGGTGAGCATCAGTGACTCGTCTTCAAACTGTGCGGCACTGTAGGTCGAACGTTGACCCTGTCGGGTACCCTGCGTACGGAAACCGAATTCCTGCTTGAGCACCCGCTCGGTGGCCACCAGCTGAATCTGGTCGATGCCGAAGGGCAGCTTGAAATGCAGGCCAGGGTCGGTAATGCCCGTGACAGAACCGAAGCGCTTCACCACGGCCCGTTGCTCGGGCTGAACAGTGTAGAAAGAGGTCAGCGCCCCCCAGACGAGCAGGATAAGGACCACGACGCCAAGGACACCGCCGCCGAACTTGCCGCGCGACGGGCCG
>JAXHTI010000107.1:0-8341 GCA_034190045.1 Pseudomonadota bacterium
TTATCCAGGTTCTGCCCCTGTCCAACGATTTGCTGCAGTACCTGCAGGCTGGCGTGGCGGGCGTTCATGAGGGATTGGGATCGCCCAGCAGCATGCCGGGGGCGATGCGTCCGGGGCGACCGTGCAGGAAGGCGGCGGCGCTCATCGGCTTGCTGCCGGCCGGCTGGATTTGCTGTAGCAGCAGGCTGCCCTCGCCACAGGCCACGGCAATCCCGTCGACATCGGTACTGACCACGTGGCCGGGCGGCGCGCCGGGTTCACCCGGCTGGGCTGCCGCCTGCCAGATGCGCAGCGGCTGATCACCGAGCAGGGTATGGCTGATCGGCCAGGGGTTGAAGGCGCGCACTTCGCGGGCCAGCTGGTCGGCCGGTTTGTGCCAGTCGATCCGTGCCTCGGCCTTGTTCAGCTTGCGGGCGTAGGTTGCCTGGCTGTCGTCCTGGGGTTGCGGTGTCAGGTTATCCAGGTTAGCAAGCGCTTGCACAATCGCCTCCCCGCCCAGCTTGGCCAGCCGGTCATGCAGGCTGCCGCCGGTGTCGTCCGGGGCGATGGGGCAGGGTAATTTGAGCAGCATATCGCCGGTGTCCAGCCCGGCGTCCATCCGCATGATGGTAATGCCGGTCTCGGTATCGCCGGCGGCAATGGCCCGCTGGATGGGCGCCGCCCCCCGCCAGCGGGGCAGCAACGAGGCATGAATATTGAGGCAGCCGTGGCGGGGAACGTCCAGCACTTTTTGCGGCAGCAGCAGGCCGTAGGCGGCGACGATCATCCGATCCGCCTGCCAGCTGGCCAGTTCTGCCAGGGCGTCATCGGATTTGAAGTTTTCCGGCTGGCAGACGGGCAGATCATGCTCCAGCGCCAGCTGCTTGACCGGGCTGGCCTGCGACTTGCGGCCGCGTCCCGCCGGGCGATCGGGCTGGGTATAGACGGCCACGATGTTGTGACCCGCGTCGAGCAGGGCTTGCAGGGCTATGGCGGCGAAATGGGGGGTTCCAGCAAAGATTAGGGGCGAGGGAGAGGTCATTGTAATTTTTTGATGGTAGTGCGGCCGCAGATAAGTGACCAGGTGCCAGGGGCCAGGTTCTAGGACCTGGAAACCAGCCCCTAGAACCTGTCGGATTTATCCGACCTGCCGTTGTTGTTTTTGCAGTTTTTTGCGGATGCGCTGGCGCTTGAGATCGGAGAGGTAGTCGACGAACAGCTTGCCTTCGAGGTGATCCATTTCGTGCTGGATACAGACCGCCAGCAGTCCCTCGGCCTCCATTTCCACCGGGTTGCCGTCGCGATCCTGCATTTTAAGGCGAATATGTTCGGCCCGCTCGACCGGCTCGTAGACGCCGGGGACCGACAGGCAGCCTTCATCGATCTGCTGGATGCCGTCCTTTTCGGTGATTTGTGGGTTAATCACGACCAGCGGCTGGCTTTTGTCCTCGGAGACGTCGATCACGATCAGCCGCTGGTGGAAATCCACCTGGGTGGCAGCCAGACCGATGCCGGGCGCGGCGTACATGGTCTCGAACATGTCGTCGATCTGCTGGTGCAGGCGCGCGTCAAACTCGGTCACCGGCTTCGCCTTGATGCGCAGCCGATCGTCGGGATAATTCAAAATGTTGAGTATTGCCATATAATTTCGTGATGTTTCTCTAGTACAAGTGTAGAAAAAGCTGCTAACATTATGATACTACTAGGATAGACCTGTCAGATTCGGGCTTGTTCCGGGCGCCAGGTCAATTAAACTCGAACAATAAAAGCGGCCTCTGACAGGGGAACCTTCCATGGTGAATAATAAACTGACTGGCCTCAGATTGACACGTTTCCTGTCCATTGTTTTGCTGAGCATGGGGCTCACGGCCTGTGGCTCACCCCCGGAACAGCCGCCGGCACCGGCGCCCCAGACCAGTTCCTATTCCCTGGAAGAGCCCAGTGCCCCGGAACCGGAAAAACCGGTTTTCAAACCCGATTATCCCGAACGCTATGTCGTTAAAAAAGGTGACACCCTGTGGGGAATCGCCGGACGTTTCCTCAATGATCCCTGGTTATGGCCTCAGGTCTGGCATATCAACCCCGAGATTCGTAACCCGCATCTGATTTATCCCGGCGACGTGGTGGTGCTGTATCGCGACGCCGATGGCAAACCCTATCTGACCCTGGAAGGCAGCGCCGGCATGGCGACGGCCCCGCCAAAGGGTATCCAGACCGAAAAACTGTCGCCGCGGCCCCGTTACGAGCCGATCGAAAAAGCCATTCCGACGATCCGTCGCTCGGTGATCGCGCCGTTTTTGCAACGCCCGCGCGTGGTTACCGAGGAGGAGCTGGAGGACGCGCCCTATATCGTCTCCAGTTACGAGGGCCACCTGATCAGTGGCACCGGTAACCGGATTTATGCCCGGGATATCCAGGATGAGAGCATCGGTCGCTATGATGTGGTGCGCCCGGGCCGGGTCTACAAAGATCCGCAAACCGGCGAAGTGCTGGGCTATGAGGTGATCCGGCTGGCCGACGCCCGGGTGACTCGCGGCAAGAGCGGTCGTGACGACGTGGTTACTCTGAATATCTCGCGTGCCCAGCAGGAAGTGCTCAACGGCGATCGGCTGCTTCCGGTCGAGGATCATCAGCTCGAGTTCAATTTCTTCCCGCGCCCGCCCAAGCAGGAAATCAACGGCGAGATCATCGCCGTGCACAACGGTCTCTCCCAGATCGGTCAGTATAATGTGGTGGTCCTGAACAAGGGCGCCCGGGAGGGGCTGGAGCCGGGCCATGTGCTGGCCATCTACCAGGACGGCGGCACGGCCCGGGATCCTGAAAGCTGGCTGGGCTTCCATGTGGACCTGCCCGACGAGCGGGCCGGCATCCTGATGGTCTTTCGCAGCTACGAGAAGGTCAGCTATGCGCTGGTGATGGAGGCCTATCGCTCCCTGCATGTGAACGACAAGGTCGGCAACCCTTAGCCGACAAGGCGTCATCCGCCGGAGGTCTTTTCACCGGCGGTTAAAAAAACCGGCGGGGCTGTGCAAATTCCCGCCGGGTGATACAATGGCTCAATAAACCGTCAACCCGGCCGGCCAATCCGGTCGTGGTCGGTGACCAAACGGAATTGGTCTGGACAGGAGCTATGGCTGACGAACAGGAATCTCTGCGCCCCTGGCTGGTGCTTCATCGGGCCCCGTACCTCGGCCCCGCGACTTTTCACTCCCTGATCGAGCGTTTTGGCAGCCCCGGGAATATTCTCGGTGCCGGGCGAGCGGCGTTGTCTGCCGCCGGTTTGCGTGAACAGACGCTGGCGGCATTGCAGGAACCGGATGAGGCCGCGATCGAGGCGGATCTGGCCTGGGCTGAACAGCCCCGGGCGCACATCCTGACCCTGGCGGATCCCCGTTATCCGGCGCGCCTGCGGGAGATCGGCGATCCGCCCCTGCTGCTCTATGTGTTCGGTGATCCCGATTGCCTGGGATTGCCCCAGCTGGCGATGGTCGGAACCCGCAACCCGACTCCGTCCGGCCAGGAGACGGCGCAGGAGTTTGCCCGCCATCTGTCCGGCGTGGGACTGACCATTACCAGCGGCCTGGCCCTGGGCATCGACGCGGCCAGCCACCGGGGCGCCCTGAAAGGCGGCGGCTACAGTCTCGCCGTGGTGGGCACCGGACTGGATCGGGTCTATCCCGCCCGGCATCGCGAGCTGGCGCACGAGATTGCCACGCAGGGGGCGCTGGTCTCCGAGTTTGGCCCGGGCATGCCGCCGCTGGCGGCCAATTTCCCGCGCCGTAACCGGATTATCAGCGGCCTTTCGGTGGGCACGCTGGTGGTGGAGGCGGCCCGCCAGAGCGGCTCACTGATCACGGCCCGGCTGGCGCTGGAACAGGGCCGCGAGGTGTTTGCGGTACCCGGCTCCATTCATAATCCGCAGGCCCGGGGTTGTCATCAGTTACTGCGCGAGGGGGCCAAACTGGTCGAGACCGCGCAGGATGTGCTGGAAGAACTCGGTTCCCTGGTCGCCTATACACCGACCCCGGCCGGGAGTGAACCGGTTTGTGACACGGCGCCCGAACTGGACGCGGAGTATCAAAAAGTGCTGGAGTGCATCGGTTACGAGCCGACATCTGTAGATATGGTAGTAGAACGTAGTGGATTGACGGCCGATGCCGTTTGTTCCATGCTCTTGGTACTGGAATTGCAAGGCTTTGTAGCCGCCACCACCGGTGGTCATTATTGCCAGACCTGCTAGAGGGGTAGAAAAATGAAAGAGAGTGTACTCGACGTATTGATGTATCTGTTTGAAAACTATATGAATGATGAAATAGAATTCGATACGGACGAGGAAACACTGCGCGTTGAACTGCAGGAAGCCGGTTTTCGTCAGGTCGAAATCACCCGCGCGTTTGAGTGGCTGGAAGGACTGGTTGCTCTGCAGGATGACCCGTCGATCTACAGTGGCAAAACCACCGGTTCAATTCGTATCTATACCGCCGAAGAATGCGAGCGGCTGGATATCGAAGCGCGCGGTTTTCTGCTGTTTCTGGAACAGACCGGTGTTCTCGATCACTTCACCCGTGAGATGGTGATCGATCGGGTAATGGCACTGGGCGAAGACGAAATTGATCTCGAGCAGCTCAAATGGGTCGTCTTGATGGTACTGTTTAATCAACCGGGCAGGGAAGCGGCATTTGCCTGGATGGAAGATCTGGTATTTGACGAAATGCCCGGTATTCTGCATTGAGTGGCAAAACAAGCAGAGTTAACCACAGTGCCCGCTAAACGCGGGCATTTGCTTTTATAAGAGTAACCAATCTTATGGCTAAAAGTCTGGTCATCGTTGAGTCGCCCGCCAAGGCCAAAACGATTAAAAAATATCTCGGCAAGGATTATGAAGTCCTGGCCTCATATGGTCATGTACGCGACCTGCTACCCAAAGAAGGCGCGGTCGATCCCGAACATGACTTTGCCATGAAGTATCAGCTCATCGAGAAAAACGAAAAGCATGTTGATGCGATTGCCAAGTCATTAAAAAAAGCCGACAACCTTTATCTCGCGACGGACCCGGATCGCGAGGGTGAAGCCATCTCCTGGCACCTGTATGAAATTCTCAAAGACCGCGGCCTGCTCAAGGACAAGCATGTAGGCCGGGTGGCCTTCAACGAAATCACCAAGCGCGCGGTCAACGACGCGGTCGAACATCCGCGCGAACTGTCCGACGATCTGATCCATGCCCAGCTGGCGCGTCGCGCGCTGGACTACCTGGTAGGGTTTAATCTCTCGCCGCTGCTGTGGAAAAAAATCCGCCGCGGGCTGTCTGCCGGCCGGGTACAGAGCCCCGCCCTGCGTTTGATCGTCGAGCGCGAGAACGAGATCGAAAACTTCAAGCCCAAGGAATACTGGACAGTCGATGCCGAGGTGGAGCAGGAGAAACAGGCCTTCACCGCCAAGCTGACCTACCTCAAGGGCAAGAAGGTCAGCCAGTTCACCATCAATAATGAAAAGAAAGCCAAGGATGCCGAGCAGACTTTAAGCGGTGCTGCTAACGGCAAGCTGACTGTTCACAAGGTCGAAAAGAAACAGCGCAAGCGTAATCCGGCGGCCCCGTTTACGACATCCACCATGCAGCAGGAAGCCTCGCGCAAGCTGGGTTTCACCGCGCGCAAGACCATGAGCGTGGCGCAGCAACTCTATGAAGGGATCGATATCGGGGGTGAGACGGTCGGTTTGATCACCTACATGCGTACCGATTCGGTGAACCTGGCCGAGGAAGCGCTGGGCGAAATTCGCCAGTTTATTCAGGACAAGTTCGGCGCCGACAACCTGCCCAAGGAACCACGTCTGTTCAAGACCAAATCGAAAAACGCCCAGGAAGCGCATGAAGCGATTCGCCCGACTTCCGTGCAGCATGAGCCGGATCAGCTCAAGAAACACCTGAGCAAGGATCAGTTCCGTTTATACGAACTGATCTGGAAGCGGACCGTGGCCTGCCAGATGATCCATGCCACCATGGATACCGTGGCCGTGGACCTGGCCGCCGGTAGTCCGGAGAACCTGTTCCGTGCCAATGGTTCCACCGTGGTCAAGCCCGGGTTTATGGCGCTGTATATGGAAAGTGAGGACGACGCCAAAAAAGACAAGGAGAAGGATGACAAGGACCGGATCCTGCCGCCGATGAAAGAAGGCGATGAGGTCAAGTTGCTCAAGATCCTGCCCGAGCAGCACTTTACCGAACCGCCGCCGCGTTACTCGGAAGCGAGCCTGGTCAAGGCGCTGGAAGAGTTTGGTATCGGCCGCCCGTCGACCTATGCCTCGATCATCTCCACGCTGCAGCAGCGTGAATATGTGGAAATGGATAAAAAACGGTTCATCCCGACCGACGTGGGACGCATCGTTAACAAGTTCCTGACCGAACATTTTCCCCAGTACGTGGACTACGAGTTCACCGCCCACATGGAAGACGACCTGGATGCTATTTCCCGTGGCGAGAAGGACTGGGTACCGATGATGAAAGAGTTCTGGAAACCTTTCCATGAACTGGTCGAGGACAAGGACAAGAGCGTGGATCGCAAGGATGTGACCCATGAACAAATTGATGAAAAGTGTCCCAAGTGCGGAGGCAGCCTGGCGATTCGCCTGGGCCGGCGCGGACGCTTTATCGGCTGTAACAACTATCCCGAGTGCGATTACACCCGTAACGTCAACGAGGATGCCAATGCCGAACCGGAGGTGATCGAGGGGCGTAAATGTCCCGATTGCGAGTCAGACCTGATCATCCGCCATGGCCGCTATGGTAAATTCATCGGTTGCAGCGGCTATCCTGATTGCCGTTATATCGAACCGCTGGAAAAACCGGAAAACACCGGTGTGCAGTGTCCCGAATGCAAACAGGGCAACATGCTCAAGCGCAAGGCGCGCAGCGGCAAGATCTTCTTCTCCTGCGAGCGTTATCCCGATTGTAAATACGCCGTCTGGAATCAGCCGCTCAACGAGGCGTGCCCCCAGTGTGGCTGGCCGATGCTGACTCTCAAGACTACCAAGCGGCGTGGCACCGAAAAAGTCTGCCCGCAAAAAGAATGTAATTACAGCGAAGCGGTGGAAACCGAAGAAGAGGCAGAGCAGGAATAAGGGCGAAGTTAGCAGACGGCAGTCGGAAGTCGTGAATCGCTATCGAATGATTCGAATAATCCGCCAGTAAACGCGAATAATGATTTGTGGTGAAACGCATGTCCTCGTCGATAGAGCAAGCTGTGGAAACGTTGCGCGGGGGCGGGGTGATCGCCTATCCCACCGAGGCGGTCTATGGTCTTGGCTGTGATCCGGATGATCAGGCGGCGATCGAAAAGATTCTTGCGCTCAAGCAACGGGAACGAAGCAAGGGGCTAATCCTGATCGCCAGTGATGTCGATCAATTGCAACCCTACCTGGAAGAACTACCGCAAGAGGCACGACACCGGGTTCTGGCGAGCTGGCCGGGGCCGTTTACCTGGTTATGGCCGGCCAAAAAGCAGACCAGCGAGTGGTTACGGGGTGAGTTTGCCACCCTCGCGGTGCGCGTTACCGCTCATCCGCACGCGCGGGAACTGTGCCAGGCCTTCGACAAGCCGCTGGTCTCGACCAGCGCCAACCTCAGCGGACAACCGCCGGCCCGTACGGCGCACGAGGTGCGTGAGCAATTCGGTGAGCGGCTGGACTTTATTCTTGAAGGCGAAGTTGGCCCGCAGAGCAGCCCGACCGAAATCCGCGATGCACTCAGTGGAGAACTGATCCGGGGATAATTAGTCCGCGAATAAACGCAAATTTTTATTTTTTTCTTCGCGTTAATTTGCGTGTTTTGCGGATAAGATGATTAACCGGAATGGTTCAAAATAATAAATCAGAGTTGAAATAGTCATGAGTGAAGTCAATCCCGAAGCGGTCAAAACCTACCTGCTGAGCCTGCAGGATACAATCTGTAACGCCCTGGCCGCAGAGGATGGTGGAGATGGGTTTATCGAGGACAGCTGGGAGCGCGCCGAAGGCGGTGGCGGACGTTCGCGCGTGCTCGAAGAAGGAAAGGTTTTCGAGAAAGCCGGTATTAACTTCTCGCACGTGCATGGTCCCGGGTTGCCGGCCTCGGCCACGGCGCATCGCCCCGAGCTGGCCGGGCGCAGCTTCCAGGCCATGGGGGTGTCACTGGTCATACATCCGCGCAACCCTTATGTGCCCACCTCCCATGCCAACGTGCGGTTTTTTATTGCGGAAAAAGAGGATGCCGACCCGGTCTGGTGGTTCGGCGGCGGCTTTGACCTGACTCCATACTACCCGTTTCGCGAGGATGTGATTCACTGGCATAACGTTTCGAAACAGGCCTGTGATCCGTTTGGCGATGAGG
>JAXHTI010000108.1:0-8322 GCA_034190045.1 Pseudomonadota bacterium
CCATTACCGTGCAGTTTAAAGTAGGCGAGGATCGCACCCAGGCGATCGTGCGCCTGTATAACGCCCTGTATTCCAAGCAGGACTGGCTGCCGCCGGGCCTTGGCGTGGCCCAGCCGATCATTAAACCCAAGGGCATCGACGATGTGCCCATCGTCTCCCTGACCCTGTGGAGCGAGGACGACCGTTACAGCGGTGAAGATCTGGGCAAGGTGGCCCATTCCATCGAATCGGAACTCAAGCGCGTCAAGGGCACCCGGGATATTTACACCATCGGCGGACCGGATCAGGTGGTACATGTGAAATTCGATCCCGCCAGCCTGGCCGCCTATAACCTGGCGGTCTCCGATCTGCGCTACGCCCTGCAACAGAGTAACGCCACCCGGCCGGCCGGTTATCTGGTCAATGAAAACCGGGAAATTCCGGTTCAGACCGGCACCTTCCTGAGCAGTGAGGAACAGGTCAAGGATCTGATCGTCGGCGTGCATGAAGGCAAACCGGTTTACCTGCGCGATGTGGCTACCGTCAGGCGGGGGCCGGATCAACCTGAACACTATGTACGCCTGGGCACCGGACCATCGGCTTCGGACAAAGGGATCGGGGTGCAGGGGGAATTTCCGGCCGTCACGGTGGCCATTGCCAAACAGCCAGGGACCAATGCGGTCAATATTGCCAAGGATGTGATCGAGCGTGTGGAACAGATCAAGGGAATCTTTATTCCCGACGGGGTCAATGTCACAGTGACTCGCAATTACGGCAAGACCGCCAATGACAAGGCGATGACCCTGATCACCAAATTGATCTTTGCCACCGCGTCGGTGGTGATACTGGTATTACTGGCGCTGGGCTGGCGCGAGGCTCTGATCGTTGGTGCAGCGGTGGTTATCACCCTGGCCATTACCCTGTTCGCCTCCTGGGCCTGGGGGTTCACGCTCAACCGCGTTTCATTGTTTGCGCTGATCTTTTCTATCGGGATTCTGGTGGATGATGCCATTGTGGTAGTGGAGAACATTCACCGGCATATGCAGATGGGGGGCAAGAAACTGCTGGAGGCGATTCCCCTGGCCGTCGATGAAGTGGGTGGGCCGACGATCCTGGCTACCTTTACCGTTATCGCCGCGTTGTTGCCCATGGCCTTTGTCACCGGCCTGATGGGGCCCTATATGAGTCCGATCCCGATCAATGCCAGTATCGGGATGCTGATCTCGCTGATCATCGCCTTTGTCGTGACCCCCTGGATGGCCAACAAGGTACTGGGCCGTCAGCATCTTGGCTCGCATGATGCCAGTGAAGATCGGATTACCGAATACCTGCACGGGCTGTTCAAAAAATATCTCGCGCCGTTTATGAATCGCGAGCAGGGCAAGTCGCGGCGCCGCAAACTGTTCTATGTGATCATGGCACTGATTGTCCTGTCGGTCAGTCTGGTCGGGTTCAAACTGGTGGTGATGAAAATGCTGCCGTTTGATAACAAATCCGAATTCCAGGTGGTCGTGGATATGCCCGAGGGCGTCAGCGTGGAGCGCACCGATCGGGTCCTGGGTGAACTGGGTCGTTATCTGGCCGGTGTGCCCGAGGTGACCGATTACCAGATTTATGCCGGCAATGCCTCGCCGATCAATTTCAACGGCCTGGTGCGCCAGTATTATCTGCGCGAAGGGGCCAATGTCGGGGACATTCAGGTTAATCTGGTCGACAAGGACAAGCGGGATCGCAAGAGTCACGAGATCGCTCAGGCCGTGCGCGGCCCCCTGCAGGAGATCGGACGCCGCTATGACGCCAACGTCAAGGTGGTGGAAGTGCCGCCCGGCCCGCCGGTGATGTCGCCGCTGGTGGCGGAGGTCTACGGACTGGATTACGAGGGGCAGATCCGCGTCGCCAAGCAGATACGCGAGGAGTTTGAACAGACGCGGGATGTGGTCGACGTGGATGACAGTATCGAGGTCCAGTCGCCCAAATATATCCTGCGGGTCGATCAGCAAAAGGCCGCCCTGCTCGGTATCAGTCAGCAGTCGGTGGTGACGGCCCTGTCGGCGGCGCTCAGCGGCGAGGATGCCAGCTATCTGCATCCGGGTAATCTCAAATACCCGCTGCCGATCCGGATGGAATTCAAGGTGGCCGACAAGGCCCGGCTCGACAGCCTGATGCTGTTGCCGATTCGCAGCCGCGAGGGCAATCTGGTGCCCCTGTCCGATTTTGTCGAGATCGTGCCGACCCACCGCGAACATGCCATTTATCACAAGGATCTGCTGCCGGTCGTGTTTGTTAACGGCGATGCGGCCGGCAAGCTCGACAGCCCCCTGTATGCGATGTTCGATATCTACGGCAGTCTGGACGAGCTGGATATCGGCCAGGGTCGGCCGCTCAACCAGTTTTTGATCAGTCAGCCCGATAATCCCTATCAATACGGCATCAAGTGGGACGGCGAGTGGCAGGTAACCTACGAGACCTTCCGCGACATGGGCATCGCCTATTCGGTCGGTCTGTTGCTGATTTATCTGCTGGTGGTGGGACAGTTCCGTTCCTATCTGGTGCCGCTGATCATCATGGCGCCGATTCCGCTGACCCTTATCGGCGTGATGCCGGGCCACGCCCTGTGGGGCGCCCAGTTCACCGCCACCTCCATGATCGGCATGATCGCGCTGGCGGGGATCATCGTGCGCAACTCGATCCTGCTGGTCGATTTCATCAATCAGGAGGTCGCCGCCGGTGTGCCGTTCCAGGACGCGGTATTGCGCTCGGGGGCGGTACGGGCCAAGCCGATTGCCCTGACCGGGCTGGCGGCAATGCTCGGGGCCATGTTCATCCTGGACGATCCCATCTTCAGCGGGCTGGCCCTGTCGCTGATCTTCGGGATTCTGGTCTCGACCCTGCTCACCCTGGTGGTGATTCCGGTGCTGTACTACGCCTTCATGTACAAGCGTATGGAATCCTAGTACGGGCGAAAAATCCTGAAATTCAGCAGGTTAAAACGCCTTCTGGCGGTAAAAATGCGTTTTGTTTTGCCGCCAGACTTGCTACCATTTCGTCCCTTAGTTTTACCGATGCATACATAGATAAAGATTATTATCGCGGTAGTGCCCGAGAGGACGGATGGCGGACAGACGATTACAGGTATTTCAGACCGTGGCCCGGTTGCTGAGCTTCACCAAGGCAGCCGAGGAATTGCACATGACCCAGCCGGCGGTGACCTTCCAGGTCCGCCAGCTGGAAGAGCAGTTCAATACCCGCCTGTTTGATCGCACCCACAACCGCATCAGCCTGACCGATGCCGGGCAGCGCGTGTATGAGTGCGCCAACCGGATCTTCGAGCTGTATGCCGAAATGGACAACGCGGTGCGCGAGCTGACCGGGGATGTCAGCGGGGTGCTGATCATCGGCGCCAGTTCGACCATCGCCGAGTATATGCTTCCCGAACTGCTGCGCGATTTCAAAAAGCAGTATCCCGATGTCACCATCCGCCTGCGCGTGGCCAACACCGACGGCATCGTCAGCATGGTGGAAAACAACGCCATCGACCTGGGCGTGGTCGAGGCGCCGGTCACCAACAAGAACCTGGTGGTCGAGGAGTGCCGGACCGACAAGCTGGTGCTGATCGTGCCCCCGGATCATCCCCTGGCGCAGCAGGAAGTGGTGCCGGTCAAACAGATCGCTGATTATCCCTTTATCTGCCGTGAAGAGGGTTCCGGTACCCGCGAGGTAATGCTGGAAAGTATGACCCGCGCCGGGATCCATGCCACCGACCTGAATCTGTCCATGGAACTGGGCAGCCTGGAGGCGATCAAGGGCGCGGTCGAGGCCGGCATGGGCGTGTCGGTGCTGTCCAGCGCGACGATCGAAAAAGAGCTCAAACTGGGCACCCTGGTGGCCGTCAAGCTGGATCCCCCGGTGGAACGGCCGTTCTCCTTTGTCCATCAGAAGCAGAAATTCAAGATCCGCGCCATGGATGAGCTGCTCAGTTTCGCCCGTGCCTACTGCAAGTCCCACCCACATTGATTTATTATCGGTTTGTGACGGCCAACACGGGACCGACCGGTGAGTAAGCCCGAAAATCAACTGCTCGACTGTTTTCATCAGCTACCTGACGAGGCGCGGCAAAGCCTGCTGGATTTCGCCGAATTTCTGGTCCAGCGCCATGCGGTGAATGCACCGGTCTCCTCTGAGCCCCTGGATCTGCCCCGTCCGGACAACGAAACCGTGATCGCGGCCATCAAGCGCCTGTCCCGGACCTATCCGATGTTGAACAAGGACAAGCTGCTGCACGAGACCGCGGGGCTGGTTACCGAACACATGATGCGCGGCCGCGACGCGGTTGAAGTGATCGATGAACTGGAACTCATTTTCGAGCGCCATTACCAGGCCCTGAACCAAGAAGAATAAGCTGCATGCTGGAACTGCTCAAAAGTTGGTACAACCGTTATTTTTCCGACCCCCAGGCGGTATTGCTGGCGTTCATCCTGATCATCGGTTTTACCGTGATCCTGACCCTGGGCAACATGCTTGCGCCGGTGCTGGCCGCCGTCGTCATCGCCTATCTGCTGGAAGGCATTGTCCGTAAACTGGAAGATCACCGGGTCCCGCGTTTCTGGGCAGTGGTTCTGGTCTTTATCGTATTTTTGATCTTTTTGTTCTTCCTGTTTCTCGGTGTCGCGCCGGTGATTACCTCGCAGTTGCAGGAGTTGATCCAGGAATTGCCACGCTATTTCTATCGATTGCAGCAGAGCCTGCTCCAGTTGCCGGAATACTATGCCTTTATTTCCGAAGAGCAGGTCAAGGATCTGACCCAGCTGGTCAATCGAGAGATCGCCGCACTGGGACAAAAGATCGTGACCCTGTCACTGGCGTCGCTCACCAACCTGGTGGTGTTAATGGTGTACGCGGTGCTGGTGCCGCTGATGGTGTTTTTCTTTCTCAAGGATAAAAAGCCTATCATTAGCTGGGCGACCAGTTTCCTGCCCAAGGAACGGGCGCTGGCCAACCAGGTCTGGGCCGAGATGGACCAGCAGCTGGGTAACTACGTGCGCGGCAAGTTCTGGGAAATTCTGATCGTCGGTATTACCACTTATGTGACGTTTGAACTGCTGGGCCTCAAGTATTCCATCTTGCTGTCAGCCCTGGTCGGGGTCTCGGTAGTGGTGCCTTATATCGGCGCCACAGTGGTGACGATCCCGGTGGCACTGGTGGCCTACATGCAGTGGGGCGTGGGTCCCGACTTTGTCTGGGTCGTCGTCGCCTACGGCATTATCCAGGCCCTGGACGGTAATGTGCTGGTGCCGCTGCTGTTCTCCGAAGTCGTTAACCTGCATCCCATCGCCATCATCGTCAGCGTGCTGGTGTTCGGCGGACTGTGGGGCTTCTGGGGCGTCTTCTTCGCCATCCCGCTGGCCACCCTGGTCAAGGCCTCCCTCAGCGCCTGGCCCCGTGCCTCCGAACGCATCCACCAGGAAGAAGAACAACGCGAGCAACAGGCCCAGGCTCAACAATAATCATTTTTCCAGCGCACTGAAAAATATAGCGGAGGACGCGGAGTCGCGGAGCCGCAGAGTTTGTAAATAATTTTGAGTTTTTAATGTTGAATTCTGAACAAAATCACAGTTCAAAATTTAAAACTCAACATTCAAAATTATATTTTTCTCTCCGCGCCTCTGCGACTCCGCGTCCTCCGCGTTTATTCCCAGTAATCTGTGTCTATAGCACTTCCGATGAGTAATCGGCCAGGCGCGAGCGTTCGCCGCGGACGAGGGTGATGTGGCCGCTGTGTTCCCAGCTTTTGAAGCGATCGACCACGTAGGTCAGGCCGGAGGTGGTTTCGGTCAGGTAGGGGGTGTCGATCTGGGCGATGTTGCCCAGGCAGATCACCTTGGTGCCCGGACCGGCGCGGGTGATCAGGGTCTTGAGTTGTTTGGAGGTCAGGTTTTGCGCCTCGTCGATGATGATGTAGCGGTTCAGGAAAGTCCTGCCCCGCATGAAGTTCACTGAACGGATCTTGATGCGTTTGCTGAGCAGGTCGTTGGTGGCCTGGCGGCCCCATTCACCGCCAAATTCGGTGTTGGTCAGCACTTCGAGATTATCCATCAAGGCGCCCATCCAGGGTGTCATTTTTTCTTCCTCGGTACCGGGCAGGTAGCCGATGTCCTCGCCCACCGGCACGGTGACTCGGGTCATGATGATCTCGTTGTAGCGTTTCTGTTCCAGGGTCTGTTCCAGGCCGGCGGCCAGGGTCAACAGGGTCTTGCCGGTACCGGCCATGCCAAGCAGGCTGACGAAGTCGATTTCCGGATCCATCAGCAGGTTGAGTGCATAATTCTGTTCGCGGTTGCGGGCGTTGATTCCCCATACGGCATGATTGGGATTACGGTAATCGCGCACTGTTTCTATCACGGCACCGTCGTCGCCTTCGATGCGGCGCACGATGGCATCAAACGGGGTATTGTCCTGGTTGCTGAACAGAAATTCGTTGGGCGACCAGCTTTCGATATCCGGTCCCTTGAGCCGATAGAAGGTGCGTCCTTCCTCAATCCAGGACTCCATCTCGCGGGCATGGCGATCCCAGAACGCCTGTTCCAGCTGGTAATGGCCGGTATACAGCAAGTCCACATCTTCCAGAACCCGGTCATTGCGATAATCCTCGGCGTGGATGCCGACCACCGCGGCTTTGATACGCAGGTTGATATCCTTGGTGACCAGGGTGACCTGCTGGCCCTGCCGGTTTTCCTGCAAGGCCAGGGCGGTGCCGAGGATGTTGTTATCGGGCAGGTTGCCGGGCAGGTGATGGGGCAGACTGTCGGGATAGGCGCGGGTCTGGAAAAACAGTTTGCCATTTAGCTGTTCTGCAATCTCCTTGCCATTTTGCGCTTTGTGATTGGCCAGTGCTTCAAGCTGTGCGTTGAGCGGCAAGCCCTGTTCGATCTGTTCGTGACTGGCCTCCGAGAGCAGTTCGTCCAGAAAACGGCTGGCCTGGCGGGCATTACGGGCAACTTCGGTGCGGCCCTTTTTATTGTTATCCAGCTCTTCGAGCACCATCATTGGCACGAATATATCGTGTTCCTGAAAACGGAACAAAGAAGTGGGATCGTGCATCAGCACATTGGAGTCCACCACGAACAGACGTTTACTCATAAATTAATGACAACCTGGTTGTTGGGATGAAGGGGTGACCGGTTCGGATAATGAAGTGCGGTAGACCGGTTCTGAAGTGTAACCACCGAAACGTCGAATACACTGAAGTCACCGAAAGTGAAGCATTTTGCTGACGTATTGTTCAGTGTTTTCGGCGCGTTCAGTGTCATCGGTGGCTAAATTCCTCATGCCCTTGAATACGGGCAAAGCTGCATGCAAACTGAAGACCTGTTGCAGGTTCTAGGTTTTGTTGAGTTGCTTGACTGCGTCGAGGACTTCCTCGGCGTGGCCGTCGACTTTGACCTTGCGCCATTCCTGGCGCAGCTTGCCCTTGTCGTCGATCAAAAAGGTGCTGCGTTCGATGCCGCGTACCTTTTTGCCGTACATGTTTTTCATTTTGATGACATCGAACAGCTTGCAGACGGTTTCTTCCTTGTCACAGAGCAGTTCAAAGGGAAATTCCTGTTTAGCTTTGAAGTTCTCGTGTGCTTTGACGCTGTCGCGTGATACGCCCAGGATTACCGTGTTCTGACGCTTGAATTTGGCATGGTTATCGCGAAAGGCCTGCCCCTCACGGGTACAGCCCGGCGTGCTGTCTTTGGGGTAAAAATAGAGCACCACGTTTTTACCCTTTAAATCGGAGAGGGAAATGTCCTGATCGCCGGTGGCCGGGAGGGTAAAGTCGGGCACTTTCTTGCCGAGGCTTACCGTGTCGCTCATGACAGTTGATTCTCCCTGATAAAAATCGTTGCCTGCAAATTATAGTAGCCTCAAACCGGCTTCATGGGCAAATCATGCTTGGAACCACCGACAACACCGAACTCACTGAAGCTGAAACGGGTGAATGGACATAACAGCTGGTTTTACTTCGGTGCAGTCGGTGTATTCAGTGTTATCGGTGGTTCAGCGCCTCCCCGAGTCAGTCGATATTAACCGTGCGGAGTTGCTCGGCGGCCTCTTCGGGGCTGATGGTGTTGACGAACAGTCCCGAGCCCAGTTCAAAGCCGGAGGGAATGCTGGTGCGGGGACAAATCTCCAGATGCCAGTGGTAGCTGCCGCGACAATCGCCGTAGTCCTCGCCGCGTGGGCGTGAGTGCAGGAAATAATTGTACTGTGCGCCGCCGATGACCGCGTCCAGCCGGGCCATGGTGCGTTTGAGTACCCGCGCCAGATCCGCCAGATCCTCGCTTGAGGTCTCGAGGAAAT
>JAXHTI010000109.1:0-8288 GCA_034190045.1 Pseudomonadota bacterium
TCGATGGCTGGGGTTATTCCGAAATCACCGAGGGCAATGCCATCGAGCATGCCAATAAGCCGGTCTGGGACCGCCTGTGGCAGGAATGCCCGCATACCCTGATCCGCGGCTCCGGCGCCGAAGTCGGACTGCCCGCAGACCAGATGGGCAATTCCGAGGTGGGGCATCTCAATCTGGGCGCCGGCCGCGTGGTCTACCAGGAATACACCCGGGTCAGTCGCTCGATCAAAACCGGCTCGTTTTACGCCAACCAGACCCTGGTGGACGCCGCGCAGTTGGCGGTGGATACCGACAAAGCGGTGCATATCCTCGGCCTGCTCTCCCCTGGGGGCGTGCACAGTCACGAGGAGCACATCCATGCCATGGCCGAGCTGGCGGTCAAGCAGGGCGCGAAAAAGGTCTATGTGCACGCCTTCCTGGACGGTCGCGATACCGCGCCCAAAAGCGCCGCCGAGTCGATCGAGAAAATGGAAGCCAAATTCGCCGAAATCGGCGGGGGGCGTTTTGCCTCTATCATCGGGCGTTATTTCGCCATGGATCGGGATCACCGCTGGCCACGGATCCAGAGCGCCTACGATCTGATTACCCAGGGCAAGGGTGAGTTCACTGCCGAAACCGCCGCGCAGGGGCTGGAAATGGCCTATGAGCGGGACGAGACCGACGAGTTCGTCAAGGCCACCGCCATCGTACCGCCCGGCAGCGACCCGGTGCAGGTGGAAGACGGCGACGTGGTGGTGTTTATGAACTACCGCTCCGATCGTGCGCGCCAGATCACCCGGCCCTTTATCGAGCCCGATTTCGACGCCTTCGAGCGTGCGGCGACCCCGAAGCTGGGCCGCTTTGTCAGCCTGACCGAATATAACTCGGAATACGATATTCCCGTGGCCTATCCGCCGGAACGGCTGAAGAATGTGTTCGGCGAATACATCTCCGGCCTGGGGATGCATCAGCTGCGCATCGCCGAAACCGAAAAGTATGCCCACGTGACCTTCTTTTTTAATGGCGGGCGCGAGGAGCCGTTCGAATTCGAGGACCGGGTGCTGATCAACTCGCCCAATGTGGCGACCTACGATCTGCAGCCCGAGATGAGCGCGCCCGAGCTGACCGACAAGCTGGTCGAGGCGATTGAAGGCGGTCAATACGATGTGATTATCTGCAACTACGCCAATCCCGACATGGTCGGCCACAGCGGCAACTTTGACGCGACGGTCAAGGCGATCGAGGCGATCGATGAATGTCTTGGCCGGGTGGTCGCCTCGGCCCGCAAGGTCGGCGGCGAGATGTTGATCACCGCCGATCACGGCAACGCCGAGATGATGCAAAACCCCGAGACCGAACAGGCGCACACGGCACATACCACCAACCTGGTACCGCTGATCTATGTCGGGCGCGGCTTTGCCCTGGAGGACAACGGGGCGTTGTCCGACATTGCACCGACCATGCTGGAGCTGATGGGCATCCCCCTGCCATCCGAAATGAATGGCCGCTCGCTGATCGCCAGCTCCGGGGAAGCCGTGCAGGACGCGGTATAAGCGGTTAATCCCTGCAACGCTGAACATAAAGCGTCCGGGTGAAACACTTGAATCAGGGGGTTTTACCGGGCGCTTTGTTCATTTGCGCTTTCCCCCGGGGTTATCAGGTTGTGCGCCCGGCAATGGTATTTGCCGCGCGAACAGGGTTAAGATGCCGAACATGCTAGCTGCCCTTCCCCGCTGGATCCTTGTGCTGACGCTGATGGCCCCGCTGGCGTCACCGCCGGTTGTGTACGCCGATTCCGCCACGCAACAGCAAAAGGCCCGCGAGCTGGAAGCGCTGCGCGCCAAGATCGATCAACTCAAACAGGAACTGGCTTCCCAACGCGAGCTGCACAGTGATGTGGTGCGTCAGCTGCAACAGATCGAAACCCGCATCGGCCAGCGCGTTAAAAGCCTGCGCAATATAAAAAGTCAGTTAAAAACCCAGAACCGCAAGCTCGCCCGGCTACAGCAGGAGCAGCGCCAGTTGCAGGGCGAGCTGGACGATCAGCGCGCATTGCTGGGCCAGCAGATCAAGGCCGCCTATATCATCGGTCGCCAGGAATTTCTCAAGCTGTTACTCAACCAGCAAAGCCCGGCGGCGCTGGGGCGCGTTTCCACCTATTATGATTATTTCAATCGCGCCCGCAGCGAACAGATCGACCAGGCGATCCAGACCATCACCCGGCTGGATCGGGTTGAAAGCGAGATCGAAACCCAGCGCGGCGAGCTGCAAACCCTGCTGGCGCGGGAAACCCGGCAAAAGCAGGAACTGGAAAAAAACTTTCGCCAGCGCTCGCAGGCCCTGGTCAAGCTCAAGCGGGAAATCAACAGCAAGGATCAGCAGCTGACCCGCCTGCGCGAGGATGAAAAACAGTTACAGCAACTGCTGCAGGGACTGAACCGGGAGCTGGGTGATTTATTGACCGGCAAGGACAGCCACAAGCGTTTTGCCGAACTGCGCGGCCGGCTGACCTGGCCGGCACGCGGCGAGGTGCAAAAACGGTTCGGCCAGTCCCGCAATGCCGGCAAGCTGCGCTGGAACGGGGTCTTGATCGGCGAAAGTGCCGGCAATACAGTTTATGCGGTGGCGCCCGGCCGGGTCGCCTATGCTGACTGGTTGCGGGGCTATGGCCTGCTGATGATCCTGGATCACGGCGACGGTTACATGAGCCTGTATGGCCATAACCAGGGCCTGTTAAAGGAAGTCGGCGACTGGGTCGAGGCGGACGAGCCGATTGCCGAAGTGGGCAGTAGCGGCGGCCGGGACGAGGCCGGGCTCTATTTTGAAATCCGTCACAACGGCAAACCGACCAACCCCGCCAGCTGGTGCCGCCAGACCCGGCGCGGCTGAAGATTTGACCGACAAGCCTGATAAAAGGTGTTAAAGTTAATACCTGAAAGTTATCAACGACGTAGCGTTACAAGTTCATGCCGGAATGAACTCTGGCACCAGGAGTTAGAGCAATGAATGCCTTTACCCGTAACACCCTGATTCTGCTGCTTGGCCTGGTGCTGGGCGTGTCTCTCTCGATCACCGGCGGGGTGATTGCCGAACGTAAGCCGGCGACAGTCGCCGAGCACCTGCCGCTGGAAACGGTACAGGCATTGAGCGAAGTCTTTCAGCGTGTCAAAGAGAACTACGTCGAGGAAGTCGATGACAAGACCCTGCTGGAAAACGCCATTCGCGGCATGCTGACCGGGCTCGATCCCCACTCCAGCTACCTGGACGAAAAAGCGACCACCGAGCTGCGCATCGGCACCTCCGGCGAATTTGGCGGGCTGGGCATCGTGGTCGGCATGGAAGACGGTTTCGTCAAAGTGGTCTCCCCCATCGATGATACCCCGGCTGCAAAGGCAGGCATTCAAAGCGGCGATCTGATCATCCGCCTGGATGATCAGTCGGTCAAAGGCATGAGCCTGGACGACGCGGTCAAACTGATGCGCGGTGAACCCGGCAGCAAGATCACCCTGACCGTCGTACGCGAAGGCGAAAACAAGCCGCTCACCTTTAAACTGACGCGCGACAAGATCCGCGTGGAAAGTGTCAAGGCGCGCTCGCTGGGCGATGGCTACGGCTATGTGCGCATTTCCAACTTCCAGATGCGCACCGGCTCGGATCTGCGTAAAGAAGTGACCCGGCTGAAAAAAGAAAACCAGGGCAATCTCAAGGGACTGGTACTGGATTTGCGGAACAATCCCGGCGGCCTGCTGGATGCCGCCATTTCCGTGTCCGATGCCTTTATCACCGAGGGCGACATCGTTTCCATCAAGGGTCGCACGGCCGATAACAAGAAAACCGCCCGTGCCTCACCCGAGGATATTCTCAAGGGTGCGCCGATCGTCGTGCTGATTAATGGCGGCTCGGCGTCGGCTTCGGAAATCGTCGCCGGTGCCCTGCAGGATCACCGCCGGGGCATCATCATGGGCAGCGAAAGCTTCGGCAAGGGGTCGGTGCAGTCGGTGATCGATCTGCAAAACAACACCGCCATCAAGCTGACCACGGCACTGTATTACACCCCGGACATGCGTTCGATTCAGGCTGAAGGCATTCATCCGGATATCCGGCTCAGCGATGTGACCGTGGCGGCCCGCGAGGATGGCTTCAAGCCGCTGCGTGAGGCGGATCTCGGCGGTCACCTGATGAACGGCAATGGCGATGAAGAGACAGAGAATGATCAGGAAGGTCAGAAGGGTGATAAAGAAGAGGATCTGTCCCTGGCCAGCGACGATTATCCGGTCTTCGAGGCGCTGAACCTGCTCAAGGGGTTGCATCTGCTTAACAGCCAGGAGTAAACCTGATTAACCTGTTAGCAAAAAGCGCGTTGCTGGGTGGGCTGTTGCTCGGCTCGACCGGTGCGCTGGCCGACAATTCGACCACCCCGGTCGCGGTCGACAGACTGCAGCCGGCGGTCAGTATCATCATTGATGATCTGGGCAACCAGCAGCGTAGCGGCCTGCGGGCCATCGATCTGCCCGGTCCGATAACCTATGCCATCCTGCCCCATCGCCCGTTTACCCGCCTGCTGGCCCGCCATGCCCACCGGCAGAACAAGGAAGTGATGATCCACCTGCCCATGGAGGCCGAGACCGGGGCGGCGCTGGGCCCCGGCGCGCTGGTGCACGACATGGGCGAGCAACAGTTCAAAACGGCGGTACGCCGCAATTTCGAAGCGGTCCCCCATGCCGTGGGCTTCAACAACCACATGGGCAGTCTGCTGACCGCCAGTACCAGTCGCATGCGCTGGTTGATGCAGGCTGCCATGTTTCGCGATGATCTCTATTTCATCGACAGTCGGACCACGCACCATACCGTGGCCGAGCAACAGGCCAGCCAGCGGCGAATCCGCAACACCTCGCGGGATATTTTTCTCGATTACCGCGACGATGAACAGGTGGTGGCCGAACAATTGACTAAACTGATCCAGCGGGCCCGGCGCGACGGGACCGCCCTGGCCATCGGCCACCCCTACCCGGCGACCCTGACCACGCTGGAACAGTGGTTGCCGGTGCTGCAGGAGCAGGGCGTGCGCCTGGTGCCGGTGTCCGAACTGATAGAACTGCGACAACAACGGAGGGATTCAACATGGCCAATGTACTCATCCCGCTCGCCCAGGGTTGCGAAGAACTCGAAGCCGTAACCGTCATCGATTTGCTGCGCCGCGCCGGTATCGAGGTGACCACCGTGGGCCTCGATGACCAGCCGGTCAAGGCCAGTCGGGGAACCGTGTTGATGCCGGATACGACCCTCGACGCGGTGCTGGACAAGTCCTTTGATATGATCGTCCTGCCCGGCGGCCTGCCCGGGGCCGATCATCTGAATAACGATCCCCGCATTCATACCCTGCTGTTGCAAATGACCGAGGCGGACAAATACACCGCGGCGATCTGCGCCGCGCCCAAGGTGCTGGCCAGTGCCGGGCTGCTCAATGGCAAACATGCCACCAGTTTCCCCGGCGCCCTGGACAATATCCAGACTGATGATTTGCATTATGAACAAACAGCGGTGGTGGTCGATGGCAAGGTGATCACCTCGCGCGGTCCGGGCACGGCGATGGATTTTGCCCTGACCCTGATCGAACACCTGGTGGGCAAAGCCAAACGCGACGAGGTGGAAGCGGGCCTGCAGCGCCCGGCCGCCTGATGCGTATCGTGGAAGTGGTGACCGATTGCGGTCACGCCGATACGCTGATCAGTATTGCCGAACAGCACGAGATTGATGACTACTGGCGATTTCAGCCGCGCGAGGAAGACGGCCGCTGCATCTGTCGCATGCTGGTCCGCCCCGAACGTCTGCAGGAGCTGGTCGATGGCTTGCAGACGGCGCTCGAGAAGACCGACAACTCGCGGATTGTGATCCAGCCCGTCGAGGCCACCCTGCCCCGGCTGCCGGAAGCCGAGGATCAAAAAACCCGGGCGCTGACCCGCTCCCGCGAGGAGCTGTATACCCGCATCGAAGCCGGTATCAAGCTCGATAACAATTTCATCTTAATGACCGTGCTTTCCACCATCGTGGCGGCCATCGGTCTGCTCGAAGACAATGTCGCGGTCGTGATTGGTGCCATGGTGATCGCGCCGTTGCTCGGTCCCAACATGGCCATGGCCTTTGCCGCCGCACTGGGGGATACCCGGCTGGCGCTGGCCTCACTCAAAACCAACGTTGTCGGCGTCACACTGGCCCTGTTGATCACCTTTGTGATCGGCCTGATCTGGCCACTGAATTTCAACAGCACCGAGCTGATGACCCGCACCGACGTGGGCCTGGAAGGCATCGCCCTGGCGCTGGCCTCCGGTATGGCGGCGGTGCTGGCACTGACCACCGGGGTGTCGGCCAGCCTGGTCGGGGTGATGGTCGCTGTGGCGCTGTTGCCGCCGGCCGCGACCATGGGCTTGATGCTCGGCGCCGCGAATTACCAGCTGGCGCTGGGCGCGCTGTTATTGCTGGCGGTGAACGTGGTGTGTGTCAACCTGGCGGCCAAGCTGACGTTTTTTATTCGCGGCGTACGGCCGCGCACCTGGTGGCAGAAACAAAAAGCCCGCCAGTCATTGATCACCTATGTCATTTTCTGGGCCGTGGCGTTGCTGGTGTTACTGGTGGTGATCAAGGTGCATCACGATTATCTGGCCAGAAGCGTCGAGGCTCTGGTCAGGTAACAGCACCAAACAGCGTTCAGGATGAGTACATTGAAGCCGACTCGGCGCGAACCGGACTATCGATTACCCCAGATATTGGCAACCGCCCGATCGCTGCCGAGCAACCCGACCACCAGGCAGACAAATGCGACTGCCAGAAAGACGATGACAGGAATCAGATAACCCACCTGGGCCTGGCCGAGCGCAAAATAGATGCTGATCAGACCCAGCCCCGAGAACAGTACACCCACCACAATCAAAATCTTGCGGTTGAGCGGTTTGTAGTTATAGGGCTGTTCGCCGGCCTCGAAATAGCGCAGCACAAACCAGAAAAGGCGTCTCAGAAAAGCATACATAACATTCAATCATCCCGTCTCGGCAACCAGCGCCCCAGAAGCTATTAAAGGTGCGAGCGATGCGGCGCGTCAAGCGAAGCGTGAAAAACCGCGCTGTGAGCGGCACGGGACGTGACGGGTCATGGAATGGGCGCGCCGTGAAAACCGATAGCCTTTTTCCTGCCATGGGTTCCAGGGTCGCCCTGTAGATGCTACCCACAAACCGGTATAATGGGCGGATTAAAGTTTTTTCATGATTTAAAGCAACTTAGAGCAACAAGGAGATCCCTCAATGGCCAAACCGGACGTTCGAACGGACGAAAAAAAGCAGCATTTTGATGATATTTACGTGGCCGAGAACCCGGTGCCGTTCAAGGAGCGGATTCTGGATGCGCTGGAATATGTTTCCGACAACTTCAATCGCCAGACCTTCGACCGCCTGATCCTGCCCTGGGCCCAGAAGCAAGCCGGCGACAAACCGCTGAACTACGTGGACCTGGCCGGCTGCTTTGGCAATACCACCATGGCCACGCTGTACGGCATGGACTACGACGCGATTCGCAATAACTGGCGCGACGCCGAGGCCTGTAAACAGATCGATGGCCAGCGGCGTTTCCCGGCGGCAACCACCGGCATCGATATTTCCGCCAACGCCCTCGGCTATGGGCATGCCGCCGGGCTGTACGATGCAACCATCGAAGCCGATCTCAATGCTGCGCCGGCCGACGTGCAGAGCCAGGTCGAGGCGGCCATGCAGAACGCCGACATCGTGATCTCAACTGCCTCGCTCGTCTATCTCGAACCTGAAGCGATCGCCCGCCTGCTGGACGCCTTCGCCAAAGGCGACGGTGAAGGTTACATGCTGGTGAACTTCCTCAACCCGTTCGCCCTGGAAAAAGCCGACGAAACCAAGCGCATGTTGCTGGAACGTCTCGAATTTGTCGGCAGCATGGCATCGCGCCATCGTCGCCTGTCGCCGCTGGAGCAGGAAAACTATCCCGGCGAACAGTGGGCACTGCTGGAGATCTGGGTGCTGAAACGCAAGGGCTGAACAGGCAATCAAATGACCTGAACAGGCGAGGTGTCCTTCACCTCGCAGGTTCAATGTCATCCGGCCAGCCAGATGACTCAGTCGCCTGGATGAAGGCGCAAAGCCACGAGCCGGTTTTACCCTGACTTGCCTTCACTCACCTTCGCCAGTTGCTCCAGGTTTTTGAAGCGGGAGACCCCGTCGGGCAACCTGCGCATCGCCTGCACCGCCTCGCCCCCGAGCCAGATCGCCACCTCCGGTGCCAGCTGCCGGCGC
>JAXHTI010000011.1:0-40146 GCA_034190045.1 Pseudomonadota bacterium
CGCGGTTCCCTGCGCTTCTCGCTCCAGTCGGGCTCGCCCGACGGCACATCCCTGTGCCGACGGGCGAGTGGCGGCATCCCTGCCGCCACCCTGACGGGCTGTTCCTCCCTCCGCTGCGATGCTCGGCGGCGTCTAACGGGAATCCAACACCCACTAGCGAGGCTTAGGGGTTACCCGTATTGAAATCACGGGTTATGACGGCTAAGCTCATGATTATCCGGATAAAGTGCCAATCGGCGTGTTAGCACACTTCACTTAATAACCCGGATATGTCTGATAGCTGTTTGATAGAGAAGGGATTTTAGAATAAACGACCAGGGATGGCGGGGTAATATACCGCCAATAAGCCCCTTATATACTAGTTATGAGCAAAAAGGCATGAAATGAATAATCAGCTTCAAGATTGCTTCAATAATGTACGAGATAGCCAAGTTGCAGCGCTGGCTCATTATCAAATATGGTTCACATTAAGGGGTAATGGTAAAGCGATCGACACACACCTGGATGATATGAACGACTATAGGTATGTTGACTTTTTTCATGCCGCAAACAGCGGTAATTACAAACTGATGTTCATTGAAACTGCCGCACTCTTTGATTCTGATCCAAATACAAACAACATGCGCACGCTAAAAGATCATATGCGCCAAAATGGATTATCGGCTCTATCAGATAAATTCACGGATCAGCTCAATGTATATTCCTCGCTAGTATCAAACATCAAAGCAATAAGAGGCAAAGTTATTGCGCATAAGGAGGCTAACGTCGATCCTGGGGGGTTATACAAGAAACATGGTATAAAGCCAGACGACATTCGGGACCTGTTATTCAAATCGGGGGAATTACTCCAAGAGCTGGAATCTGTTTTAAATAATAACTCAGGTGCATCAAGTGTCGCGCCCACGGACAGGTGGGAGCGTGCTACATTCAATTTACTTGATGCGCTCAAGGCAGAAAGATGCTCATAACAAATCGTTAGTGCGGGAAATTTGCTACGCTGCGCTTCGCAAATTCCCCACAACTCAAGCGTTAAATTGCATAGGAGAGTTTGTGCCAATCAAGAAGACAATAGGGGTGATATTATTGGCGCATGCTGTATATGTTGCCTTTAAGATCATCAACAACCTTGATTCGCTCAGGCAGACATCTGAAGCGTATGCTGCGCCAGGTGATCCATTCTGGATTTTTTGGGGCTTTCTTGGCCTGAATTGCCTTATAGTTTTAGCGACAGTCATCCTAGGGGTTTATTTCTTGCGAACTAAACTGCTTGAGCTCAGGTATACACTGCCTCTTTCGTTAGTAACGGCGCTCTTTGGTGGATACAGCCTTATTGTCGGTGCACTAGCAATTAGTGCTTCGATTTTTCAAAGGTTTAAGCCAAATGCAATTTAACAAGTGGTTCAAATTCGCTCCCTTCGATCACTGGGACTTCGCTACTCGTTCTGCCCCTTACCCAAATCGTTAGTCGTCATATGGACCAAATCGACAAAGCGCTGGAGGAATGGAGGGGAACTCTGTGTGAATCAGTTGATGTTGGTGGATTATTTTCAAAAAAACCTATAGTACACAAATGGAAGGCGCCTTTTCGCTCCCTCAGTTTGCGTGAGGCAGTTAGTTGGCGATTGCAAGATCTCGTGTATCAATCGAAATTACTATTAGATAGAAATCAGTTGTTAGGGGCAAGAATAGTTTTACGCTCGGCATTTGAAACGCTTGCCGTTCTTATTTACCTTAATCAGCTTATGAGAAAAGTTGTTTCCGGTGAGGTAGAGTTTTATGTTTTCTCGGATAAAACCACTACTCTACTACTAGGATCAAGAGACGATTCTACCCCATATAAGTCCTTAAATATAGTAACAATATTGCAAAAGTGTGATAGTAAATATCCAGGTCTGTTTGAGATTTATGAAGGCCTTTGTGAAAGTGCACATCCAAATCACGAAGGTTTAAGTGGTGGGTATTCAAAAGTTGATCATAAAAACTTCGTGACACACTATTCCAATAGATGGGGCGAGTTATTTTCCACCAGCCAAAAACATGGCATCGTCCTCTGTATGAGTACATTTACCCACGAATACAACGATGAATGGCAAGATGCAATGTTAAATTTAGAGGAGTGGGTTGAGGAAAATGATAATAATTTGAAAAAAGGAAAATATGATGCCTAACAAGGCGTCCCAGTCATGCGCAAAGCGGCGCCGCTGAACTTTAACATTATATAAAAATAGAAAGGTGCGCTAGACCATGGATAAAGAAAAAGAAGGTGAGATTGTTTCAGAAATCGCAGCTGCACATCAAGAAATAAATCTACTTCGATGCCGATTAGATGCAACAGGCGCACTGATTGTTGTATACGCAGTGATGAGCGGTCTTAACTTCGGTAACTGGATATCTCTTGGTATAGCGGTTGTTGCATCGGTAATTTATGGATATATTCTGTGGCGATTTGCCGATAAACCTTTTGAAAAATATATGAATAGCTGATTCAATAATACTCACAAGTACTTATGAATTAAAAAGGTGACAGATTTATTTTCTGTAATTCTTTTCTTTGCGTTCTCCGCGCCTTTGCGACCTTTGCGTTAAATTACTGATCTCAGGCCGCTTCCTTCTCCGCCAGTGTCGCCAGCAGGGTGTTGAGCTCGATGATTCGATCGTCGGTGTCGGGCAGTTCTTTGTTGATGCGCAGTTTTTCGCCGCCATCGAGTTTGTACTCGTTGGGGTGCTGCTGGATTAACTGGATGATCCGCATGGGATCGATGTCGGGTTGTTCGACGAACAGGATGCGGCCGCCTTCTTCGCCCAGTTCGATCTTGCGAATGCCCAGGGGCAGGGCGCGCAGTTTGAGCTGGGTGACGGCGAAGAGGTTTTTGACCGGATCGGGCAGCAGGCCGAAGCGGTCGATCATTTCGACCTGCAGGTCCTTGAGTTCCTGGGAGTCGGCGGCGTTGGCGATGCGTTTGTAGAGGATCAGGCGCTCGTGGATGTCGGGCAGGTAGTCGTCGGGGATCAGTGCCGGGCAGTGCAGGTCGATCTCGGCACCGTGGTTGAGCGGTTTGTCCAGTTCCGGTTCGTGACCTTCTTTCAGGGCTTTGACCGCGCGCTCGAGCAGTTCGGTGTACATGTGGTAACCGATTTCCATCATCTGGCCGCTCTGCTCGTCACCCAGCAGTTCGCCGGCGCCGCGGATTTCCAGGTCGTGGGTGGCGAGGGTGAAGCCGGTGCCCAGGGTCTGGATCGATTCGATCGCTTCCAGCCGTTTTTGCGCGTCCTGGGTCATGGCTTTGCGCGACGGGGTGATCAGGTAGGCATAGGCACGGTGGTGCGAGCGACCGACGCGGCCGCGTAGCTGGTAGAGCTGGGCCAGGCCGAAGCGATCGGCGCGGTTGATGACGATGGTATTGGCCGAGGGAATGTCGATGCCGGTTTCGATGATAGTGGTGCAGACCAGGATGTTGAAGCGCTGGTGATAGAAGTCGGACATCACCTGCTCCAGTTCGCGTTCGCGCATCTGGCCGTGGGCAAATCGGATTGTCGCCTCGGGGACCATCTCGGTCAGTTTACTGACCTGTTTTTCGATGGTCTCGATATCGTTGTGTAAGAAGTACACCTGGCCGCCACGGCGGATCTCGCGCTGGCAGGCTTCCTGGACCAGGCCGTCCTGCCATTCGGACACAAAGGTCTTGATCGCGAGGCGGCGGGCCGGCGGGGTGGCGATGATGGACAGGTCGCGCATGCCGGACATGGCCATGTTCAGGGTTCGCGGAATGGGCGTGGCGGTGAGGGTCAGGACATCCACCTCGGCACGCAATGCCTTGAACTTGTCTTTCTGGCGCACACCGAAGCGGTGCTCCTCGTCGATGATGACCAGCCCCAGGTTTTTGTAGTTGACGTCGCTTTGCAGCAGTTTATGGGTGCCGATGATGATATCGACCTTGCCGGCTTCGAGATCGCGCAGGGTGGCCTGTTGCTGTTTGGCGCTGATAAAGCGGGACAGGACCTCGACCCGCACAGGCCAGTCGGCAAAGCGATCGCGGAAGTTTTCCAGGTGTTGCTGGGTGAGCAGGGTAGTCGGGGCCAGCACCGCCACTTGCTTGCCGTCCTGTACGGCGATGAAGGCGGCACGCATGGCCACCTCGGTCTTGCCGAAACCGACATCGCCGCAGACCAGGTGATCCATGGGCTGATCGGCGCGCATGCTTTTGATGACGTTGTCGATGGCCTGTTGCTGATCGGGCGTCTCTTCGAAGGGAAACCCGGTGGCAAAGGCGCGGTACTGGGCCTCGTCGATATGATAGGTATAGCCGTGACGGGCCTCGCGCCGGGCATAGATATCCAGCAGTTCGGCGGCCACGTCGCGCACCCGCTCGGCGGCCTTGCGCCGGGCCTTCTCCCACTGGCCGCTGCCCAGCTTGTGCAGGGGCGCGGTCTCCGGCGAGGCGCCGGTGTAGCGGCTGATGAGATGCAGGGAGCTGACCGGCACGTAAAGCTTGTCGCTGCCGGCGTATTCCAGGGTCAGAAACTCGGTGTCCTGGCCGTTGAGCTGCAGGGTCTGCAGTCCCTTGTAGCGGCCGACACCGTAATCCTCGTGCACGACCGGGGCGTCGACGGTCAGCTCGGCCAGGTTGCGCACGATGGCGTCGCTGTCACGATCGGCCGCCTTGCGCCGGCGCCGTTGCAGGACCTGCTGGCCGAACAGCTGGGTTTCGGCAATCACTGCCAGGGCGGGATCGTTCAGCAGCAGGCCCTGATCCAGCGGGGCGACGGTGATGGCCAGCGATTCGTCGCTGTCGACGAACTGCTGCCAGCTGTCCAGCTCACGCGGGCGGATGTGGTAGTGCCCCAGCATCTCCAGGATGTATTCGCGCCGGCCGGTGGTCTCGGCGGCAAACAGGACGCGGCCGGGGAAGCGGTCCAGAAAGGCCTTGAGCTGGCGGGCCGGCTCGGCGGCGCGCGCATCCAGGTTGAGTGGTGGCGGCGTCTCGGTGGCGAACTGAATGGCCGCGCTGTCTTCGAACTTGAAATTTTGCAGCATGACCCGCGGATGCTGTTTGAGGCCGGCGAACAGTTCCGGCACCGGGATAAACAGCTCGGGCGGGCTGAGCAGGGGGCGTTCCTGGTCGTGGCGCAGCTGTTCGTAACGGTGACCCACCTCGGCCCAGAAGCTCTCTGCCGCCTCTTCCAGCTGGGCCTCACCCAGGAACAGCGTCTCGCCGGGCAGGTAGTCGAACAGGGTCGCCATCTGTTCGTGAAACAGCGGCAGATAGTATTCGATGCCGGCGCTGGCCAGCCCTTCGCTCACATCCTGGTAGACCCGGGCTTTTTGCGGATCGCCCTCGAAACGGGCCCGAAAGGCCTGGCGAAAGCGGGAGATGGCCTCTTTGTGCAGCGGATACTCGTGGGCCGGGAGCAGGCGCACCTGTTCCACCTTGTCGGTGGAGCGCTGGGTTTCGGGATCGAACAGGCGAATACTTTCGATCTCGTCGTCGAACAACTCGATACGATAGGGCCGGTCGCTGCCCATGGGAAACAGATCCAGGATATTACCACGTACCGCGAACTCGCCGTGCTCCATGACTGCCGAGACGCACTGATAGCCGGCCGACTCCAGCCGCAGGCGCATTTCGTCCAGCTTCAGCGTCTGGCCGAGATCCAGCATCAGGGTATTGGCCTGCAGATAATCGGGTGGCGGCAGGCGGTGCATCAGGGTCTGCACCGGGATCAGCAGGATGCCCTGCTGCATGTCGGGCAGATGATAGAGACTGGTCAGGCGCCCGGAGATGATGTCCTGATGCGGCGAGAAGACGTCGTATGGCAGGGTTTCCCAGTCGGGAAGGTGGCGAATCGGCAGCTCGGTGTCGGCCAGGTAAAAGCGCAGCGCGTATTCCAGTCGCTGGGCGGCGGCGGTGTCGGCGGCAATGACCACCAGTGGGCCGTTATGCTCGCGGGCCGCCTGGCTGATGACCAGCGCCGGGCTGTTGCCATACAGCTGTCCCCAGCGGGACAGTTCGCCGGCACGGGCGGGCAACGGCGGGTGAAACGGATTACACAGGGAAACGTCTGACATGCGAACGGCTGGCGGCTGACCATGGCGAAAACAGGGCGGCCATTTTACCGGGTTCGGTCGCGGATGTGAAAACGATCCGCACCGCCGGGGCTGTTAATTAACGGATTTCGTCGATCGACAGTTTTTTATCCATGATATTGGGGGTGATCAGCCCGTAGCCCTGCTGTTGCCAGTGAACCAGTTCGGTGATGGCCGACGGGGCCAGTTTGATGAAATCCTGGAAATCGTCGGTGCTGTAATCATAATCCTTGGCGGCCAGGCCGCAGACGATAAATTCCACGCCCAGCTGATCGTAATACTTCATGCGTTCGACCGCGTTTTTGTATTTTTCATAATTGTGTTTGGCGACCGTGACGATCTCGGTACCGTGAATCACCACCTTGATGCTCATAAACTCGGGTGCAAAGTTATACGGCGCCTCGCCCAGCGGGTTGATATACGAACGTACCCAGTACAGCGCCGAGTTGATCTTCTCCGGGTGGTCGAAATAGAAGTCGAACACCACTTTGGGATCTTCATAAGGGGTTTTGACAATTTCCCCGCTATGTACAGGGCTATACGCCAGCAGCAGGGCGGTCAACAGAACGAGTGGGCGGATCATGGCGGCACTCCTTTAACGGGGCCTTTAATCCAGTGTAGTACTAAATTTATACAGATGCGGCAGGAAAGCCGGGAGAAAGCCGGGAGGAGGTAGAAAAATACCCGGGCAGTAGAAAAAGGGCCAGCTACTCGCTACCAGTAACTGGCCCCTGTTTATCAGAAGTCCAGATAAACCCCGACGAAGGGACCGTCGAATTTCATGTTGGAGTAAACCTGGTCCAGATCGTCCAGCTCCAGTTCCAGGCTGCGTACGCCGGCTTCGATACCCAGCAGGTAGCTGGTGGTATAACTGACCTTGGCGGTGTAGTCGGTCAGGCTGCTGTCACCAATGCTCAGGGCGCTGCCTTCCACGCGGAATTCCAGCCCCGGCCACGGGGTAACGCCCACGCCGAGATAGCCCATCGGGACGATGCCGTCGAAGCTGTTGTTCACTGTGGTTCCGCCACTGGTCAGGGTTGCTTCAGCGTCAACCATCTTGGCGGTGAGTCCGAAGTCGAAGCTCACCACGTTGTCCAGCAGCTGCCAGTAAAGGGTGACATCGGTGTGATCCAGGACCAGTTCGGAGGTGATCGGTTGTGAGGCAGTGAAGGTCTCGCCACCGTAATCAAAAGTGGAGTTGATGGTACCGGAACCATTACTGGTCAGGTTGGTTTGCATGATCTTGATGTTGGGAATCAGCGGCACCGGGTGCTCGACCAGCGCATAGAAATAACCTTCCCGGTCGTCCTCGAGATTGAGGTCGTTCTTCAGGTCGGCATTGTTGCTGGTGTCGGTGGTTTGATAGCGAATATGGCCGCTGGGATCGTGATCCCACATGCCGGCGCCGAAGCGGGCACCGATGAAGTCGGCGAAGGCCGGTGTACCCACCGCCAGGGCGGGCAGGGCAATGGCAAGTTGGCGTAACAACATAGTGATCGTCCTTATTCTTTAATATGAGTGAAATCCTGGCTGATATAGCCATCATTATTGCCTTATCGGCGCGGGATGCAAGGGCTTTATCCGCGATTTGTGGCCGGCTCCCGGGTTTGCCGCGCACGGTTACTGGCGCAGAGTGAGAATATTGTCTTTCTGGTTCAGCTCCAGGTGTTTGAGAAAACTCATGCCGAGCAGGATTTCATCGCCGCTGACATTGGGGTTGATGGAGGCGGGCAGATCGGTCAGCCGGATATGGCCCAGGCTGACGCTGTCGAGGCGGGTGGCATAGCCCCGCGCCAGGCCGTTGGCGGTCTGGAAGGTGACCTGGCGACCGCGCTCCAGCCCCAGGCGATTGGCGACCTGCGCGGGAATCGCGATGTCGGTGGCGCCGGTGTCGAGCAAAAAGGTCACTTGCTGACCATTGATCCGGCCATTGGCCACATAGTGACCATAGCGATTCTGTTTGAGTACTACTTCCCGGCTGCCATCGGACCCCTGGCGCTGTACCACCTGCTGGTTGGGATTTTGCTGATCGCCGAGGTACTTGTCGAAAAACAGGGTCAGCAGGGCCAGGATCACCAGCCACATGGCGAACACCATGCTTTTACCAATCTTCTGCTGCTGTTGTTCGGGTGAATTCATCTCAATACTTTTCTCGCTGTGGTGGCTTGTAAACCACCGAAGACACCGACTGCACTGAAATACACCGAAATGCTGAAAATCAAAATTATTATTCAGTGCTTTCGGTGTTTTCAGTGTTTCGGTGGTTACATTTGTTTATTCACCAGTTACCGGTACTTTATTTGCGGTCGCGATAGCGCAATAACAAGTCGTCGTAGGCATCGATACGCCGGTCGCGCAGATAGGGCCACAGGCGCCGCACGCTGTCGCTGCGGGCCAGGTCGATCTCGGCGATCAGCAGCTGTTCCTCGTCGGCCGGGGCCTCGGCCAGGATTTCTCCCTGCGGGCCGGCAATAAAACTGTGGCCCCAGAAGTGGATTCGATCGCCGCTGACCGGGTCGGTTTCCACGCCGGTGCGGTTACAGGCCAGCACTGGCAGGCCGTTGGCCACCGCATGCGCCCGCTGGCTGAGCTGCCAGGCCTCGAGCTGGCGCTGCTGCTCTTCGGCGCTGTCGTTGTCGTCCCAGCCGATGGCGGTGGGATAGAGCAACAGCTCGGCTCCGGCCAGTGCCATCAGCCGGGCCGCCTCGGGGAACCACTGGTCCCAGCAGACCAGTACGCCGAGTCGACCGACGGAGGTGTCGATGGGGGTAAAGCCGAGGTCGCCGGGGGTGAAATAAAATTTTTCGTAATAGCCGGGATCGTCGGGAATGTGCATCTTGCGATAGATCCCGGCAATACTCCCGTCGGCCTCCAGTACCACGGCGGTATTGTGATAGACGCCCGCGCCGCGTTTTTCGAACAGCGAGGCGACGATCACCACCTTCAGTTCCGCGGCCAGGGCAGCGAGCTGCCCGGTGGACGGGCCGGGAATCGGCTCGGCCAGATCGAACAGCGCCGGATCCTCACGCTGACAGAAATAGGGGCCGGTATGCAGCTCCTGCAGCAGGATCAGTCCGGCACCGGCACCGGCGGCCTCGCGAATGCCGGCTTCAGAGGTCTGCAGATTGGCCTGGCGGTCGGCACCGCAGCGTTGCTGGATCAGGGCGGTTTTCAGAAGCTGGGTCATCGTTCGGGTTCCTGGATAGCCGGCTGTGAGTTTAGCAAGCCCCGCGGGTCAAAGGATATACGTTGTCAGCGGGACTGTTTATACTGCCCCGACAGTAAGTGCAGAAAATATCGGCGAGGGGGGGAGAATGAAACCGTGGCTGTTGATCGCTCTGGCATTATTGCTGGGAGCCTGTAATACCACACCGGGCGAACTGGAAGATCTCGACAAGGTCCTGCGTGCCTACGAACACAGCATGCGCTGGTCGCGCCTGGAACTGGCGGTACAGTACTACAAGGAGCCCCCGGAGCTGAGTGAACGACAGAAAAAACAGCTCAGGGATATCAAGGTTACCGGCTACAAGGTACTCACCGTTAATGCCTCCACAAGCGAGGCGGTGCAGGTGGTGGAATTACGTTATTACAATACCAACAACCATGTCGTGCGCGAAATCACCGATACCCAGACCTGGGAGTATGACAAGGAAACCGAACGCTGGGCATTGACCTCGGCGTTCCCCGAATTCCGCTAAGTGCAATTAAAAACCTCGAAGCATAACAGCAGACAAAAACGTTCAGAACGCTTTACAGAACACCGGCGGGTAATTGCATAGTCAAACAATGCAGACTGCCGAACTGTTCAATCAACGGCCGGCAGTCGATGCCGATGATCGCCCGATCGGGAAATGCGGTTTGCAGTTGGGCGCAGGCCGTTTGATCCCTGACATCACCGTATTGGGGTACCAGGACGGCCTCGTTGATGACCAGGAAGTTGGCGTAACTGGCTGGCAGGCGTTCGCTTACCTCGTTGAAGATCGGGGCCGGCCAGGGTAATGGCAACAGGCGATAGGCTTCGCCGTCGCGATTGCGCAACTGTTGCAGTTCCTCTTGCATGGCCTGTAACTCGGCATAATGTTCATCCTGCGGATCATCGCACTGTATGTACGCGATCGTGTTGTCCGGGCAAAACCGGGCCAGCATGTCGATGTGGCTGTCGGTATCGTCACCGGCCAGGTAGCCATGGCTCAACCAGAGTACCTGTTCGACGCCCAGTGACTGCCTGAGTTGCTGTTCGATCTGCGCTTGATCGTGATTGGGGTTGCGGGAGGGATTGAGCAGGCAGGCGCGCGTGGTGAGCAGGCTGCCCGCACCGTCGCTGTCGATGCTACCGCCTTCGAGGACAAAATCGATCGTCTCGAGCGGCGTGTCGCCGAAACTTTTCTGGCGTTGTAACTCGCGGCTGATGCCGTTATCCAGATTGGCAGGGTGCTTGTTGCCCCAGCCGTTAAAGGTAAAGTCCAGCAGGCGCGGTTGATCCTGGGTCAAGACGCCGATCGGGCCATGATCCCGGGCCCAGGTGTCATTGCTCGGGGCAATGGCGAAGTGAACCTGGGTCAGTAAACAGGAGTGGCGAATCAACTGTTGTTCGACGTGCTGGCGATGGGAAGTGCCGGTTACCACGATCAGCACCGCTTCATGGCGGGCTACCTGGCTGGCAATTTCGGCAAAGACCGGTTCCACCCTGTCCAGGTGCCTGGCCCAGTCGGTCTCGGCATGGGGCCAGGTGAGCATGACGCCGCTCTGGGGCGCCCATTCAGCGGGTAACCGGCGGTGAGTCATACGCGTCGGCGTGTCATTGTCGGGGCTGTGTTCAGGGGGAAGTCGGGCCGGTCATGGCATCATGGGCGACGGCATTGATGACGTACTGGTATTCGAAATAGACCGTAAAATCGGGGTAGACCCAGCGGGTAATCGGGGGATCGCCCACTTCATCGAATTTCTCACTGGGAGTGCCAAAGCGTTCCTCGACCTGCAGCATGGACATCCCCCGGCCGGGCAGCGTCACGCTGTGATCCGGTTCCTGCAGGGCCGGCGGGGCAGGCATGTCGAGGGTGTCGGCGGCGGCCGGTGCGGCCAGCAACAGGGTGGCTGCGCCAAAAAGCGCGAATAAAGTCGGGATATTCCACAGCCTGGTCATCATCGGGCTCCTCTGGCACAGTGTTCGGCCGAATCTGCGGTAAAATATACTCTATCAATGGCTTACACGCAAAAGTTTAACCAGTTTTTCCAGAGTCTCGTCTGACAGGTTGCTGTAATTGTGAAATTTGACCCACCGCTGATTCCCGCCACCCTGCTGCGGCGCTACAAACGCTTTCTGGCCGATGTGCGACTGGACAACGGCGACGAACTGACCGTCCACACGCCCAATACCGGTTCCATGCTCGGCTGTGCCGAGCCGGGGACCCGGATCTGGCTGCGCGACAGTGCCAACCCCAAGCGCAAATACCGCTATTCCTGGGAGCTGGCTTCGACCCTGGAGGGCACCCTGGTGAGCGTCAATACCCACCTGGCCAACGCGCTCGTGCAGGAGGGGATCGAGTCCGGCGTAATCGAGCCCCTGCAGGGCTATCGGACACTGCGCCGCGAGGTGAAATACGGCACCAACAGCCGGGTCGATTTGCTGCTGGCCGATCCCGGGCGCGTCGACTGCTACGTGGAGGTGAAGAACGTCACCGCGATCGATTGTGACGGCTATGCCATTTTCCCCGATGCGCCCACCGAACGGGGGCGCAAGCACCTGCAGGAGTTGGCGGCAATGGTCCGCGCCGGTTACCGGGCGGTGTTACTGCTACACGTGGCCCGCGATGATGCTGATCAGTTTCGTGCAGCCGCAGAGATCGATCCCGACTATGCCCAACAGCTGACCGCCGTGTGCGAACAGGGCGTGGAAGTTTATGCCTGGGTCTCACAGATGAGCGCCGAATCGATCCGCATCGCCCGTTCGATTCCTGTGCACCTGTCCTGATTCGCCTGTGCAAATGCCTTTGCTGGCATGGTGTGAGCTCTGGCGCAATCACCGCTTCGCGTTGATGTCATTTCACCGCGAACCTGTATAATGCCGCTCCATGTTTAGACCATTCGAATTGTATGTCGGCCTGCGCTATACCCGCGCCAAGCGCCGCAATCACTTCATCTCGTTCATCTCGATGAGCTCGATGCTCGGTATCGCGCTGGGCGTGATGGCGTTGATCACCGTGCTGTCGGTGATGAACGGCTTCGAGAAAGAAGTGCGCGAGCGGATCCTCGACATGGTCTCGCATCTGACTGTCACCGATTACCGGCGCGGGATTGCTGACTGGCCGTCCGTTGCCCGCGCCACCGAATCCCATTCCAAAGTCATCGCCAGCGCACCGTATGTGGAAGGTGAGGGTATGCTGATCCGTGGCAAGGGCGTGAACGGTGCCCGGATTCGCGGCGTGTTGCCGGACCGGGAGCCGGGGGTGTCGGCGGTGGCCGGCAAGATGGAAGTGGGACAGCTGTCCGATCTGCGGCCGGGGAGCTTCAACGTGATCCTGGGGCGGGATCTGGCCCGGATCCTCGGCGTCGATGTGGGCGACAAGGTGACCATGGTCACGCCCAGTCTCAATGTCACCCCGGCCGGCATGGCACCCCGTCTGAAGCGTTTCGAGGTCGTCGGACTGTTCCATATCGGGATGTATGAATACGACAGCGCACTGGCTGTCATCCATATGGAAGATGCGCAGCGTCTGTTCAAGCTCGGTTCCCGCGTCACCGGCGTGCGGGCCAAACTGAGCGATCTGTTCCTGGCGCCGCAGATTCGTCACGAACTGCAGGATGGCGTGCTGAGCGACTTTTATGTGCGCGACTGGAGCTCCTATCACGCCAACTGGTTTCGGGCAGTCAAAATCGAAAAGCGGATGATCTTTTTGCTGTTGCTGCTGATCATTGCCGTGGCAGCGTTCAATATCGTCTCCACGCTGGTGATGGTCGTGACCGACAAGGAGAGCGATATCGCCATCCTGCGTACGCTGGGCGCCTCGCCGGGCCGCATCATGCGCATCTTCATGGTGCAGGGGACGGTCATCGGCGTGGTAGGCACGTTGCTGGGGACCCTCCTTGGCGTCAGTCTGGCGCTCAATCTGGACATCGTGGTGCCGTGGCTCGAGGGCCTGTTCGGCATCCAGTTCCTGGATCCGGGCGTGTATTACATCAGCGAACTGCCCTCCGATCTGCACTGGGACGATGTCTGGATGATCACCAGCGTGTCGTTCCTGCTGGGCATCGTGGCGACCGTGTATCCGGCCTGGCGGGCCAGCCGGACCCAACCGGCGGAGGCGTTACGCTATGAGTGAGACGATTCTGGCCTGTCGCAACCTGACCAAGGTGTTCCGCGAGGGGAGTCGCGAAGTTGCCGTGCTCAAGGGCGTGGATCTGAGCGTGCGCCGGGGCGAGCAGGTAGCGATTGTCGGCGCCTCCGGCTCCGGTAAAAGCACTTTGCTCCACCTGCTGGGGGGATTGGATCTGCCCAGCGCCGGCGAGGTCGAGGTCAATGGCGAGAATATGGCCAAACTGGACGATGCCCGGCGCGGCCTGCTGCGTAACCGCGATCTGGGGTTTGTTTACCAGTTTCACCATCTGTTGCCTGAATTCACCGCCCTGGAGAACGTGGCCATGCCATTGTTGATTCGCGGGCTGGGCACGGCGCAGGCCGGCCAACAGGCGGCGGCCATGCTCACGGAAGTCGGCCTGGGCGAGCGCCTGCGGCACAAGCCCAATGCGCTGTCCGGCGGGGAACGCCAGCGGGCGGCCATCGCCCGGGCCCTGGTGACCCGGCCCAAGTGCATCCTGGCGGACGAGCCGACCGGCAATCTCGACAGCCAGACCGCCGAACAGGTGTATCAGCGCATGCTGGAGCTGAATACCGCCCTGGGGACGAGCTTCGTGGTGGTGACTCACGACCCGGCCTTTGCCGAGCGCATGGACCGTGTGCTGCATCTCAAGGACGGGATTTTTAGTTCTTAATAAACAGCAGGTTACGCTGTTTAGTTAATGTAGACTTGATGTTGTTTCTCAGCTGATCCGGGCCCGGATCAGCGATCCCGATGCTTGTGGTTCTCCCGCCGCCGCAGCGCAAACTGCAGTTGCCGGTTACGAATATGGCTGAGCAGGTGCAGGCGCCAGAGCAGTCGCACCAGCCCGTATCCCAGGGCGGCTGTGATCGCACCGACCACGAAACAGCCCAGCAGCAGCGGTTGCCAGATTATGCCCAGTTCACTGCTGAACCACTCCCAGGAGGGCGCAAACTCCACCGCGCGGACCGGCGTGCCCAGAAACCAGGTGCCGACCTTGTAGCAGAAGAAAAAGATCGGTCCCATGGTCACCGGGTTGGTGAGCCACACCAGCGCCACGGCGATGGCCAGATTGCAGCGCACGATAATGGCCGCGGCGGCCGCCAGCAGCATCTGGAAGGGGACCGGGACAAAAGCCATGAACAGGCCCACCGCAAAGGCGCTGGAGACTGAACGGCGGTTCAGGTGCAACAGGTTGGGATCGTGCAGCAGTGTCCCGAAGATGCGGTTGAGCTGGACATGGTTGCGGATCTTGTCGTGATCCGGCATATATTTTCTTATAAACTTGCGAGGCATGTCTGGCGATTCAGGGACGTTGTCAGCCGGGCTATTATCCAACAATTGTATTACAAGCCATAACCTTTTATGCGATCAGGGACGATAGCATTTCTGGCAGGCATTCTCTGCCTGCAATTATTTCCTGCCTTACCGGCCAGCGGCTGGATTTTTCTGCTTGGCGTCTCGATCCCCGCCGCACTCTGGTTGGGATTTCCCTGGCGACTGGCAGGCTGGCTGATAAGCGGGTTTCTCTGGGCACTGTGGAGCGCGCACTCCATTTTAAGCGTCACGCTGCCGCCGGAACTTGAGGGACAGGATCTGATCCTGGTCGGGCATGTGGCCGGGCTGCCCGAATCCGGGCAGCGGCGTACCCGTTTTCTGCTGGATGTGGATCATTATCTTGTCGCCGGCGAACGGCAGGCGTGGCCGGCACGGGTGCGGCTGAACTGGTACGGCCAGCAACGTCCTGCGCTGCAGCCCGGCCAGACATGGCGCCTGGAGGTTCGGCTGAAGCGTCCCCGGGGATTTCGCAATCCGGGCAGTTTCGATTACGAGCGCTGGCTGTTTGCCGAACGCATTCGGGCCACCGGCTATGTGCGTTATGACAACCGGCCGCTGGTGTCCCGACCGGTTCCCTGGCGATACCGGCTGGATCAGTGGCGTCAGCGTCTGAGCCAGGCACTGCAACAACCGTTAGCGGGACAGGCGGGCGCCCTGTTTCGCGCCCTGAGCGTGGGGGACCGGCGGGATGTCGATTCCTCAACCTGGGAGGTGTTGCGGGTCACCGGCACGGCGCATCTGCTGGCCATCTCCGGCATGCATATCGGCTTGCTGGCCGCGCTGGTGTTCTGGCTCACCCGGTATCTGTGGCGGCTGGGCGGCGAACGGTTGCTGCTCTGGCTGCCAGCCCCGCGGGCCGCGGCGTTGCTGGCAACCCTGGCCGCGCTGGTGTATGCGGCCATGGCCGGCTTTGCTATCCCGACCCAGCGGGCCCTGGTGATGCTGGCGGTGGTCATGCTGGCCCTGTGGCGTTTGCGTCCCCTGGCGCCGGGACGGACGCTGGCCTGGGCGGCGTTGCTGGTGCTGCTGCTGGATCCGCTGGCGGTGCTCTCGGCCGGTTTCTGGTTGTCCTTTGCGGCGGTGGCGCTGATTCTCTATGCCCTGGGCGGGGCCCGTCCCCGTTCCCGGCTGCATCAATGGCTGCGCATCCAGGGCTGGATTACGCTGGGGCTGGCACCATTATTAATAGCCTGGTTTCAGCAGGTCTCGCTGGTGGCGCCACTGGCCAACCTGCTGGCGATTCCCCTGGTCAGTCTGCTGATCGTGCCACTGGCACTGCTTGGCACCCTGGCGACCTTGACGTTTCCCGCGCTGGGCAACGTGCTTCTGACGGGATTGGGCTGGTTGCTGGAGGGCATGCTCGAGGTCCTGCAAAGCATGGCGGCCTGGCCGTTTTCCCACTGGCAGACGGGCACCGGCAGTGCCGGCGCGCTGCTCCTGCTGGGCGCGGGATTACTGCTGTTACTGGCCCCGCGTGGCCTCCCGGGCCGTTATCTGGCGCCGGTACTCTGCCTGCCACTGCTGCTTGGCAGCGGAGCCCGGCCGCCGCCGGGACAGGCCTGGCTGACATTGCTGGATGTGGGACAGGGGCTGTCGGCGGCGGTCCAGACCCGCTCCCGCTTGCTGATCTTCGATACTGGCGCCCGCTACAGCACCAGCTTTGATACCGGAGCGGCGGTGGTGGTGCCCTATGTGCGTCATAGCGGTTATAGCGGGATCGACCACCTGGTGATCAGTCACGGCGATAACGACCATATCGGCGGACTGGCCTCGGTGCGCCAGGCATTGCCGGTTGGCAGGCTGTCGACCAGTGTGCCGGAGCAGATCCCGGGAGCCGGGCATCGGGCCTGCGAGGCCGGTCAGCGCTGGCAATGGGACGGGGTGCATTTTCAGTTTCTGGCCCCGGCGCCGGGCCGGCTGGGCGGCAATGACGCCTCCTGTGTGCTGCGTATCGAGGCCGGGGAACAGGTAGCGCTGCTCAGTGGCGATATTGAACAGGCCGGGGAACGGGCACTGCTGCGTCGGCAACGGGCGAAACTGGCAGCCGATATCCTGGTGGCACCCCATCATGGCAGTCTGACTTCTTCAACCCCGGCCTTTGTGACCGCGGTGAACCCCGATTATGTGCTGTATCCGGTCGGGTATCGCAATCGTTACCGGTTTCCACGCCCGGCGGTAGTGGCCCGGTATACCGCGGTGGGGGCCAGACAATACCGGGTGGATGAAGAGGGGGCGCTGCGATTTGTGCTTGGCGAAGCGGACGGAGTGCGTAAACTGTTCAGTTACCGGGAGGCAAACCGCCGTTACTGGCACAGTCGGGTCATGTCGGTTGATTGATGATTCTGTGAACCCGCACTTTCAGGGGTGGCCGGTCTTTGTTAAAGTTAGCCGCAGTTTTTATATCTCCTTCTATTTGTTTTCAAAAGGGCGTGCGACGTGTTTGAGATGATCCAGGCGGGCGGCTGGCTGATGCTGCCGATTCTGTTGTGTTCGGTAATTGCCCTGGCCATTGTTGGCGAACGGTTCTGGGCCCTGCAGCAAAAACGGATTGCGCCAGCGTATCTGGTAGCCCAGGTCTGGCAGTGGTACAAAAGCCAGTCACTGGATGAAAGTCATATTCAGTCACTGTCTCGCAGCTCGCCACTGGGCCGGATCCTGGCCGCGGGTCTGGTCAATCGCCAGCATCCGCGCGACATTATGAAAGAAAGTATCGAGGAAACCGGACGCCAGGTGATCCTGGAACTGGAACGTTATCTCAATACACTCGGCACCATAGCCTCGATTACGCCCTTGCTCGGTTTGCTGGGCACAGTCATCGGTATGATCAAGGTATTCGCCGCGATTACGACCCAGGGCGTCGGTAATCCCTCGGTTCTCGCGGGCGGGATATCCGAGGCGTTGATTACCACTGCGGCCGGCCTGTCAGTGGCGATTCCCAGCCTGATTTTCTATCGCTATTTCCGCGGCAAGGTTGATGCGCTGGTACTTAAAATGGAAGAAGAAGCGATGAAAATCGTGGATGTCATGCACGGAGAGCGGGAAACCGGACGGGATAACGCCATATGATGTTGCGTCACGATCGTAACAAGGATCCGGAGCTCAACCTGACGCCATTGATCGATGTTGTATTTCTGCTGCTGATCTTTTTCATGGTTTCCACGACATTCGAAAAAGAATCCGAAATCAACATCGAATTGCCGGAAGCGGCGGGCGAAAAAAGCCAGGAAGAACGTTTTACTATCGAAATCACTATCGATGGTGAAGGCCATTATTTCGTTAACGAAAAGCGCATTCGTGACAAACAACTGGCAACACTGAAGACCGCGTTGCGCGATACACGCGCCGATCACCAGGATCCCAAACTGATTATCAGCGCGGATAAAAACACACCTCATCAAGCTGTGATTAGAGCGATGGATGCGGCGCGCCAGGTAGGGATGGTTAACCTGACGTTCGCCACTCGACAGGAATCCGGGAAGTAAACGCTGATGAGCTCATCATCTGACGACAATACCGATGGGTTTGTCATATATCGTCGTCTTCTAAGGTACGCATTTCCTTACTGGAAGGTCTTTCTTGTTGCCGTGCTTGGCATGGTGATCTTTTCCCTGACCGAAGGGGCTTTCGCCAAACTGATCGAACCGATGGTCGACGGGAGTTTTGTCGACAAGGATCCGGATACCATAAAATGGATCCCGATCCTGATGATTATCGTCTTTGCCGCACGCACCGTCGGCAGTTTTCTCTCTGAATACGGCATGGCCTGGATTGCCCGCAGCGTTATCCGTAACCTGCGCAGCCAGGTCTTCGACAAGTTGCTCTCTCTGCCAATCGGCTATTACGACACAACCTCGTCGGGTGGCTTGCTGTCCAAAATGGTGTACGACATTGAGCAACTGGCTGAAGCCACTTCCAAAGTCATAACAACACTGATTCGCGATACACTGACCATCCTGGTCCTGCTCGGCCTGATGATGTATCTGAGCATGACGCTGACTTTGATACTGCTGCTGGTAATTCCGGTTGTCGCGGTCGCTGTGGTGGCGGTCAGTCGGCGGTTTCGCAAACTCAGTTATCGTATCCAGCGTTCGATGGGTGACGTTTCCAATGTGACCGAGGAAGCGATTGAGGCCAACCGTGAAATCAAGATTTTCGGTGGGCAGGAATATGAATCCCAACGTTTTGAGCAGGTCAACACGTATAACCGTCGTCAGCATCTGAAGCTGGTCGCGACCAATGCGATCAGCTCGCCATTAATTCAGCAGATTGTGGTGACCGCATTCGCCGGTATCGTTTACATTGCAACCAAGCCCGGTTTTCTCGACGAAATGACTGTCGGTAAATTCATGTCGTTCATGCTGGCGATGATCCTGTTACTGCAACATGCCAAGCGACTGACCAGCATCAATGCCCAATTGCAACGTGGAATTGCCGCCGCCTATAGCGTGTTTACCTTTGTCGATACTGAGCCTGAGCCCGATAGTGGAACACGCGAACTCAAACAGATAACTGGCAAGGTCGAGTATGATGATGTGACCTTCGGTTACGGTGCTCAGGAAAGTGAGACAGTGTTGCAGGATGTTAACCTGACCATCGAGCCGGGAGAAAGTGTTGCCTTTGTCGGGCGCTCAGGCGCCGGCAAATCCACGCTGGTCAGCCTGCTGCCGCGTTTCTACGAAGTAACAAAGGGACGCGTGTTGATCGACGATATCGACACCCGGGAGATCACCTTGCCGAGCCTGCGCAGCCAGATTGCCCTGGTAAGCCAGCATGTGACCCTGTTTAATGACTCAATTGCTCATAATATTGCCTATGGAGCCCAGGACTCGGTGGATATCACCGCTATTCGAGAGGCGGCCAGGGCGGCTTATGCACTCGACTTTATTGAACGCCTCCCCGAGGGTTTTGATACGATTGTCGGTGAAAACGGCGTATTGCTATCCGGTGGTCAGCGTCAACGCCTGGCCATTGCACGGGCAATTCTCAAGAATGCGCCCATCCTGATTCTCGACGAGGCAACATCGGCTCTGGATACGGAGTCGGAACGTTATATACAGCAGGCAATCGAAGAACTGATGAAAGATCGTACCACGCTGGTCATTGCGCACAGACTGTCGACTATCGAAAAAGTTGACAAGATTGTTGTGCTCGAGGCGGGTCGGATTGTCGAAGTCGGCCGCCACGACGAATTACTTTCCAAAGGCGGCCATTATGCGGGACTGCATGATCTGCAGTTTGGCACGAATACCTGATAAACGGAAAAGCAAGACGTGTTGCAACAAAATCTGCAAAAGCTCTGGGAAAGCCGCTCGGTAGCCACCGTGTTATTACTGCCATTGAGCGGGCTGTTTTGTCTTCTGGTCTGGCTGCGACGTTATGCCTATCGCATGGGGATATTTTCCAGCACCCGGGTTCCCGTACCGGTCATCGTGGTCGGCAATATTACTACCGGCGGAACGGGGAAAACCCCGCTCGTGATTGCCGTGGTCAATATCCTTAAACAGGCCGGCTACAGTCCCGGTATTATCAGCCGTGGCTATGGGGGCAGGGCCAGCTCCTGGCCACAACAGGTTCGCCCGGATGCGGATCCGGTCATGGTCGGGGATGAACCGGTCATCATTGCCCGCCGCACCGGGTGCCCCATGGCGGTCGGTCCGAACCGGGTGGAAGCAGTCACGGCACTACTGGCACACCATGATTGCGATATTGTTGTCAGTGACGACGGGTTGCAACATTATGCCCTGGAAAGGGAGATTGAAGTGGTGGTGGTTGACGGTATGCGCCGTTTCGGCAATGGCTGGTGTTTACCCGCCGGCCCCCTGCGTGAACCGGTAGCCCGGATCGGTGAAGTGGATCTGATTGTCAGCAATGGTACCCCGGTCGGGGATGAGTACCCGATGGATTATGCCGGTCATGAATGGATACATGTCCAAGACAATACCCGTAGCGCAACGATGGAGAAGTTCGCTGGCCAGCGTGTCCATGCCATTGCAGGTGTCGGCAACCCACAGCGATTTTTCAACATGTTACGTGAAGAAGGCATGGATGTGATCGAACATACCTATCCGGATCACCACGCATTTGTATTGTCTGATTTCGAGTTTGACGAATCCTTGCCAATTCTGATGACCGAGAAGGATGCGGTCAAAAGCGAACGTCTGGGATTGGAAAATGCCTGGTATGTGCCGATCCAGGCACAGATTGGCAAGAAATTTGATTATCACCTACTGAATATACTGGAGGCCAAACGTGGACAAAAAACTGCTTGATATTCTGGCCTGTCCAATCTGCAAGGGACCGCTGGTTTATAACAAGGAAACGCAGGAGCTGATTTGCAAGGCGGATCGGCTGGCCTATCCGATTCGGGATGATATCCCCGTTATGCTTGAAGACGAAGCCCGGCAGCTCGGCCCGGAAGAAGACGTTTAATTTTTCTGATTAGTACGGCTCTGTCGTTTCCGGCTCAAACCCTGTTCAGGTAAGCTCAAGTGCCAGGTACTGGGGGTGTATCTCCTGCTTGTCACGGGTCAGAACAGGAATGGTAAAGGTTTCAGGCGTTCGTCGACTCCCTTCGCCATGCTGATTTGACTGGACTGGCTTCGCAGGCCCGTGACTTTGCAACACGATAGAGGGGCCGTCCTCAAGCACTTCTATCACCTGGCAAACAACACCATTATGCACCACATGTAAACCTATCATGCCGCGCAGTTGTTGCAGGCTGATATCAATTTCGCTCATTGTGTAATTCGCTGCTTGTTCCGGCTGGCCGGAAGAGGCGAGCTCATGCTGCAAAATCCTTGAGTCGCACAGGTTGACGTTTGGCGCCCCAGTTGCCGGGCTGGGCCTCGAAGACACCGGCACATTCTGTTCCGCATTCATTGCACTTGCCGTCCGGCGTCAGGTTCCATTCACCCAGTACATACCAGTCCCGTCCGATCAGTTTGTTGCCACAGTTATGGCAATAGGTGCTGCCACCGGACTCGTCGTGAACATTGCCGGTATATACATAACGCAGGCCATTTTGCATGGCGATGTTACGTGCGCGGGTGAGGGTTGCAGCCGGTGTCGGCGGTATGTCTCTCATCTTGAAATCGGGGTGGAAGGCACTGAAGTGTAGCGGCACGTCCGGGCCCAGCTCGTCGAGAATCCATTGGCTCATGGATTCAATTTCCTTATCGGAGTCGTTCTTGTCCGGAATCAATAACGTGGTGAGTTCCATCCAGACATCGGTTTCATGCTTGAGATATTTAATCGTATCAAGCACTGGCTCCAGGTGGCCGCCCGTCAATTTGTAATAAAAGTTTTCGGTGAAGGCTTTGAGATCGACATTGGCGGCATCCATGTATTGATAAAATTCCTTGCGTGGCTCCGGGGTCACATAACCGGCAGTCACGGCCACCGATTTTATGCCTTTTTCATGGCACGCTTTGGCCACATCGATGGCGTATTCATGGAAGATCACCGGGTCGTTATAGGTATAGGCGACGCTGCGACAACCCAGTTGTTCGGCGGCACTGGCAATCAATTCCGGTGAAGCCTCATCGGCGAGGGTGTCGATCTCGCGGGATTTACTGATATCCCAGTTCTGGCAGAACTTGCAGGCCAGGTTACAGCCGGCGGTACCAAAGGACAATACCGGCGTGCCGGGCAGAAAATGGTTCAACGGTTTTTTCTCGATGGGATCGATGCAATAACCGCTGGAGCGCCCGTAGGTGGTCAGCATGATTTGATCATTGAGGTTCTGGCGCACAAAACAGAGTCCGCGCTGGCCCTCATGCAGTTTGCAGAAGCGCGGGCAGAGATCGCACTGGATGCGACCATCATCGAGTTTGTGCCAGTAACGGGTCGGGACGGTGTCTTGCATAATATTGGCCAATCAATTGGTGTTACCACCAATATTAGGGCGAATCCGGCCGATTTCAATCATGGCCGCAATTAATGCGGTTCAAGGCGTGTTGATTTCAATCTGCTCTCTGGGGACAGGGGGGCATTGCCGGTGTCCCGGGGGCGATCGACCCGGGCGGAGCGGCTTTGTTCTAATAAGCTTTTGATTTCCGGGAGGCAGGAACCGCAATTGGTCCCGGCCTTAAGCTGCTGTCCGATTGTCTCAACACTCTCCAGCCCCTGCTGCTCAATGGCCTGCAACAGGGTATTGCGGCCGACCCCGAAGCAGGCACATACCGTGGGACCGGCCGGATTCCCGGACCCGGACGCTTTGCCGGCAAGCAGGCTGATGCGCTCCTTGCCGCTGACGGTGCGGTTTTCGAACAGTGCTTCAAGCCAGTCATACTCGGGCAGATCGGGGTGCGGCGCGATATACAGGCAACTTTCCAGACGATTATCGATGAAGTGGGCGGCGCGGTATTGCTGGTTGGCCGGATCGACGTATTCGACCCGATCCGTCTCCTGACTCACCGGGCCCAGCAGCGCCCGGGCTGTCGCCAGCCACTCGTCCGTTAAAGGCTCGCCGGCAAGCTGATAGCGCCACAATCCCTTGCCCCGGGAGCGACTCCAGTAGACGGCCGGATCCGGCGCTAGTGGTCGGCGACTGAGTAAAAAGCCGTACCAGCCGGCCCGGTAGGGTGCAATCCGGACAGGGGCGTGTTTGAGCTCGGGCTGGCCGGAGTGGGGATCTGTCACTGCGCCTAGCAAACGACCCACCCGGGCCGCGCTGGCAAACTGGTCGTTCCAGTGGATGGGGACAAACAGGTTGCCGGGCAATTGCTGCTCACTGAGGCGCACACGCACGACGATCCTGCCGTGTTCACCCCGGATGGAGGCCAGATCACCTGCGACCAGTTCGAAACGTTCAGCATCGTTCGGATGGACCTCGACAAAGGGTTCGTAACGATGCCTGGCCAGACGGGGTGATTGACCGGTACGGGTCATCGTGTGCCAGTGATCACGCACCCGTCCGGTGTTGAGGCGCAGCGGAAAATCATTGGCGATCGAGCGCGCCGGTCCCCTTGGGGCGATCGGTACAAAACGGGCCTTGCCGCTCGGGGTATAAAACCGGTTGTTTTCAAACAGGCGCGGGCAGCCGTTAGGCTGGTCGGCGCTGACAGGCCACTGGGTCGGCGCCAGGTTCTCGTATTGCTGGCGGCTTTGCACCGCCAGGCCGCCCAGATCCAGATCCCGCGTACCGTGATTCTTACAGGCCGTCAGCCGGGCATGTTCGGCCATAATTTCAGCGGGATGCTCATAGTCGAAGGCATCGCCATGGCCCAGTCGCCTGGCCACTTCGCTGATCATCCACCAGTCCGCCCGGGCTTCCCCGGGTGGGGCGAGGAAAGCGCGCTGGCGCGAGATGCGACGCTCGGAATTGGTGACCGTGCCGTCCTTTTCGCCCCAGCCCAGGGCAGGCAGCTTGATCGTGGCCAGTTCCAGAGTGTCCGTATGGGCCATGTTATCGGAGACGACGACCAGCTCGCACTGCGCCAGGGCGTCCCGGACCCGGTCGGCATCGGGCATGCTCACTACCGGGTTGGTGGCCATGATCCAGACTGCCTTGATCTCGCCGCGATGGATGGCCTCGAACAGGTCCACCGCCTGGCGTCCCACCTGCGTGACCATGCGCGGGGATTGCCAGAAATTCTGCACCAGATCGCGATGCGTCGGGTTGTCGATCGCCATGTGGGCGGCCAGCTGATTGGCCAGCCCACCGACCTCGCGGCCGCCCATTGCATTGGGTTGACCGGTGAGGGAGAACGGCCCCATACCGGGGCGGCCGAGGCGGCCCGTTAAAAGGTGACAGTTGATGATCGCGTTACCCTTGTCGGTACCGCTACTGGACTGGTTGATACCCTGCGAGAAAAACGTGACGACCTTCTCGTTATGCCGGAACAGCTCATAGAAGCGACGGACTGTTTCTGCGTTCAGACGACATTGTTCGGCTACCGTGTCGATATCCGGCGAAGAGTCCCGGGCCGCAGCCAGGGCGGCGTCCACGTCTTCGGTGAAGGCGGTCGTGTAATGGGTGTCATGGGCCTGGTTGTGGGCCAGGTACTGCAGCAGGCCGTTGAATAACAGGGCATCGCTGCCCGGTTCGAGCGACAGATGTAAGTCGGCAATATCACAGGTGGCGGTGCGACGCGGATCGATGACCACCACGCGCAGGTCCGGGTTGGTCTTTTTAGCAGCGACAATTCGCTGGTAAACGACCGGGTGACACCAGGCCGCATTGGAGCCAGCCAGGACGATCAGTTCGGCCTGTTCGATATCTTCATAGCTGCAGGGCACACTGTCCGCACCAAAGGCGCGTTTATAGGCGGCTACGGCCGAGGACATGCAAAGACGCGAGTTGGTATCGATGTTCGCCGAACCGATATAGCCTTTCATCAGCTTGTTGGCGATATAATAGTCTTCGGTCAGTAATTGACCGGAAACATAGAAAGCCACAGCATCGGGGCCGTGCTGGTCAATAATGGCGCGAAAACGATCGGCCACCGCATCCAGGGCGGAGTCCCAGTCGCAGGACTGACCGTCGACTTCCGGCCTCAACAGGCGCTCTTCCAGGCCCAGCGTTTCACCCAGTGCGGCACCCTTGGAACAAAGGCGGCCGTAATTGGCCGGGTGGGTGGGATCGCCCTTGATGGATACCTGGCCCGCTTCATCCGTGCTCGCGATGATCCCGCAGCCGACGCCACAGTAGGGACAGGTTGTCCGGGTTTCCTGCATAGTCAAAATCGCCCCTGGTCCCGGTGCTGCCTGCAAAACAGTTCGTTAAATTCTGTTTTTCCAGGCATGTTAGACAGCGGCTACTTTAGCCAGTGGTATGGCGATACTGATGGTGCCATTTTCCACTTTGACCGGGTAACTGTTGGTACAGCCTTCATCCGGTGCGACGGCTTCGCCGCTGGCCAGATCGATGCTCCAGTTATGCAGCGGGCAGGCGACGGCGTGACCATAGACCATTCCCTGGGATAAGGGACCGCCTTTATGCGGGCATTGATCGAGCAGGGCGAATACCTGGTCGTCCGAAGTGCGGAATACCGCGACATCGCCCTCTGCGGTGGCGATGACGCGCGATCCGAGTTTGGGGATATCGTCAATTTGTCCAATGACAATCCAGTCTGACATGTTCTGTTCTCCGGGTTATGGGTACTTGATTGTTCGACGAGGCCCTAGCCATTGGCCACGTTTTTCATCGGCACGAATTCCACGCGTTGTTCCGCGGGGGTACGTTCGGCCCAGGGATCTTTTTGCGCAATTTCCTGTGAAGCAAGGAAGCGTTCGTATAAGACCTTGCGCAGCTCATCATCCTCGACGATCTTTTGTTTAACGTAGGGCAGGCCGACCCTTTCGATCCAGGGCGCGGTTCGTTCCAGGTAGCGGGCCTCTTCACGGTACAGTTGCATGAAAGCACCGGCATACTCCAGGACTTCCTCGCGGGTTTGCACCCGGCAGAGTAAATCGGTGACCCGGACTTTCAAGCCGCCGTTGCCGCCGACGTGTAATTCCCAGGCGCCATCGATCCCGACCACACCGAAATCCTTGATCGTCGCCTCGGCGCAGTTGCGCGGACAGGCGGAAACCGCCATCTTGAATTTATGCGGTGTCCAGGAACCCCAGGTCATCTTTTCCAGATCGATGCCCATACCGATCGAGTCCTGGGTCCCGAAGCGACAGAACTGGGCGCCGATACAGGTCTTGACTGTACGCAGGGCCTTGCCATAGGCATGGCCGGATACCATGCCCGCGTCGTTGAGATCGGACCAGATATCGGGCAGTTGATCCTTTTGTACGCCGACCAGATCGATACGCTGACCACCGGTGATCTTGACCATCGGCACGGCGTATTTCTCCGCTGCATCGGCGATCGCACGCAGTTCTGCTGGTGTAGTGACGCCGCCCCAGATACGTGGTACCACGGTATAACTGCGGTCCTTTTGAATGTTGGCGTGAACGCGCTCGTTGACGAAACGGGAGTTCGGATCGTCAATCGCCTCCTCGGGCCAGGTGGATAACATGTAATAATTCAGGGCCGGTCGGCAGGTGGGGCAGCCATCCGGGTTGCGCCATTCCATTTTCTGCATCGCCGCTTCACGGTGAGTCAGATGTTGCGCCCTGATCGCCTCGCGCACCTCGTCATGAGTAAAGTCGGTGCAGGCACACAGCGGTTTCTTCTCCGGCGCCGTATACTCGCCGCCGGCGGTGACCGCCAGGATCTGTTCCACCAGGCCAGCGCAGCCACCGCATGAGGAGGATGCCTTGGTGTGTTTTTTCACTTCCTCCAGGGTGAACAGACCCTTGTCGCGTATGACATTGACAATGTCCCCCTTGCAAACACCATTACAATCACAGACCTGTGCGTCGTCGGCCATCGCGGCTGCCGAATCCTGGCCACCATGACCGGCGTCACTGATATGGGTGCGTCCGAACATCAACTGATCACGATGGGCGCTGATATCGGAGCCTTCCCGCATCAGTTCATAATACCAGGCGCCATCGACGGTATCGCCATAGAGGACGGCGCCCTCGATACGATTATCTTTCAGTACCAGTTTTTTGTAGATGCCGTGCGACGCGTCCTTGAGTACGATGGATTCGGTACTGTCATCGCCGGTGAAGTTTCCGGCGGAAAACAGCTCCACGCCGCTGACTTTGAGCCGAGTGGCTGTTGCGGAACCTTCGTAGCGACTGTATCCCAGGTGGGCGAGGTGGTTGGCACAGACTCTGGCCTGTTCGAACAGGGGCGCAACCAGGCCATAGGTGTTACCGCGGTGCTGTACACATTCGCCTACCGCATAAATTGCGGGATCGTAGGTCTGCAATGTGTCATTGACAACAATCCCGCGATCACAGTAAAGACCTGCCTCCCTGGCCAGGGTGATATTGGGCCGGATACCGACCGCCATAACCACGATATCAGCATCGATTTCCCGGCCGTCTTTTAGCCTGAGTTTATTGACGCGCTTGTCACCCAGCAGGGCCTCGGTATCACCTTCGGTGATAATGTTGACACCCCGGGATTCCAGTTCCGCCTGTAAAAGCTTTGCGGCCTCGTGGTCAAGCTGGCGTTCCATCAGTAACTCGGGTAGATGGATGACAGTGACGTTCATATTCTGGTTCAACAGACCACTGGCTGCCTCCAGGCCGAGTAAACCGCCGCCGATGATAACGGCATCTTTGTACTGCTTTGACGCATCCAGCATTAGATCCACGTCTTCGATGGTACGAAAACCGATGACACCTTCCAGATCGTGACCGGGAACCGGCAGGATAAACGGCAAGGATCCTGTTGCAATGAGTAGCCGGTCATAGCGGGTTTCTTTTCGATCTACAGTTTTGACGACACTGGCGACACGATCGATTTCGATTATTCTGGAACCGCTTTTGAGGACAATGTTGTTTTCGCAGTACCAGTTATCCTCGTTGAGTATGATTTCATCAAACTGCTTTTCTCCGGCCAGCACAGGTGACAACATGATACGGTTATAATTAGGGTGTGGTTCGTCACCAAATACCGTAATCTCATATTTTTCCGGGGCGAGTTTCAGCAGCTCCTCAATAGTGCGCATTCCCGCCATGCCATTACCGATGACTACCAGTTTTTCTTTCATTATCAGTTACTCCTCTCGCTTGATCGTAACTGGTCGCCAGGATTGCTATTCCTGTTTGCCAGTTCTTCGGGGGAAATTTTCATGTTGTGGATATCGAAATTCCGGATGTAATGAACGGCCTGTTCCGGGTCGAATACACCACCATCGAGAAAACGATCCGGACCCATCAGGATATCTTCACTTTCGGTCTTCAGGGGCCACGGCTGGGTGTGCTCGCCCTCAGTCTTGTAATCAGTGGCGGGATAAGAAAGGCCGAGTTGATTGGCCGCTTCCCGATAAATATCCGGACGATAGACTTCCTCGGCCACAGCACGTAGGTTGATGGCTTCGCTGATATGCCTCCAGCGGATCATCTGGCTGAGATGCCAGATGGCATGAGACCGCCAGGGGAAATTGGCGGCATAGCGATGAAAAACGTTGAAATCGGGCAGGGCACGCGGCATTTCATTCGATGAATACTGGAAAGTCCCGATCATGGACATGCGCACCACGTGTTCCGGGGCATTGACATAAATGGGGCGGGCAATCAGGCTCGCCGCTTCGGTGCGATGTTCCGGTTCATCCAGCCATGCACTGGCCTCGAGTAACGCCATGATCAGGGCTCTGTGGGTATGGGGATGTTGAATGGCCCAGTCACGCGTTACACCGAGTACCTTCTCCGGTGAATTGTTCCAGATTTCGTATTTGGTAATCAGGATTCGGCCAAGGCCGGCCTGAACAGCCTGCGCATTCCAGGGTTCGCCGACGCAATACCCATCAATCGTGCCACTTTCCAGCTGATCGACCATCTGTGGCGGCGGGGTAACGATCAGGCGGACATCCCGATCGGGATCGATACCCGCGGCCGCCATCCAGTAACGCAATTCATAATTGTGGGTTGAATAGGGAAATACCATTGCAAAAGTCAGCGGGTCGCCGCCTGATTTGCGATTGGCGTCGATCACCGCTTTAAGTGCCTCTGCACTGAGAGGATTTTGTTCCATGGCCTCGGGTGCCAGTTCCTGCATGCGGATATAAAGCGAGTTTGAAACGGTAATGGCATTGCCATTCAAATCCATGGAGAAAGCCGTGATCATCGGTTTGCACATGGGACCGATTCCCAGGCTCATTGCCAGCGGCATATCAGCCAGCATTTGTGCGCCATCGAGAATACCCAACGAGACCTTGTCCCGGATATTGGCCCAGGAGGTCTCCTTGGATAACTGCACATTGAGGCCATATTTTTTGAAATAACCCTGCTCATGGGCAATAACCAGTGGTGCGCAATCGGTCAGGGGAATAAACCCGAGGCTCAGGTCGGTTTTCTCCAGGCTATTGGTGTCGAAGCTTTCGGTAGTGTTCATTACGGTGTCCTTAGCCGGCGGCGATTTTGAGAGCCGGTTCCTCTTCACTGGAATTTTCGCCAGCCGCCATCTGGCTTTTTGCTGCTTGAGGCTGTTGATGACGTTCATGCAGGAAACGCAGGACTTCGGCCCGATAGTGGTTATAGGCCGGGTCGTCAGCCAGAGCCAGGCGGTTTCTCGGTCGATCGAGCTCGATATCAAGAATTTCGCCGACCGTGGCGGCAGGACCATTACTCATCATGACGATCCGATCGGAGAGTAAAACTGCCTCATCGACATCGTGGGTAATCATGATCACGGTGTTATTGAGCTCTGCCTGGATTTCCATCAACGAGTCCTGCATGTGAGTGCGTGTCAATGAGTCCAGGGCACCAAAGGGTTCATCCATCAGCAGCACTTTGGGTTCCATAGCCAGAGCCCTGGCGATACCTACTCGCTGTTTCATACCGCCTGAGATTTCATCCGGCCGGCGACTCATGGCATGTTGCATATGAACACGTTCCAGATTCTGTACGGTCCAGTCATGGCGCTCCTTTTTGCTGCGTGTTTTGCGAAATACCTGGTCCACGGCCAGGCGGACGTTTTCATACACGGTTAACCAGGGGAGTAATGAATGATTTTGAAATACAACGGCACGATCCGGGCCCGGTTCGTTGACCTCGCGGTTTTCCAGCAAGACACCGCCTTTACTGGCTCCGAGGAGACCCGCGACGATGTTCAATACGGTCGATTTCCCACAGCCCGAGTGCCCGATCAGGGAAATGAATTCACCCTTGTTGATGCGAAGAGATATATCGTCAAGAACATTAATAACACCTTTATCTGTATCGAATGAAATGCTCAGGTTTTCGAGACTCAGGTAAGCATTCATGGTGATTCTCCTTGTTGCGTGATAGCAGTCAGATTTGAACTTCTGGCTCAACGTACAACCGCATTACGATCCCAGCTGAAATATTTTTGCAATAACAACATTCCCCTATCGAGCAGGAACCCGATAAGGCCGATCACCAGTACGGCAACCATGATGCGCGCCAATGACTCAGAGCTACCGTTTTGAAACTCGTCCCAGACAAATTTTCCCAGCCCCGGGTTTTGAGCCAGCATTTCAGCGGCAATCAGCACCATCCAGCCGATACCCAGCGACAGTCGCAGACCGGTAAAAATCATGGGAGTGGCCGATGGCAGAATGATCTTCAGGGTTCGGGTGAACCAGTCGAGACGTAGTACCCGGCTGACATTGAGAAGATCCTTATCAACGGAGGAAACACCAACAGTTGTGTTAATGATTGTTGGCCAGAGGCAACATAACGTCACGGTGATCGCCGAGGTGATAAAGGCCTTGTCAAACAATGGATCGTCGCTGATATATACAGCACTGACGACAATAGTCACCAGGGGTAACCAGGCCAATGGCGATACTGGCTTGAATATCTGTATTAACGGATTGAGTGCCTGGTAGAGTATGGTACTCATCCCACAGATTATCCCGATGGGTATAGCGATAATCGCGGCCAGTAAAAACCCCGTCGCCACGGTCAATAAGCTGGTTATGATCTGGTCAAAAAAGGTTGGTGCGCCGGTATACGGGCGGATTCTGGGTTCATAACCCGGGTCGTGCTTGACCCGTTCGGCATTGCGTTTTTCCTGACGTTCGTAAAAAGCGGACTCTTTATCACGCGAGGCACGGTGTTCCTGATAGAGCTGTACTGTCTGTCCCCAGACTTTTACCGGACCGGGCAGTGCTCCCAATGAGGTTTCAATCTGTGCCGCGACAGCACTCCAAATGCCCAGAAAAATAGCCAGCGCGGTAATCGGTATCAACAGATTCCGACTGATATTGCTTACTACACGGCTGAACTTCTCACCCTGCAGAAAAGACTGGAAACGCTCTATCCAAAAGGCGTTGAATGTATTATTTGGATTAAAGATATGTGTATTCATACTACAGCAGCCTCTTTTCCACTCTAAGCGATTGCCCGGGGTTTATCCCCGGGCGGCCTGGTGTCATATCTTGTCGTTGCTTTTGAGCCCGATATCGAATTTCTTCAGGTAGTCGTTGGGCTTTGTCCCGTCGTAGGTAATATTGTCGATAAAGTGGGTCTGAGGAGCACGAAAGCCGTCTTCATTTTCGAAATCGGGGAACTCATTTGCTGTCATTTTTCCCTCTTTGATTAATTCTCTGGCAGCTTCCGCGTAAATGTCCGGACGATAGACTTCTTTGGCTACATCCATATACCAGGAGTCAGGCTTCTGCTCGGCGATCTGTCCCCAACGACGCATCTGTGTCAGATACCATATCGCGTCGGAATAGTAAGGATAGGTCGCGTTGTAACGGAAAAAGACATTGAAATCAGGAACAGCACGCTTGTCGCCTTTTTCATATTCAAATGTGCCTGTCATTGAATTGGCAATAACTTCGTAGTCGGCACCCACGTATTGTGATTTGGCGAGAATCCTGACCGCTTCAGGGCGATTGGCGTTGTCATTCTCATCAAGCCACCTGGCAGCACGGATCAGAGCTTTGACGACTTTCTTGTGTGTAACGGGGTATTCATCCGCCCAGGCCTTTGAGACACCAAAGACTTTCTCAGGATTGTTTTTCCATATCTCATAATCGGTGATGACCGGCACCCCGATTCCCTTGAAAACAGCTTGCTGATTCCATGGTTCTCCCACGCAATAGCCGTAGATCGTGCCAGCTTCCATGGTCGAGGGCATTTGTGGTGGCGGCGTAACCGACAGCAGGGCATCGGCCTGCAGAGTTCCGCTGGTGTCACCTTTGGCAGGTGCGTAATAGCCGGGATGAATACCTCCGGCTGCCAGCCAGTAACGTAATTCATAGTTGTGAGTCGATACGGGGAAGACCATGCCCATCTTGAAGGGTTTGCCCTGTTGTTGGTATTTTTCCACCACGGGCTTGAGGTAATCGGCCTTGATGGGATGGACCGGTTTGTTGTTCTCATCCATGGGAATATGCGGTTTCATCTGTTCCCATATATCATTGGAAACGGTGATACCGTTTCCATTCAGGTCCATGGAAAATGCAGTGATAATGTGGGCTTCCGTGCCATAACCAATAGTTGCCCCAAGAGGCTGGCCAGCCAGCATGTGCGCACCGTCCAGTTCGCCGTTAATGACACGATCCAGCAGCACCTTCCAGTTAGCCTGGGCTTCGAGACTGACATACAGACCTTCTTCCTCGAAATAGCCCTTTTCATAAGCAATGGCCAGTGGCGCCATGTCAGTTAGTTTGATAAACCCGAATTTCAGCTCCTCTTTTTCGGGGTATTCAATGGCGCTGGCAATACCAGGTAGTGCCGATCCGGTCAACAATATCCCGGCTGCAACGATCGCCATGACGGCTTTTCTGAAAAATCCCTGTGACTGTGTAATCGGTGGTTTCATCGTCATTTCCTCTTGTGGCAACAAAAAAGGCGTCCTCCACACTGGAATGTGTTCCAGGTGGAAGGACGCCTTTGTCCAGAAAACAGTTTGTCGGTGTTACGTGCTTTAACGAACCCGCCTTTGGGTCTTTATTTCACGTAATACCAGCGCAGACAGCGTTGCCCGCGTACTTGTAATCCTTGTTGCAATGCTTATGCCAAAGCGTGGGATTTGCCATAAGTTATTGTTAACCAATGAAAGTGCAGAAAGGACTGACCGCTCAAGGTGCTGGTAATACATCCCGGTGCCCCAGGATGAGGAGCAGGGTCAGTTATATGCATCGTCATGGTGCAAAATTCAATTCGCCCAGAACAGGAAAAATGATTCGGACGAGCTAGTCCAGCAAATCCATCACAGAGATAATATTGCGCGCTGCATCAGCCAGTTTCAGCCCTCGATCCATGGCCAGTTTACGAATCGCCTGATGAGCCTCCTGTTCAGTGATTTTTTGACGCTTGATCAACAAGGCCTTGGCTCGGTCGATTAGCTTGCGTTCCTCGAGAGAGACCTTTGCCTGGGTCAGTTCATCGCGTAATGCCTGGTATTCGCGAAAGCGTGTGATCGCGACCTCCATGACAGGTTTGACACGATGACTGCTGAGACCATCGACAATATAGGCGCTGACACCCGCCTTGATGGCCTTGTGAATGGTCTTGCTATCCTCATCTTCGGCAAACATGACGATAGGGCGGGGCTGGTCACGACTGATGCTGTGCATATGTTCCAGGGTATCGCGATCCGGCGATTCGAGATCGACGATAATGACATCGGGCTGATGTTCCCGCACCTGGGCGGCGAGATCGTCGCTGGTATCAATCTTGGCGATGACGCTGTAGCCGGCATCATTTAACGCCTGCTCAAGCAAGGCTGAGCGTCCACGGTTCTCGTCGACCAGCAGAACGCGCAGAGTGGATGCGGGCTGTTTTCCCATAATAACTGTTCCGTGTGCAACGAATTTCAAAGCTGTTTATGCCGAATCTTTTGTCAGTGCCACGGTCATGACAACATGACCGCGATACCCGAACACAACTGTAAAGCAACAGTTGTGCCATGGGTAAAAGTCGCTGAGGCATAGCACAGAGTGATTACCTGTCGGTATTTGCACCAGCATAAAGCACATCGGCCATGCTCGATGTGCCGTGCGGCTGAGTATGCGTCTCTCGGTACCTGGTCTGGACTTGATGAGCCGGCCGCTTTGGCACGGCTAAAAAATCACCACGTGTATGACTACATTGTAACGGTTTTATTTAAATGATCATGTAAGCTATTGATTTAATAGTACTAAAACGCTATTCTGAACAGCCAGAATGCGTCTTGGCTTGATTGAATCACAGGTGATAGAGAAGTATGAAGAAGATAAAAGTCCTGTTTGTCTGCTTGGGGAATATCTGTCGGTCGCCGACTGCGGAAGGCGTGTTTCGCCATCTGATACGTGAAGAAGGGCTGGATGGACAAATTGTGACCGATTCGGCCGGGACTCATGCCTATCATGTCGGTTCACCCCCGGATTCGCGTGCCCAGGAAACCGCTCGCAGTCGGGGAATCGATCTCAGTGATTTGCGCGGCCGCAAGGCGCTGGCGGCAGATTTCGATGAATTCGATTATGTCCTGGCTATGGACAGCGAGAACTATCACAACCTGTCGCTCATCTGTCCACCGGAACATCGCGACAAACTGCACATGTTTCTCGATTTCGCCCCGCATCTGAACGAATCCGAGGTGCCGGACCCCTACTATGGTGGAGCGCAGGGATTCGATCGGGTCTTCGATATGGTGGAAGCCGCTTCGCGCGGGTTGCTCGAGGATATCCGCCAGCGCCATCTCGAGTGAAAAAAGTTCTTTACCACTAAGACACCAAGACACGAAGAAAAAATTATAAGATCAGGAAATCCTGAACAGATTATTTCAACACGGGTAACCGCCAAATATTTTGAAGTAATTATTTTTGTTTTCTTGGTGCCTTCGTGTCTTGGTGGTTAATATTTTTCACACAAGGCAGGATAGCAACGCGTCTTCGACTTTGTCCCAGTCCGGATCACCCTGGATGATGATTTCGATGCGGTTTTGTGTCGGGGTTTCACGGGCAGTGACCTGCATGTCGCCCTCGATGCTGTTGAATAGAAAATTTCCCTGATTCGTTTTCAGTGAAGCCTTGATGCGTTCTGCGGTCATAGCAGAAAACAGGCTGTCTATCTGTTTGTAATCAAAACGAAGCTGTGTGGAAAACAACCAGCCACAACTGGCAAATTCCCCGTTGTGGTTCTCCAGTCGTCGCCAGTTCTCTGCTTCGTCAAGCTCAATGGTATCAGTCTCCGGTTCGAGTTCTGGCGATGGGATAGCCTTTAACCAGGATTGTCGGCTTTCCTGTTGCCCGGTATGTGGCAGATCCAGCCAGGCGAGTTCCAGGTCGCCCTGTGTTACCTGGCCACTGGCCCCCGGCAGACGCGTTTCAACCAGCCGCGTGAAGGCGGCCAGATCCTCTCGGGTGCATTGATCAACCTTGTTGGCCACCAGTACATCGGCGATATCGAGCTGTTCCCGGTAGTATTCGTTCTCACGGTAACGGGGATTGTCGAGATGACGCGGATCAACCAGGGTAATGCAGGCCCGCATATCGAGAGTTCGATCGAACGGGGGCTGGGACAACTGTTTGATGATCTGTCCGGGGTGACCAATTCCTGTCGGTTCGATCAACAACCGATCGGGGCGGGCGTTGGCCAGCAGGGCATTGATCCCGACCTGTACCGAGACACCAGCGGCACAACACATGCAACCGCCGGGAATTTCCTTAATTGCCACTCCGTCCTGCTCCAGGATCTGTCCGTCTATGCCGATTTGACCAAATTCATTGACCAGCACCGCCCAGGTTTCCTGTTCTGGTTTGTGGCTCAGCAAATGCCGGATTGCCGTGGTCTTGCCAACACCAAGAAAGCCGGTAATTACATTGGTCGGAATATGTTCTATCAGCTTGACCATAACTCCTCAGACGATCAGTCGTTTGCGAGTCAGCACGACGGCCAGGTAATAGCCGATCAGCGTATAAATGGTCAGCACGCCGACGTGCAATAACGGTTTTTCCACCGGGGTACCGGCAATCAACGGGCGGGTCAGTTCGACAGCGTGGGTCAGTGGCAGGATATACACGATCGATTGCATTATCTCGGGCAGGGTCGAGATAGGATAGAAGACGCCGCACATAATGAACATGGGTGTCACTGCCAGTACAAAATAGTAGTTGAAAAAGTCATACCCCGGAGAGAGGGCGCTCATAATAATCGCCGGGCCGGCAAAACAGAGGCCGGTCAGAAACACGACAGGAATAGCCCATAGCGCCTGCCAGCTATGGACTGCGCCCAGCAGTGCCGCAACCAGCAAGATGGCGATCCCGCTGAAGACACTTTTAGTACCACACCAGAGCATTTCGCCGGCCAGTATGTCATCGATATCCAGCGGTGTTGTCAGAATCGCTTCATAGGTATTTTGCGGCACCATGCGGGTATACACCGAATACATGCCTTCGAAGGAGGCGGTGGTCATGGCGGTCGAGGCGATAATGCCGGAGGCAAGAAAGGTCAGATAGGGCATGTTGGCCATCTCACCGATGAAGAAGCCCAGACCGAAGCCCAGGCCCAGCAGATACAGCGCTGGTTCGCCGAAGTTCATCACAATTGCCGGGCCGATCAGCTTGCGCCATACCAGTATATTGCGGTGCCAGATGGTCAGAGCGCTGCGCCGGATAACCGGTAATTGCCAGTTGATGCCACTCATGTATCGCGTAACTCCCGGCCGGTCAGTTTGAGAAATACGTCTTCGAGATCCGCCGGGCGGTGCAGGAAGACCAGATCGTGCTGATTCTGGAGATGATCCAGAAGAGGGCGCGGATTATGGGTATAACAATAGTGTGAGCGTCCTATATGCTCGATCCGACAGAGCTGCTCGATGTCACTGGTATCGAGCAGCTCGCCGCGGATCTCGATGACTTCGGGTTCCACATGGCGTTTGATCAATTGTGCCGGGCTGCCCTGATCCAGAATCAGACCATGATCCATCACCACCAGCTCGTCACACAGCCGTTCGGCTTCTTCCATATAATGGGTTGTGAGCACCAGGGTGGTACCGCGATCGCGCAGCTCATTCAGTTTGGCCCAGATGACGTGCCGTGCCTGGGGATCCAGGCCGGTGGTCGGTTCATCCAGAATAACCAGTTCAGGATCGTTGATCAGGGAACGGGCGATGGTCAGACGCCGCTTCATTCCACCGGAGAGATGATCGGTTCTGGCGTCGGCGCGTTCGCTGAGGGCGGCGAATTCGAGAAGTTTGTTGATCCGGCTTTCGATTTCACGCCGCGGAATAGCAAAATAGCTGGCATAGATTTGCAGGTTCTCGCGCACCGTAAAGTCGGGATCCAGGTTGTCCTGTTGCGGGACCACCCCGATACGACGTCGAATCTCCCGTGCGTCTTGCCGGATATCCAGATCAAAGACTTTCAGTTGACCGCCGGTGGCTGGCGACAAACCAAGCAGAATGCGCAGGATGGTGGTCTTGCCGGCACCGTTGGGACCGAGAAAGCCGAAACATTTGCCGCGCGGGATAGTAAAACTGACATCCTTTACCGCGGTGAATTCGGCGAAATGTTTTTCCAGGTGCCAGGCTTGAACGATGGACTGCATCTCAATGGCTCTTCGGCTGGTAGTGAATGGCATTGATATAATAGGTCACGGTGCCGCCCGGTGTCTCGACCCTGACTTCATCGTCGATTTCCTTTTTCAGCAGTGCCCTTGCCAGGGGCGAGTCGATACTGATATCGCCCTGATCCGGCGCCAGCTCGTCGGGACCGACGAGGCGATAGTCCAGCGTGTTGCCCGATTCATCTTCCAGCGAGACCCGGGCCCCGAAAAAGACTTGCTGCGGATTGGAGGGGGTATCTGGCGCAATGGTCAGTTCTGGAAGACGCTTTTGCAAATAGCGGATGCGCCGGTCGATCCCGCCCAGTTCCTTTTTGCGATAGATATATTCAGCGTTCTCGGAGCGATCACCTTCGGCGGCCGCCGCGGCCAGGGCCTGCGTCACTTCCGCGCGCCGATCCCACAGGCGGCGCATTTCCTGCTGCAGGCGATCGTATCCCTCCCGGGTAATATAGGGGGAGGCTTTGGGTTGGGGGGGGCGGTAACGTCCCATCTATATCAAGTTCCGAGTTCTAAGCTTCGAGTACCAAGTACTTAGTACTAATGATGACGGGCTTGCCTGGAAGACAGGCCGGTTTTTCGTGAAACTGTATTCAGGTTCAGATTGGTGTCGAATTCGGGTTCGCCTTTCATGCCACAGGTGGTGTAATCCTCGTACATGGCCTCATACAATTGCTGTTCATCGAGGTCGAACAGTTCTCTTGCGCCCTGGTAGATCAGGCGAAACAGCCGGGGCAGGGCGATCTTGTGGGTCTGTCCGGTGGTGGCATATAACCAGTCGGACAACTGGAGAAAGCGTTCGAAAGGGCGCTTGCCGAGCAATAACGGGCGGGTCCGGCTGAAACGCCCCGAGTTTCCAATCATATCCCAGTAGCGGGCAAATCGGCTCAGCCGTTGCATGGTGGCAAAGTCGATATCACGGGTACTGAGAATATTATAGGGTGGTGCGGGATTAAAGCGTAGTTGATACTCGTCGATGTGGCGTATAATCGGCGCGCCTCGCAGCCGCTTGAGTATACCAACCTGTATTTCATGCGGATTCAGTTCGATCAACCGATCAAAGCCCCGGGCAATGCTCGTTACATCCTCGCCGGGAAGTCCCATAATCAGATCGGTATGCAAGTGTGCCTGGGTCTGTTCACGTAAAAACCGAATATTGGCCTCAGCCTTGTCATCATCCTGGCGGCGACTGATCCGCTCCTGTACCTCGGGGTTGAAAGTCTGGATACCGATCTCAAACTGCAGAGATCCCGGCGGGAATTGCTGGATCATGGTTTTTAGTTGATCCGGGAGATGATCCGGGATCAGCTCAAAATGAAGGAACAGGCCGTCATGGATCCGTTCGAGGAAAAACTCCATGATTTTCAGGCTGCTGGCTACTTTTAAATTAAAAGTACGGTCAATAAATTTGAAATGCCGCGCGCCACGCTGATACAGACTCTCCATGTGTTCGAGGAACTGATCAAGATCGAATGGCCAGGCGGTTTTATCCAGCGCGGAAAGACAGAATTCGCACTTGAAGGGACAGCCTCGTGAGGCTTCGACATAGATGAAGCGGTTGCGAATATCCTCATCGGTATAATAGGGGTAAGGTAAAGTGAGCTCTGCCAGCTTGAACGGTTCAGGCTGTATGACTTTATCCTCTACCCGTTCACCATCGAGTAGTTGCTTGCAGAGTCTGGCAAAGGTCTGGTCACCCTGGCCACTGACAATATGATCCACCTCATCATAAAACGGCAGGGTAGTTTGTTCGTAACTGACTTCCGGTCCGCCGACAATGATAATAAGATCGGGGCGGACGCGACGCAGGATGGCGATTACTTCCCGGGTTTGGTCGATATTCCATATATAAACGCCCAGACCGATAATCTTCGGGTCATCGGCCAGCAGCTGCTCGGCAATCTCGATGGGGCGCTGATTGATGATGAACTCCCGAATCCTGGCGCGTGACTGCAATTCACCCAGATTGGCGTACAGATAGCGCAACCCCAGCGAGCTGTGGAAATAGCGGGCATTGAGTGTGCAAAGGATAATATCAGTCATTCCCGGCCTCTTGTGACTGGCGTTGGCGTTTGTGCAGAGCCTTGTTGATGGCCCGGGAGGCGGCAAGCATTCCGAAGGTGGCGGTAACGGTCACGCTGGAGCCGTAACCAAAGCGACAGTCAAGGTTGACACCATGGATCCCGGGTTTTTGATGACTGACGCTGCCATCCTCTTTAGGGTAAAGTTTGTGTTGTGAAGAGAATACACATTCCACGCCGAAGCGACGTTGCGGGTTTTTACTGAAGCCATAACGGCTACGCAGGTTATTGCGCACTTTCGCGGCAAGAGCGTCATTGTAGGTTTTACTCAAGTCAGCGACATGAACCAGGG
>JAXHTI010000110.1:0-3017 GCA_034190045.1 Pseudomonadota bacterium
GCGAGGCCGGCGGTGGTGTCGGCGTAGTAACCGCCGAAGGCGGCGATCTGGTCGCGGTATTGTTCGGCCTGGTCGACCAGGCCACTGATGACGCTGGCGCGGGGGAGCGTGCCCAGTTCCAGCGCGGTGCCCGCGTCGTTTTTATACAGCAACAGCAAGTTGTCGCCAGCCTCGTCGGCAATGTAGAAGTAATCGCCGTCGGTCGTGGCGGCGATGCCGTCGGTGGTGTCGGGAAAAATATCGTCGCTGGCGGCAGAGAGGAAGTCGATGGCGTCGTAGCCCTGGGCGTCGCCGATCAGGACATCGGGCAGCTCGAATTCGTCAGCACCTTTTTTGATCTTCAGCCGGTAGCGGCCACCGGTGGCCTTGAAGCCGATCTTCGCCAGCGTACCGACTGCGCCGTTGATGATGAGGCCGTTGCTGTCGGTGGTCAGCGGCTGGCCAACTGTGTTCCCGTCACCGTCGTACACGGTGGCCAGCGCGCTACTGTCACCGACGAACACGCGCACCTCGGCGTCGGCGATAGCATTGCCCAGTTCGTCGCGAATGATTTCTGAATAGCGTTGCACGGTGTGTCCTCTATTTATCCTGTTTAATCTTCAAACCTGTGTCGTGTGTCGTCGTCCGTTACACTTCACGCGGGCAATAAAAAACCCGCCAGAGCGGGTTTGGTGTGGAGCGAAACAATATCATTCGAGGCTGAATCTGTAACCGAACCAATACCATTCGTCGGTCACCTCAACAGTGGAACCCGCAATACTTGGCGAACCGATTCGGGTTATACTTGAATCTAAATAATCATCCATTCTTGTATAGCGAACGAACCATCCGTTTGTTGTTGCATATTCCACAAAATAAATATCATCACCCGGGTTGTATGCCCCCGCGCCAATAGAAAGATCACCGATATTACCACGCACCCCCGCTCGAACTGCTACGCCGGGCTCGTACTCGTGCGAAAAAACCTCCGCACCGACGTACAGATCGCCCTCTGAGGCAATGCTGGCGACGACGCCAGCAGACAACTCGTCTTCATCTTTGATAGTGTCGCCGACACAGCATATCTCTGTGTCGGTATAGGCGGCGAATACACCAACAGATGGTTGTGCGGCGTGCGACAGAGAGGCTGCCAGCAATAAAAACAGGATAATAATTTCCTTCATGATTTCCTCCTTTTTGTCCATAATAGCATAATTCCGCCTATCAATTTATGCAATGAAACCTGCGTTTCATTACTGTGTGGTGCCGTGAATTGTCCCCATATCTATCCACGTAATATTAGCCATCCCATTTATTGCAATGCCTGCCGCACCGCCAAGCCCGCCGCTGGCGTCGCTTGTTGACTGTCCGGCCTGACCGTCCTGGGCCCAGTCTCCGCCCTCGCCGCCTTTGCCACCATTCTGGGAGCTAATGCTGCTTCCAAGTCCGCCGTCACCTGGCGCGTCGATAGTGCCGTCCTGACCATCTTGCCCGTTAGACGTATAAGAGCAGCTGGTATCTGAGCCTGCATCACCGCCTTGTCCTGTATCATAACCGCGACCACCACCACCACCGCCGCCAGTTTCACCAATGGGGGACGACACCCAGTTATCGTATTTTAATGCAGCACCGCCCCCGCCACCCCCCGGGCCGGCCGCGATAACTCCATTTGTATTATCAAACTCCAGGGGATATGTAATATTGATTGCCGACCCGCCGTCTTCACCTTGATCTCCGTCATAAGCAGTGCCACTGCCAGCGCAACTAAAGCTCCCCCCTTTGCCACCATTACCAGGCTTGCCGCCGATTATCCCGCTATTTTTCACCAAAATCGACGGAGCTTCCGGCCAGTCTCCAGATTCAAAGCTGTATTGAGCCGTACTGGCTGACCCGACAACCACCCCGGATTCAATAATAAATTCTATATTGTCACGAACATTGGCATATAATGAATCATAAACATCACGCAGATTAATATTTAGGCTGTTAGAGCTTATTATTACCGCAGCCACGTCGGTGTCATTTGTTTCATCGATCCACCAGTCATAGGATTCTGCTTCGTACTCAATGCGATGCCCAGGCTCAGTTTCGTGCGCCTCAACAACCAGATAATTGCGTAACTTGTTTGCTCCGGTTTTATCCTGCTCCTTTTCGCTGTTAGATTGGTATACTGTACCTGTCCAGATGTCGCTATGTTTTGCGTCAAGCTCAAACCTGAGGGTGCCCGGGGTCTCTTTGTAACGACTAACAAGAAGATCTGCCATCTCGTTCGCCGCTGCTTTATTGTTCTCAGAAATGAAGGGAGCAAATACTTCTCGAACCTGCGTCGAGTTATAATTTGTGCCGGACGGATTAAAGACGCCTTGCAAATAATTGGCCTTCTGATCACGATCGCCGGTTACCTCTATCAGTCCAAACCAAACCAGCGCCGCATCCAATCGGTCCTTTGGCCGATCCTTTTTCTCTAAATTTTTATAGTGGTCTCGGTCGGTGAGCGTTTTCACACCCGGCGACGGGCCTTTGATAGCGCGCATTTCGATGCGCCGCAGCTTGGGGTTCGGCCAGAACATGACGGGCGCCGAGTCCATTAGCTGCTTCAATAGCTCATTGACACCAGTTGGTTTTACAATGTCGCTACTATAGAGCCGGGGCAAATATTGATCTGCTTCGGCCTGCCATTCGCTGCTGGGTATCCATACCGAAAGGTCAGGCTGGGCAGTGGTTATAATCGTTTCGGCTATCTGGTTTGCCTGTGCAGGCCCAAGCTGTCCGACGATCTGCACAGTGTCGTCAGCCTCGTGATCGTCCAGCCCCTTGTACAGCCCTCGCTGGGTGATGGTGCAGGTGTCGCTGCTTCGAGTTACATCAAACCCTTCGTCGCCGATGATGCAGCGGAACGAGGCCGGGTATTCTTCGTCGCCGATGCCGGTGGGCGACAGGGTGAACGAGGTTGCGCCGGTGCCGATGGCGGCGCTCAGTTCACCGGTGTTCGGCGCCGGGTACAGGCTGCGGTCTTTTTCCAGCAGGCGGAAGATGTC
>JAXHTI010000110.1:3027-8267 GCA_034190045.1 Pseudomonadota bacterium
TTGATGTTGTCCAGGATGTATTCACGGTTCTCGAAGTCCGCCAGGTCAAACCCGTCCTCGCCGATGTATCCGGTGAGCAGCTGGGCGCGAATGCCGCGATAGTACGGGTTACGCGCCAGCCACTTGGGCCAGTAGGTGCCCTGGTCGATCGGGTTATAGGTGCGCTCGTCGCGGTACGGGTCTTCCCATACGTCATGCCAGGGGCGGTTGATTAACGTGATGCGGGCCTGCGCGCCCTCGCCCAGCCCTTTGGTCGGCGCCAGGCGTCGCGGCGCGGCGTCGATCTTGGTGATGGTCGGCTGGATCTGTTCGCTGGGCGGGATGTCCTGCGTGGCGGTACAGAAGGTGGTGATCACGTCTGCCGGGTCGAACGAATCGGGCACAGGACACGTGGCCAGCGTGTTGTGGCATTTGGTTTCGCTGTCCGTACCCAGCACCGCCGGGCAGGTGCCGGCGGCGTTGGTCGTGCCGTAGCGCAGCTGGCAGAACGGCACGTACAGCCGCAGCAGGCTGACCGGCTGGCGCCCCGGGCGTTCGCGTTCGTCCTCGTAGCTCACCGCGCAATACCCTTGATGCTGAGGCTGACGCCCATGCGCGTGGTGGTGCTGTAGCGCGGGCGATCGATATCACGGTCCGCCCAGATATAGGCGACCTCGTCGGGCCAGTGCACCGGGGACCAGACCAGGTAGGCCGGGCGGGTCTCGAAGTGGTCGACGAACGGCTCCCACTCGTCACGCACCCAGCTTTCGGTCACGCTCTCGAACTGCAGGCGGGTCTGGATGCCGCGCTTGCTCACCGAGCGGCCCACCAGGTGGCCCTGATCGGTGGTGTTGTTCTTGATCATGTTGTGTCGGGCCTGGCGTGGCGGCTCAAAGCCCGGGCGGAACCCGCCCTCGGCCACCATGGCCTGGCCGAGCGAGAGGTTGATCACCTCCGGTGGCGTGCTGCCCGTGAACAGCACGCGCCAGTCGTCGTGCTCTTCCTGGTCGAACAGCAGCACCAGCACCCGGTCGGTCGTCATTACCGGGTCGCCGACGTTGTCCCACGTGCTGCCGCTGTCGTCAGACGACTGCAGCTGGATGGTGATGCCGGACAGATCCCACGCAACAATCCCCAGATAGTTCGCCTTGGCCCCGGCCTTACTCACCCGCGCCCACCAGCTGCCGGCGCCCGCCGTACCAATCCACGCGGTATCGGTGAACGGGTCCACTGCCATATCGATCGGGTGGTCGGTCTGCGCACTGCTCGCCGTCACTGTGCCGTCGAGGTAGTGGTTGTCATAACAGATCCGCGGCAGATACGACTCCCGCGTAATCCCGTCCTGCAGCGTGAGGCTGCCTGTGAGTGCTAATGCCATACGTTAATACACCAGTCTTGCATCGGGGTTAGCCTCTTGTAGTTCGCGATGCATATTGCGCCACTGGCGCACTGATAACTGCCGATCATCATCATCCGGCAGCTCAACAAAGATGGTTTGCTGGCGGCTCTCTTCGATCTGGTTCACGCTGGACGGTTGCGAGGTAATGGGTGCGCCGCCGTTAAAGTTGGCGCCCGTGGTAACACCGCCACTGCCACTAACCGACACGCCACCGCCACCACCAAACTTGGTATTTTTAATCGCCTGTATTTTTGTTACCGCGTTGGCGGCGGCAGCCGTGGCATAGGCCGCCGCAACGGCCGGCGCCCAGGGCCCGCCCACGGACATGCCCGCTTCCCACGCATCCATCACCGCCAGGCTGCCCTTGTAGGCCGCCTGGCCCAACGCAGCCGCCTTGCCAATCTTGAACATGGTCTCACTTTCGGAGCTCATGAGACTGGTCATATTGTTCATGAACGACCGCCGGCTTTGCTCTATCGCCGCGTTCTTCTTGCGCTCGATCTCCGTTTCTTTGTTCGCGGCCTCCAGCCGTATTTCACCCAGTCGTTCAAGGTGCTGCGCTTCCAGCTCTTCGGTATACTGGCGATGCTCTGCTTCGCTGATATCCTTTTGTGCGCGCGCCTCGTCCAGCAGTGCCTGCTTCTCCCACCAGGCTTCGACTTCCAGCGTGGCCTCGTCTTCCAGTTTCCTGCGTAACGCTTGCAGCTCTCGTTCGTAGCGTTCCTGTTCTTTCTCTGCTGCATCGTCATCGGTTGGCGACACACCACCGCCAGTAGGTGCGCCGGTGTCGCCCGTTCCCGGATCTGGGCCGCCAGAAGTTCTGGATGCCTGTAGTTTTCTGGCCAGTTCGATGCGTTCGATAATTAGTTGCCGCTCTTTTTCCAGCTCCTTTATCGTTTCTTCATTTGAACCCAGGCCAAAAAAGTTTAGCCCTGTATCATTAACGGTGTTTATTTGATCATTGATGTCCTTCAGCTTCAGCTCAAGCCGTACCAGGTCATCTCCGGAAATACCATGGATCGTCGCTGCCAGCTCTTCACCCAGCCATTTACTAAACTCGACGACCTCGGTCGTCGCCGTACCCAGCCAATCAACCAGCCGGATAAGTGCGTCGGTCATGTCTTCAATCGCCTCGGCATTATCGATGACCGTCGCCGTGAACTGGGTGCCGATTTTTTGTTTCAGGATATCGATCTGATCACCGGCCCGTTCGGCGGCACGCACCGCGTCTTCGTCCAACACCAGCCCAAGTTCATGCGCCTGTTTGCGCATTTCTTCGATGCTGTCGGTACCCTGCGCCAGTAACAACGACAACTTGGGACCGGCGTCATCACCGAACAACTGTGAGGCGAGCGCAGACCGGCGCGCCTGGTTATCCATGGCCGCCAGCTTGGCAATCGTTTCATCAAGAATAACTTCGGTATTTCGCAGCTGACCGTTGGCATCCAGAACGCCAACATTCAAAGCCTCGAATGCCTGGACCGCCGGGCCGGTGCCGTCTGCCGCCAGACCCAGGCGGCGGGTAAAGCGGCGCACGCCATCATCGAGCTGATTGATTTCAACACCGGACTGTTCGGCGGCAAAACGCAGCTCCTGCAGCGCGGTGGTACTGATGTCTGCGGCGTCCGCCGACTTGGCCAGCGCATCCGCCGAGTCGAGCGCACGCTGCGCCAGATGCCCGAGAATCGCCACGGGCAGCGCGGCCAGCGCGCCTCGCAACAGCTTGGCATTGCGTGTGGCGCGGACCTGACCATCATCAACACGATCGATGTTCTGTCCGACGCCGGCCAGCGAAGCGCGGACCTGTCCGTCGCCATCAACATCCAGCTTGATCTGCAGAGTTTCGCTGCGCTTGTTAATGGCCATTGGCTTGCCTTGCCTTCTCCGCCTTGTCGTGAATCACGGCCAGGGACTCTTTTTCCATCAGCCGTATCATGTCCAGGGTCTCGCTATTCCAATCGATACCCAGCGTCTCTGCCGTGGCCTTGACTGCCGTGTAATCCATGCCCGTGGGCATGTGGGTGCTGTAGCGCCATTGCGTGTCGCAGTAGCTATACAGCCGGGCATAGGGCTCGACCTCGTCCAGCAGTTCCGGCCGGGTACAGCCTTCGCAGTCCGTGGATGCGTTGCGTGTTTGTTTACACGCCCTGCAATAATCCGGGCTGCCCGCCGCATCCTCGGCGCCGTGCAGCCAACGCACCCACGCTAGGAGTTTTTTACTGGCGCATCCCGGCTCGCGTTAAACAGCCCCTCTTCGAGTGCCTTGGCGAACGACAAACTGGCCCTCATTACAGCGCGCAGGTTGTCATGGGTGAACGGAATGGGCTCGCCCTCTTCGTCCACCATCTGTTTGCCCCAGTCCTTGACCCGCTGCATAACGAACCGGTCACGCTCTTCGAGTGTCTCCTTCTCGTACTGCTCGCCGAGCCCCTGAAGCAACCCGCCTTTTTTGGCAGCCAGCTCACGCATATACTCGTTGAATTCGTCGCGGGTCAGCACTTCGTATTTAATCTCAACCTTGATCGAGTCGACTTCCCCGCTGCCATCATCCCGCAGCTGCGGTACTTCAATCGGGTACCAGACCTCGCGTTTTTTCTTGACGACAAATGCCATAGCGCAATACCTCAGATGGTGGCCAGCGCATTCTTCAGCGTGGCCTGCAGGGTGGTGTTGCCGTAGCACTTGAACGGCAGCGTAACCAGAATGCCCTGGGGGCCTTCGACACCCGGGCTCTGGCGCTCGTACACCAGGTTGGGCAGGCTGAATTCCAGCGACTCGTTGCCCGCACTGCCCAGGCCGTCGCCGCGGCTTAGCGTGACTTTCAACGAGGACTCGGTGTAGTTGATCGCCTTGTTCAGTAAAGTGGCGCTGTCGAACATGGCAGTCAGCTGGCCTTCGACCACTGCCTGGCCCTCGGCCAGATCCTGTCGCTCCTTGTCGCCGATCACGTAGGCGGATTCGTCCAGGTTGTTGTTCAGGCTGAACTCCAGCGCGGTGACCGTGGCAATGACTGATCCGCCTTCCTCGATGCTCGCCTGGAACCCGTTCCACGGTTCGTGGCCGTTGTCGGTGGGCGTGGCGTCCAGTGCCGAGTCGGACAGCGTTTCCTTGGCGCCCTTGAGGCTGAAGGTGACCTCGGGGAAACCTTCCTGCGGAAAGCTGAAGCTGGCGCTGGCCACGCGAATGCCGTTATGGCGCATGAACCGGCCGCTGCCGCTGATGTTGCTGCCGTAGTCGCGCTCGACCAGCAGGCCGACGGGCAGATCGCCGATGGAAATAACATGCGTGTACGGATCGGTGCCGCTTGTGGCCACCTGGCCCAGCGCATGTTTGAGCCAGGTGCCGATGGACTCGGGCGCCATTTCCATGGGCACGTCGTACCCGACATCCACGTTACCCTGCACCGGCTTGGACTTGGTGCGGCTGCCGGTGAGCGTCTCGGACTCGATCAGGTTCTGCGTGGCGCCCTGGCCAATGGATTTGACGTACGCCTTTTGTCCGTCCGGCGTGCCCGGGTCTTCGCCGTAGGCGGTTTCCTCATAGAGATTCACCGCTAACTGTGTGCCGCGTGCCTGTGGCATGGTCTATTCCTCCGCGTTGACGGCCCGAAAGCCTTTAACCTCGATCAGGTGCATGGCGGTTTTCTCGTCCACGTCCTGACCTACCTTGTACGTCACCCCGGCCCGGTACTTGCCGCAGGCCTTCACTCCCGGCCGGTCCAGTCGAATGGCCTGCGGTGTGGTGTTTACCGGTTCTTGTTTTTCGCTGCGCTTATTCATCAGGGACTCACTCCGTATTCGCCGCGCACGTTAAACTGCATAAAATGCTTGGGATGGTTCACGCCCTTGTCCGCGTTGAACGC
>JAXHTI010000111.1:0-8245 GCA_034190045.1 Pseudomonadota bacterium
CCCGGCTTTATTGCCGGCAAATTCTCAAGGCCCGTCATCTGCAACAGCCGCTCAGTGGTCTGGAGCAGTGGTTGCACACCACCGCATTCCGGCTGGCCCTGAGACGCGGAATCACCCCGCCGCGTATCGCCATTTATCCTTCCCGTGAGTTCAATGCCTTTGCCCTGGGGCTGCGCCGTCACAAGGCAACTATCGTGCTGAGCGAAGGCCTGGTGCACGGCCTGAACCCGCGAGAACTGGAGTCGGTTCTTGCTCATGAGATCAGTCATATTGCCAATGGTGATGTACAGGTTCTGGCATTGTTACAGGGTGTTCTGACAGTCTTTATTGAAATACCTGCCAGGACGCTTGATGCACTGGCGAGCAGGCTCTGGCCCGGCTATGCCGCCGGCGGGGCGGTTTACTGGGCAACCGTGGTGGTCCTGCAGCTGGCGGGAGGCTGGCTGGCCAGCTTACTGATTATGCGTTTCAGCCGGCATTGCGAATATCGGGCCGATCGCCAGGCCGCTGAACTGGTCGGTCACAGGCAAATGCGCGCGGCGCTGCGTCATCTGGATAGCATGATGGCATCCACTCAGGGGCAGCAGCTGGCGGCGTTCGGGTTGTCCGGGCGGCTTAAATTCCGTTTCATGCAGTTATTTAACAGCCATCCCATGTTGTTTGAGCGACTGGCGGCCTTGCGCCGGCTAAACGACCAGTGTCAGGATAAACTTTCAGGTCAGATACCGACATGACTGAATAATAAACCAGAAAAACCGAGGAGTTCGTATGTCTTTGATTCGCCCGTTTGCCGGCTTGCGACCGGTACCGGAACACGCCGACGCTGTCATTGCCCCGCCCTATGATGTATTAAACACCGAAGAAGCCAGACAGAAAGCCCAGGGTCGCCCTTACAGCTTTCTGCATATTTCCAAGCCGGAGATCGATCTGCCCGAAGGAACGGATCCCTATTCCGATCAGGTCTACAGCCAGGGCGCTGATAATCTACAGAAGCTGATCGACAAAGGCATCCTCACACGGGAGCCGCAGGCGTGTTATTACCTGTATCAGTTACAGATGAACGAGCATGTCCAGACCGGCCTGGTGGCGGTTGCTTCCGTTGCCGAATACGATCGCAACCGGATTCGTAAACATGAATACACCCGACCGGACAAGGAAGCTGACCGGGTCAGGCAAATTGACGCTCTGAATGCCCAGACCGGCCCGGTATTTCTGACCTATCGGCATAACGCCACCATCGATTCGCTCAGCGAGCGGATCAGCCAGTCTTCACCGCTTTATGATCTGACCGCCGATGATGGCGTGCAGCACAGGCTCTGGCGGATTAACGAGCCGAAGGATATTGATCTGATTACCAAAACCTTTGAGGCGATGAACTGTCTGTATATCGCCGACGGCCATCATCGTTCGGCGGCGGCCTCGCGGGTGGCAGAGATGCGTAACAGTGAAGTCAACGGGGATGGTGAGGCCAGCCATGACTATTTTCTGTCAGTCATTTTTCCGGATAATCAGATGAACATCCTGGACTATAACCGGGTGGTAAGGGATCTCAACGGTCTGGAACAGGCCGCGTTCTTGAAGCAACTGGAAGAACGGTTTGAGGTGCAGACCAGTGAACAGCAGGTTAAACCCGCCCGTTCCGGCGAGTTTGGTATGTACCTGTCGGGTCAGTGGTATCGTCTGACGATCAAACCGGCACAGATTCCGGAACAGGACCCGGTGGGGCGGCTCGATGTCAGCCTGTTACAGAATAACCTGATCGATCCGGTATTGGGGATTGACGATCCGCGTCGTGACAAGCGCATCGATTTTGTCGGCGGCATACGCGGTCTGGGTGAGCTGGAAAAACGGGTCGACAGTGGTGAAATGCAGGTGGCTTTTGCCCTCTATCCGACCGCCCTGTCCGAACTGATGGCGGTAGCCGACGCCGAAGAGGTGATGCCACCCAAATCCACCTGGTTCGAACCCAAGCTGGCGGATGGGCTGGTTTCCCACGTACTGGACTAATCAGTGAGTGCCCGGGGGAGGGTATTGATCAGAAGCCTTCCTCGAAGTCATAACTGAGGCTGGAATCCGGTTCCTGCAGGAAATGCCCCTGGAAGAAGTCGATGCTGCATTGCCAGAGGACAGCCAGGCTGTTGGCATCCTCCACGCAGGCGGCGATGGAACGCATGCTGCGCTGGCCGGCCTCGCTGGTGATTTCCTTGACCTTGTCCTGGTGTTCAACATTCTGGGCCAGGTTCTGAATCAGGCTGGCGTGGATCTTGATGTAATCGACGGGCAACTGCTTCATGGACTGGAAGGTATTCTGCTCGATGCCGAAATTCTCCAGCGCTGTGCGGCAATTGAGTTGCTTGAAGGCATCGACAAACCCTTTTGCGGCATTGATATTGTTCAGCGCCGTGTCCTCGCTCAGTTCGAATACCAGCAGCGTGGCGTCCAGGCGCAGTGACTTGATGCGCTCGGAAACCCACGGAATGAATTCCGGATCGATCAGCGAGCCCTGAGATATTTTGATAAAAAACCGGGTCTGTTTCTGTTGCTGGGTACGTTCGGTCAATACCTTGAAGGTGTTTGCAATTACCCAGCGATCGATATATTTCATCAGATCCGCCTGATTGGCGGCGGGGATGAATTCGGACGGCGGCAAAACTTCTCCCTGCTCGTCCAGCATGCGGACCAGAACTTCGTAATGTTCGCCGGTTTCGCCATGCAGGCTGACTATCGGCTGATAAAGCAACCTGAACTGGTTGTTTTTGAGCGCTTCCTTGATGCGATGCGACCAGTGAGCGATCTGCTCCTGCTCTTCCAGATCTTCCACGGCGGGATTATAGATATAGTACTGGTTGCCACCGGCTTTTTCGGCGGCGTGGAATCCCTTGATGGCACGGTTGATCGCTTCCTGGGTATTTTTGACAGTCTCGTTGATATGCGCAAGCCCGATGCTGGCCTTGGCGCTTACCAGTTTGCCATTGATATCCGAGGAGTGATCCTGGATCAGCTTGACCAGTCCGCCGGCGATTTTCTCCGCCTGCTTGAGATCGATACCGGTTAACAGAAAAGTAAAATGGTGGCCTTCAAAGCGGGCCAGAACTCCCATGTTGCCGACTTTTTCCTTGAGCATGCCGGCAACGTCGGTCAGTAACAGATCGGCACCGGAGATCCCGTGTTCTTCCTTGTGTTTTTCGAACTCGTCGACCACGATATACAGTAGCGCTCCCTGGGCCTTGTCCTCGACGGTTTTGGCGATAACCTTGTCAACCTGCTCCAGGAAATAATTTCGGTTATAAAGGCCGGTCAGCAGATCCTGTTTGCTCAGGACATTGAGTTGTTTTTCCAGTTCCTTGGTGGTGGACTGATCGCGAATGATGATCTGCGAGCAGGCTTCCCCTTCCATACTGGCAGCAGAGAATTCCATGGTGATCTTGAACTTGTTGCCGTCGAGCGTCTGACCGTGCACTTCCAGGGTGTCGTCGGTGCTCTGTCCCTTGGAATACTTGCGCAGGAACTCCTTCATTTTGGCGTGGTCTTCGCTGCTGACCATATCCAGAATGGGCACGCCTTCGATATCCTCCAGCGTGTCATAACCGAACATCTTGAGATAGGCGTTATTGGCATAGATGTGCATGCCGTCGTGAACGTAGGAAATGGCATCCCGCGAGTTGTCGATCAGATCCCGGGCGCGCTTCTCTGATTCATGCAGCATTTTCTCACTGCGCCGCAGGCCGCGCCGGTTTTTCAGATCGGTCACTTCGCGCTTGATAACCAGCTTGAGCCGCTCGTTCTGGCCCAGTTCCAGACTGTCCCGGGCACCGGACTGCATGGCTTCCAGCGCGTTGTCGATTTCACCTGACGGCGTGACGACAATGACCGGAATATCGCGTCCGGATTTGATGATATATTCGACGGCCTGTTTCGCCGTGATCAACGGTGTGGCCTGTTTGGCCAGAATAATATCCACCGGATTTTCCTCGAGGGCTTTTTCGAGATCTTCTTCGTCCTCGACACGAATATCCCGGATGATATGCCCGGCGTTGCGCAGGGTATTGATCAGCCCTTCGGCTTCCTCGCTGTTGTCGAAGATGGTCAGGAGTCTTAGAAGGTCCGCGTCACTCACCGTGAATCCCTTAGCTGTTTGATTTTTCTTATATTAACCGGTTTTCTGTAGCGGCTATCATGTCACTGTTGTGGCGTGCGGGGCAAGCCGCCTGTCGCCTGATAAGCTATCGGCTGAGCTAATCAGAAGCTTGAGAAAGAGACTAGAGGCTGGACCAGACCTGCGACAGGTTATCCGCTTCTGTCTGGTTGTTGTTCTGGCGGTCGCTGTCCTGTGACTGGGGCTCGAACTGGAACTGGGCAAACAGGCCGGTGTTTTGCAGGGCGTGAGTGAGGACCACCGGCATCTCCTTGCCCAGGATGTTGATGACGGCATGTTGCCCGGGGCGCCAGGGGACCGGGCCGGTAATCAGGGTGGCGGGCTGATGCATGGCGCGAATTTCGGGCAGCATCAGGGTGCGCTGGTAATTTTCCGGGTTGTTGCTGGCCGCGGCCGGGCGAATGCCGACGGCGGCGGCGGCCGGGTTGAGCATTTCGATGCCCATTTGCACGGTTTTGCCGGCCGAGCCTTTCGGCTGTTCGGCAGCAAACTTCAGCCAGCGGATCACTCCGATCCCCCATTTGAGGGTCTTGCCGTTTTGCCCGCGGCGGATACCCACCAGCTCCCCGACCTGCGCCTGGGTAGTATCGTCATCATGGTATTCCAGACAATAGCCGCTGGCGCTTTCATTGAGTATCAGCCAGCTGCCGGCCTGATAGTGCTCAGCGGCCGGATCCGGACTCGATGCATCGGTCCCGGAAGGTGCCTCATGCCGGGCCAGTTCCTCGTTGACCAGCGGCATGATGCTGCTGGTATCGAAGCTGGAGGTGTCGGTCTGATAAATCATGTCCCAGACATCGTGCTGCGGTTCGTTGAGGCTTTTGATTTCCTGGCTTTCATAGTGAGCACGGTGTTCAAACAGGTCCCGTTTGCCGTGATGACGCCGGGCCAGATGATTGAGAAAGCGATGGGTAGCGCTCAGACCGATGGTGACCTCCACCGCCTCCTGTTTCGGGCTGCGTGGGAAACTGCGTTTGGCCTCGGCCCCCCAGGCCACCAGAAGACGGCGCATCAGGTCATGGGAGAGATCGGGCCGACCCAGATCGACACTGGTCAGGGTGGTGGAGACGACCTCTTCGTTATTGCGAATTTCCTCGCGCAGCAGTTGCGTCAGCCGTTCGGTATCCAGGACTCGATAGTGGGGCTGGCGTTCCTCGCGGATAACCGAATAGGCCGCAGGGCGGGGCGCGGCATCCCGATCGAGCCGCACCAGAAAACGGGGCCGGGGATCGCCGCTGCCGGCCAGATCCAGCGGACGCAGCTCGAGTCGCTGGGTCCAGCGTTCCAGGGCAAGGTAAATCTTGAGAATTTCTCCCTGTCGCAGCTGATAGGGGGAGGCCAGGGCCAGTAACAGCAGGCGCAGGTATTCGCTCAGCGGGCTGGTTTTGTCGCCGCTCTGGTGTTGGTAGTCGCCGATCGCGGTTTTGTGCAGTTTGCGTGCTTCGGCGCAGGCATACAGTTTGTGCAGTTCTTGCCAGGTACGGGGCCCGCAGGGGCTGTAAATCTGATAGGCGGTCACCAGGTTGCGACCGGTATAGAACAGCGCCCGCTGCAACAGCGTGGCCAGCAGTTTCTTGTCCTGGAACAGGGGGTGGGTGTCGCTCATTTCCTCGATGGCGATTTTGTAACCGGTGGCCATGGCCGCATCGATTTCCCGGGTGGCGGCAGCAATCTTGCGATTTTTGTCCGGCAGGGGAAAAGTCATGCCCAGAAAGTGCTTGCGCATCGAATCGGTCACATAGTGGACCGGCTCGCGCATCTGCTCGAGGAAGCGAAAGCGCTCCACAAAGGGGTAACGTAACTGGTTGGTCTGGTTCAGCCGCTGATAGATCTGGCGGGCGGTTTCGCCCAGATTGGCCTTGGGCAGGCTCTGCAGCCAGGCCTCCACCTTTTTCGGGCGCAGGCTGGGATCGTGCCGGGTCGGCTTGCGCTGTTCGGGTACCTCCAGTCCGGGTGCTCGGCTCACGGGCCACTCCTTATTTTTATTTGTCCCCTTCCCTGAGACTTTCAATATCACAAATTGTGGGCTATGTCACAACTCCCAGGGGTGACAGCGGCAATTTTGCGCTTCGACAGGGCGTCTGCGGCGCGGAAAATGACCGGCGGCGGGCAGGCTCAGACCAGTGGTGTCTTGGCGGCGGCACCGGCCTGCTCGCGTACCAGGCGGGGGACCAGATACCCCGGCAAGCGGTCGCGCAGCGCCGTCTCCAGGGCCCGGGCCCGCTCCTCGTTGACGGCAAAATGGGCGGCCCCCTGTACCGGATCCAGCTGATGCAGGTAATAGGGGAGGACGCCGGCGGCAAACAGGGCCTCGCTCAGGCTGGCCAGGGTCGACGCGCAGTCATTGACCCCGCGCAGCAGGACCGCCTGGTTCAGCAGCGTGATCCCGGCCTGACGCCAGGGAGCGAGTGCCTGGTGGACTTCGGCGTCGATTTCATTGGCGTGATTGGCGTGAATGACCAGGATGACCTGCTGTGGCAGCGCGCCCAGCAGGCCCAGCAGTTCGCCGGTGAGTCGTTCCGGCAGTATCACCGGATAGCGGGTGTGCAGGCGCACGCGTCGCAGGTGCGGCACGTCCTGCACGGCTTCCAGCAGCCCGGCAAGACGGTGATCAGACAGGCTCAGCGGATCCCCGCCGCTGAGAATCAGCTCTTCGATCGTGTCGTCTTCCAGCAGATACTCGCGGACCTGCTGCCAGCGCTCGGGCATGGGGTTGGCCCGGCTATACGGAAAATGGCGCCGGAAGCAGTAGCGGCAATGAATGCCGCAGGCCCCGGTGGCGACCACCAGCGCCCGGCCGTGGTACTTGTGCAGGACACCCGGACGCGTCATGGCTGACAGATCGCCGACCGGATCGGTTACATAACCGGGTGTGGCGCAGGTTTCATCTTCCAGGGGTAATACCTGGCGCAGCAGCGGATCCTGCGGGTCGCCAACCCGCATGCGCGCCACATAGCCGCGGGGCACCAGCAGGGGAAAGTCCCGCCCGGCCGCTTCGGCGCCCGCCAGCAGGCTGTCGGGCAATTGCAGGGTCGCCAGCAGTTCACGGGGATCGCGGATGGCCCGGGCCAGGGATTTTTGCCAGTCGGCGGTGTGCCACAGGGGGGGAGTTCGCGTTATCATAGGGAATTCGAGTTTTAATGGCTTCAATGCCGCCCCAGTGTACCGGATTCGCCGGTGAGCGGGTAACGCGCGAAATAACCGGTATAGCAGGAAACGAGGACCTCCATGGCAACCTACAGCACCAATGAATTCAAAAGCGGTCTCAAGATTATGCTCGACGGAGACCCCTGTGCGATTATCGAAAACGAGTTCGTCAAACCCGGCAAGGGACAGGCGTTTAACCGGGTCAAGATCCGCAACCTGTTGACCGGCCGGGTGCTGGAAAAAACCTTCAAGTCGGGCGATTCGGTCGAAGCGGCCGATGTCATGGATACCGAAATGCAGTATCTGTATAACGACGGCGAGGCCTGGCATTTCATGCATCCGGAGACATTCGAGCAGGTCGCGGCCGATGAAAAAGCGGTGGGCGATGCCGCCAAGTGGCTGAAGGAACAGGATGTCTGTACCGTGACCTTGTGGAACGGTAATCCGATCAGTGTCATGCCGCCCAACCACGTGATACTGACCATTGTGCAGACCGACCCCGGCGTCAAAGGTGACACCGCCAGTGGCGGCGGCAAGCCGGCCACCACCGATACCGGCGCCGTGGTGCGCGTGCCGTTGTTCGTCGAGGAAGGCGAGCAGATCAAGGTGGATACCCGCAACGGGGAATATGTCGGCCGCGTCAAGGATTGAGCTTTAATTCATGAGCACGGACAGGGACTGGCGACCGGGTGCCGATGTCGCGGTCCTGCAACAGCGGGCCCGCATGCTGCAACAGCTGCGGGCCTTTTTCGTGCAACGCGGGGTGATGGAAGTGGAAACCCCGCTGCTGAATCGTCATGCCGTCACCGATGTGCACATCGATAGCCTCCACGTACCACAAAACGGGGCGGACGCGTATCTGCACACCTCCCCTGAATACCCGATGAAACGGCTGCTGGCCGCCGGCAGCGGGCCCATTTACCAGGTCTGCAAGGTATTTCG
>JAXHTI010000112.1:0-8162 GCA_034190045.1 Pseudomonadota bacterium
CCGATCAGATCAACATGCTGCTGCAGACCATCTACCGCCAGTTCAACAAGGACCATGGCCTGACCGACGTCAAGCCCCGTCTGATCAGCATGAGCAAATACAAGCGCGAGCTGGACCGCCTGTATCACGAGGCCGAAGCCTATCGTAACAGCGCCAAGCTGACCGTTACCGAACAGGCCTTCGTGGTGAAAAAGTTCTTTATTTCCATGGTCAGTCACGCCCGCAACATCCTGTTCGAGGCCCACCAGGACGTGGAAGCCTGGGGTAAAAATGCCATGGCGCCACTGGTCGTGCGTATCAAGGAACACAAGAACCAGATGGAAAAACGGCTGGAGAGCCTGCGCAAGATCAACGAATCCCGCGATACCCTGCAAAACCGGATTCAGGAGCTGGAAAAAACCGCCGAGGCGCTCAACGTCCAGCTGGCGGATATCAACCTGCTGATGGAAACCCTGAACCGGCCGCTGGAATCCTTTATGGAGCAGGACACCGCCCAGGTCGCCTGAACGAAGCGGCCCCGCCGCTTGCACCGATGGCGACCTGTCACTTAGACTTGCTGTCTTGTTGATCAATCAGGTCACGACGACAGTTAGCCGATGCCCGATACAATCCCCGCCGATTCCGTCGGTCTGGTCACCCCGCAAAAGCTGGTCTACGACGCCCCCATCGATCTCGATTGCGGTCGGTCGCTGCCCGGCTTTGAAATGGTGTATGAAACCTACGGGCAACTCAACGCGCAGAAGAATAATGCCATTCTGATCTGTCATGCCCTGAGCGGCGATCACCATGCCGCCGGCTATCACAGCATGGAAGAACGCAAACCGGGCTGGTGGGACACCTGCATCGGTCCGGGCAAGCCTATCGATACCAATCGGTTCTTCGTGGTTGCGCCCAACAACCTGGGTGGCTGCAAGGGCACTACCGGCCCCATGAGCACCAACCCCGACACCGGCAAGGCCTATGGTCCCGATTTTCCCATCGTCACCGTCAGCGACTGGGTACGCAGCCAGGCGCTGCTGGCCGATCACCTGGGCATCGAACAATGGGCGGCGGTCGCCGGCGGCAGCCTAGGCGGCATGCAGGCCCTGCAATGGGCCATCGATTACCCGGATCGCCTGCGTCATAGCATCGTGATTGCCGGCGCACCCAAGCTTTCGGCACAGAACATCGGCTTCAACGAAATCGCCCGCCAGGCCATCATGTCCGATCCGGATTTTCATGAAGGGCGCTATTACGACTACAACACCATCCCGCGCCGCGGACTGATGATTGCGCGCATGCTCGGGCATATTACCTATTTGTCCGATCTATCCATGCGCGCCAAGTTTGGCCGCGAGTTGCGTGAGGGAACCATCAACTTCGGTTTCGATGTCGAGTTTCAGGTGGAAAGCTATCTGCGTTATCAGGGCAAATCGTTCGTCGAGAAATTCGATGCCAATACCTACCTGTTAATGACCAAGGTGCTCGATTACTTCGATCCGGCCAAGGACTACGACGATGACCTGGCCGCCGCCCTGGCCAACAGCCAGGCCGAGTTTTTCGTCGCCTCCTTTACCGGTGACTGGCGCTTTGCACCGGAACGCTCGCGCGAGATCGTCAAGGCCCTGGTCAAAGGCCGCAAGAATGTCAGTTATTCCGAGATCACCGCGCATCATGGTCACGATGCGTTCCTGATGCCTATCGATGACTATATGGATGCGCTGCGCACCTATATGAACCGGGTGGAACAGGGGAACGACCAATGAAGCCATTACGTTCCGAGCTGCGCATGATTGCCGACTGGATCCGCCCCGGGTCCCACGTTCTGGATCTCGGTTGTGGCGACGGGACCCTGTTGCGTCACTTGCATGAACAGCGCGAGGCGACCGGTTATGGCCTGGAAATCGATCAGGACAAGATCGTCAAGGCCATTGCCAACAACATCAATGTTATTCAAACCGATCTGGACGCCGGCCTGTCTGAAATCGAATCCGATTCGTTCGATTATGTCGTTATGAGTGAAACGCTGCAGGCGGTACGCTACCCGGACAAACTGATCGACGAGATGCTACGCATCGGTTCCGAGGCCATTATCACTTTCCCCAACTTCGGACACTGGCGTTGCCGGATGGAACTTTTCTACGGACGTATGCCGGTGACGCCGTCATTACCCGACACCTGGTACAACACGCCCAATATCCACATGTGCACCATTCACGACTTCGAACAGCTGTGCCAGGATATGAACCTGCGGGTGGTACAACGCATCGTGGTCGACCGGGATCACAAGCCCAGCGTCACCGCCCGGATGTTGCCCAACCTCATGGGCGAAGTGGCCCTCTACCGGTTACAGAACCGCTAGCCACAAGCCCCTTGCCGGCAGCTCCACCGCCACAATCTGTAACCGTTGAAAATCGTCTGTCAAGACGGTGACAAGCCGTTTTCTCGTCTATATTTAGACAGAGAACAACACAACAATGAGGAGGCGCACAATGGGATCTCTGCTTAAATGGTCACTCACATCCCTGCTGCTGGTCTGCAGTTTTCACCCGGCAACGGCCAGTGCGGAACAGGCCAAGCGCTTCGGCGATTATGTGGTCCATTACAACACCCTGACTACCGACATGCTCAATCCCGATGTGGCAAGGGAGTACGACATCCAGCGCAGCGGTAGCCGGGCGATGATCAACATTTCGATCATCCGTCAAAGCAATAACCAGGCGGTCCCTGCCGAACTCAAGGTCACCAGTGGCATGCTGACCGGCCACAAGCAGAACCTGACGATGCAAGAGATCCGTGAAGGTGACGCGATCTACTATGTCAGTGACTTTCCGGTCGCTCATCGCGACACGCTCAACTTTACTGTCCGGGTCAAACCCGAAGGCAGCCGGCAGAGTCACACCTTTGAATTCGAAAAACAGTTTTTCACCGAATAACCCGATCGATCTTACTCGCCCGACGAGCCGGCTGACTCGTCACAGGGATGTGACTCACTGGCTGACAAATGCCTCAGGCGGGTAGCGGCTGCCAGGCCAGGTACAGGGAGACCAGGCCAAACGCCATGACCAGTGCGCCGGCCAGATAGCGTACCAGCGGGTAGCGTACAAAACGCTGCAGGCTGGCGGCAAACATGCCCATCAACAACAGGTTGGGCAGGGTCCCCAGCCCGAAGCTCAGCATCAGCAAACCGCCCTCCACTGCGCTGCCGCTGGCGATAGACCAGATCAACACGCTGTACACCAGCCCGCAGGGCAGCCAGCCCCACACCAGCCCCAGCAACAGCGCCTGGGCCGGATGGGTCACCGGCATCAATTTCCTGCCCAGTGGCTCGATGTATCGCCAGATAATTCGTCCACCGTTTTCGACATGCCGCAGGCCCTGCCACCAGCCGGCGATATACAGGCCCATGGCCAGCATGAACAGCCCGGCGATCACCTGCAAGACGCTCTGATAGTGATGCATCACCAGCAGGTTGTCCGCCAGCGCGCTGAGCCCGCCGAGCAGAATACCGCCCAGGGTATAACTGATGATGCGCCCGAGGTTATAGTTCAGCTGAAACGCGAGCAGCCGACCACGGGACAGGGGTTGCGGTAAACCAAAGGTCAACGCGCCGACAATACCGCCGCACATACCGACACAGTGAACACCGCCCATCAGGCCAACCACAAAGGCGGCTATCCAGGAAAACTCCGCGCTCATACCCGGGTCGCCTCACGGCGCATCAATAACAGGATCAGGCCAATCACCGGCAGACCAAGCAAGGCGGTCAGTAAAAAGAATCCGGGATAACCCAGGCTCTCGACCATGCCGCCCGAGTATCCGCCCAGTACCTTGGGAAACAGCGTCATCAGTGAACTGAAGATCGCGTACTGTACGGCAGTGAAGGAGATGCTGGTCAGGCTCGATAGATAGGCCACGAAGGCGGCACTGGCCAGCCCGGCGCACAGGTTGTCCGCCGCGACAACCAGAGATAGCATGGTCATATTTGGTTCCATAGTGGCTAGCAGCATGAATAACAAGTTAGTACCGGCCGACAGGATCGCACCGACCAGCAACATACGCATAATGCCAAAGCGAGTGGTCAGTAACCCTCCAAGGAAGGCACCGACCAAACTGACAACAACACCGAATACTTTAATTACTGCGGCAACCTGTTCTTTTGAGTATCCCATATCAAAATAGAACACATTGGAGATCACGCCGAGCACGATATCGGAAATACGATAGAAGCCAACCAGTAACAGGATCCATATCGCCAGCTTGGCATAGCGTCGAAAAAAATCGACCACTGGTTCTATATAGGTTGAGCGCACCATCTGACGATTGACTGCATGGACCAGAATCAGCATATAGGCGGTGGTGGCAGCCAGTATCAGGGCAATACCAATCTGCACGGCCTGTCCAATGAAAGCGGCCAGCACGCCATTGAATCCCAATGAGTTTCGCAATCCCTCACTGATAGCACCGGCCACGCCCAGTTTCAAAATGCTAAGGATAAATACCGCGGTTACGGCGACAAACAACAACACAAAGCGCAGATAATCGCGTCCGCTATGCAGATAGGCTTCACGCTGACGGTTGGGTTCGGGTTCTTTAATCAACAAAGTGGTCATCACACCCACCAGCATCAGCAATGCCATGCCCAGATAGGCCAGTCCCCAGGCATCATAAAGGTAGTTTTCCCTTGTACTACCAAGCCAGCTGGCCAGATACAAAACCCCGGCACCGGCAACAACCATGCCCACTCGGTAACCTGCAATGTACATGGCGGCCAGCGCGGCCTGCATCCGTTGTTCCGCCGATTCGATACGATAAGCGTCGATCACGATATCCTGGCTGGCCGCCGACAAGCCCAGCAATACCGTGGCGACGGCCATGAACGTAAGGTCCTGCCGGGGATCAGTCATTGCCATGAGAATAATCGAGGCCATGATCGCCAGTTGCGCTACCAGCAACCAGCTGCGCCGACGTCCGAGCAAACGATACAACCCGGGCAAAGGCAGCTTGTCCAACAGCGGCGCCCAGACAAACTTGAACGAATAGGCCAGTGCCGCCCAGCTGAAATAGGTGACGGCACCGCGCTCGATGCCCGCCTCTCGCAACCACAATGACAGCGACGAGAAGATCATCAGCAGCGGCAACCCGGCAGAGAAGCCGAGAAACAACATGGCAATCGCCTGAGGTTTGGCATAGACCTCAAACGCACTGCGCCAGCTGGACAGAGATTTAAAAAACAATTTGTTGACCGTTTTATTCACTAAATGAATTGCGCGGATTACTCTAGCATGATCGGCCTTGGCCGCGGCGGCAAAAACACCGCATAATCGAATAAAACAACGGGAGATCCAACATGACTGGTCGGCAACGAACCGGCGCAATCATTGCGGTAATCATAATCGCGCTGGTGGTGACGGTGTTCTGGTTCAAACGGCCCAAACCGGTGAGCGTAATACTCACCGAGGTGCAACAGGGCGAAGTAGAGCGCACCGTGACCAACACCCGGGCCGGTACCCTGATGGCCTGCCGTCGCGCCAGGCTCTCCCCGTCCATCGGCGGGCAGATCGCCACGTTACCGGTCAAGGAGGGTGACACGGTCAAACAGGGCGAGCTGCTGTTTGAAATCTGGAACGATGATCTGCGCGCCGAGCGGGATCTGGCCCAAAGCCAGATCCGTTCCAACCAGGCCCGGGCCACCGAGGCCTGCGTGCAGGCCGATGCGGCCCGGCGCGAGGCCAACCGGCTGAACCGGCTGCACAAGAAAGGGCTGGCTTCCGAGGAGAGCGCCGACCAGGCCGAAAGTACCGCGCAGGCCCGGGCCGCGGGTTGCGAGGCGGCCCGCGCCACAGTGGATGTCAGTCGCTCGCAACTGGGCGTGGCTGAAGCCGCGCTGATGCGAACCCGCTTGCAGGCCCCGTTCGAGGGGACAGTGGCCGAGGTCAATGGCGAGGTCGGCGAGTTCGTCACCCCCTCGCCGATCGGAATTCCCACCCCGCCGGCCGTCGATCTGATCGACACCACCTGCCTGTATGTCTCGGCGCCCATCGACGAGGTCGATGCGCCGGAGATCCGCCCGGGGATGACTGCCCGCATCCTGCTGGATGCGTTCAGCAAGACCTATTTCCAGGGCACGGTGCGGCGGATCGCCCCTTACGTGCTGGACGTGGAGAAACAGGCCCGTACCGTGGATGTGGAGGTCAATTTCGCCGGACTGGAAAAGCACGCGGACCTGGCACTGCTGCCCGGCTACAGCGCTGACATCGAGGTCATTCTGGAGCAACACCCCGATACCCTGCGCATTCCCACCGAAGCCTTGCTCGAGGGTCTGCGGGTTTATGTGTATGACAGTGACAGCGGCACCATCGAGGCCCGCGCGGTCAAAACCGGGCTCAGTAACTGGCAGCACACCGAAATTCTCGAAGGACTGCAGGCCGGGGATCGCATCGTGCTGTCCATCGGCCGCGAGGAGCTGGCCGACGGCGTGCCGGTCAAAGCGGAGCAAAACGGCAACGAACCATGATCGAACTGAAAGCCATCTGCCGTGATTTCCAGGTCGGCGATCAGACCGTACACGCGCTGGATGACATCAATCTGCGCGTGGAGCCGGGTGAATATCTGTCGGTCATGGGGCCTTCTGGCTCGGGCAAATCGACCCTGCTGAATATCATCGGTCTGCTGGATCGCCCCAGCCACGGCGATTACCTGCTCAACGGCACCAATGTCACCGAGCTGGACGAGCGTCAGCAGGCGACAGTGCGCAACCGGAAAATCGGCTTCGTGTTCCAGGCCTTTCACCTGGTGCCGCGCCTGACCGCCGCACAGAACATCGAACTGCCGCTGGTGCTGGCCGGCACCACACCGGACGAGCGTCATAAACGCGTCGAAGCCGCGCTGGAGGCATTGCATCTGCAGGATCGCGCCCATCACAAACCGGACCAGCTCTCCGGCGGCCAGCGCCAGCGGGTTGCCATCGCCCGGGCCACCATCACCCGCCCGGCGGTGCTGCTGGCCGACGAGCCCACCGGCAACCTGGACCGCCACTCGGGCCAGGAGGTGATCGAGACCCTGGAAAAACTTAACCGTGAGGGGATTTCGCTGATCGTGGTCACCCATGATCCGGAGATCGGCGACCGGGCCCGGCGCCATCTGAAAATGGTCGACGGACGTATCCACACCGACCGGTCGAAGGGGTGATCGATGCTGTGGCGTGATGTCGTCCAGTTTGGCTGGCAGGCGCTGCGGGGCTATCGCAGCCGCACCCTGCTGATGCTGCTGGCCATGGCCATCGGCGTCTCCGCGGTGTTAATGCTCACTTCGCTGGGCGAGGCGGCACGCCAGTATGTGCGCGGCCAGTTCGCCTCGCTGGGCACCAACCTGATCATCGTCCTGCCGGGACGCAGTGAGACCACCGGCAGCGGACTGGGTACCATTACCGGCATCACCCCGCGGGATCTGACCTTGGCCGACGCCCGGGCCCTGAGCCGGGATCCGCGAATTCGGCGCATCGCCCCACTGGCCGTCGGCGGCGCCGAATTCAACTGGCAGAGCCGCAAGCGCGAGGTTACGGTCTGGGGCACCACCCACCAGATGCTGGCCCTGCGCCACTGGGAGCTGTCCCGCGGCCAGTTCCTGCCCGAGGAGGAGTGGGAGCGCGGCAGCCCGGTGTGCGTCATCGGCGCCACCGTTCGTGATGAGATCTTCGGCCCCCGCGCTGCGCTCGGCCAGTGGATCCGCCTCGGCGATCGCCGCTTTCGGGTGATTGGCGTGCTGGCCGAACAGGGCACCTCCATTGGTATTAATGCCGACGAGGTGGCGATCATTCCGGTCGCCTCGGCACAGGCACTGTTCAATGTGCCCTCGCTGTTTCGCATCCTGATCGAGGCCAAATCCCGTAGCGCCATCCCTGATGTCATCGAGTCGGTCGAGCAGACCCTGATGGAGCGCCACCAGGGCGAGAAGGATGTCACGGTCATCACCCAGGATGCGGTGCTGGAGACCTTCGACAAGATCCTCGGCGCGCTGACCTACGCGGTGGGCGGTATCGCCGCCATCAGCCTGGCCGTGGCCGGGATCCTGATCATGAACGTGATGCTGGTGGCGGTCTCGCAACGCACCACCGAAATCGGCCTGCTCAAGGCGCTGGGCGCCTCGGGCCGGCAGATTCTTAAGCTGTTTCTGATCGAGGC
>JAXHTI010000113.1:0-8122 GCA_034190045.1 Pseudomonadota bacterium
AAGAACAGAACGCTGAAGACTTACAGGAACGCCTGGTCGGTATCCGCCGTGTTGCCAAAGTGGTAAAAGGCGGCCGGATTTTCGGTTTCTCGGCCCTGACAGTTGTCGGCGACGGTAACGGACGGGTTGGATTCGGTCGTGGCAAGGCACGTGAGGTGCCGGTCGCTATTCAAAAGGCCATGGAAAACGCGCGTAAGAACATGGTCAAGGTGCCGTTGAACAATCATACCCTGCAGTATCCGATTAATGCCGAGCACGGTGCCGCCAAGGTCTACATGCAGCCGGCCTCTGATGGTACCGGTGTTATTGCCGGCGGTCCGATGCGTGCCGTTTTCGATGTTGTTGGTGTGCATAACGTACTGGCCAAGTGCATTGGCAGCAACAATCCGATCAATGTTGTGCGCGCGACCATTAACGGACTCAAGAGTATGTCTTCACCCGAGTCTGTTGCGGCCAAGCGCGGCAAGAGTGTCAAGGAAATTGTGGAATAACACCATGGCTGACAAGACTATCAAGGTAACGCTGGTACGCAGCATGAACAAACGCCAGGCGTCGCACAAAGCGACCGTCACCGGGCTGGGCCTGCGGCGCATGCACCAGACAGTAGAAGTGGAAGACACACCCTGTACCCGTGGGATGATCAACAAGATCAACTACATGGTTAAGGTCGAGGAGAATTGAGTATGTATCTGAATAGCCTCAAACCGACTCCCGGTTCCAGAAAACCGGCCAAGCGCCGTGGTCGTGGCATTGGCTCCGGTCTGGGCAAGACCGGTGGTCGCGGCCACAAGGGCCAGAAGTCCCGTTCCGGTGGCTTCACCAAGGTGGGTTTCGAAGGCGGTCAGATGCCGTTGCAGCGCCGTCTGCCGAAGGTCGGTTTCACCTCGCGCATGGCCCAGGTGACTGACGAGATTCGCCTGCACGAACTGAACAAGATCGAGGCGGACGTCATCGACCTGGCCGCGCTGCAGAAGGCCAACCTGATCAGCAAGGAAATCCAGCGGGTCAAGGTGATGGCTTCCGGCAAGCTGGAGAAGGCCGTCACCCTCAAGGGGATTCGTGTGACCAAAGGTGCCCGGGAAGCGATTGAAGCCGCTGGCGGCAAGGTCGAAGAGTAAGTTTCAGGATGGGTGCATCGAAACAGGGAGTGGCCAATGCCATGGCCGGGGGCAAGTTTACCGAGCTGAGGCAGCGTTTGTTGTTCGTGCTCGGTGCCCTGTTGGTGTTCCGCATCGGTTCGTTTATTACTGTGCCGGGGATTGACCCCGGTACTCTGGCCGAAATGGTCGAGCAACAGCGCGGTACCATTCTGGACATGTTCAACATGTTCTCGGGCGGTGCGCTGGAGCGCCTGTCACTGTTTGCCCTGGGGATCATGCCGTATATCTCGGCGTCGATCATCATGCAGCTGTTGACCAAGGTGCATCCCAAGCTCGAGCAGCTGAGCAAGGAAGGCGCGGCCGGCAAGCGCAAGATTACCCAGTATACCCGCATGGCGACACTGGGGCTGGCCACGTTCCAGGCGCTGGGTGTGGCGGTCGCGCTGTCCCGCCAGGAAGGACTGGTTATCATCGACAGCAACACGTTCTTCTTTACGACCGTGGTGACGCTGGTAACCGGCACGATGTTCCTGATGTGGCTGGGTGAACAGATTACCGAGCGTGGTATCGGCAACGGTATCTCGTTGATTATTTTCGCCGGCATCGTGGCCGGGCTGCCCACGGCACTGGGTACGACCATGGAAATGGGGCGCACCGGTGACCTGGCTTACGGCAAGATCCTGGTGCTGTTCGCCCTGGCGATCGGTGTGACTGCATTTGTGGTCTTCATGGAACGTGGCCAGCGACGCATTACCGTGAACTACGCCAAGCGGCAACAGGGACGCAAAATGTATGCGGCGCAGAGCAGCCATTTGCCGCTGAAGATCAACATGGCCGGGGTTATCCCGCCGATCTTCGCGTCCAGCATTATTCTGTTTCCGTCCACCCTGCTGGGGTGGTTCGGAGGTGGTGCCGAAGGGGCAACAGGTATCCTGCAGGATATCTCCACCATGTTGTCACCGGGTCAGCCGCTGTATGTGCTGCTGTATGCCGTGGCGATTATTTTCTTCTGTTTCTTCTATACGGCGTTGATGTTTAACCCGAAAGAAACAGCAGACAACCTGAAGCGTTCCGGTGCTTTTGTACCGGGAATTCGCCCGGGTGAGCAGACGGCCCGTTATATCGACACGATTCTCGGCCGCCTGACCCTGGTAGGCGCGGTCTATATCACTGCCGTCTGCCTGTTGCCGGAATTTTTGATTCTGGCCTGGGGGGTCCCGTTCTACTTTGGCGGTACCTCGCTGCTGATCGTGGTCGTGGTCGTGATGGACTTCATGGCCCAGACCCAGGCGCTGCTGATGTCGCATCAGTACGAGAGCCTGATGAAAAAGGCCAACCTGAAGGGCCAGGGCCCCTCGGGCATGCTGCGCTGAATAACCTGGTTGCAGGCAGGGAATAACACCCCGGCCGCACCGTAGTGGGTCCCCTCGGGGGCCATGAGTGAAAGACCTCTGTATCCCGCGTCGACGGCTGAATATCCAGCCTGAAGGGCGGCCCGAGCTGAACTGGAATTTGGAGAGACTGCGATGAAAGTGCGTGCATCAGTCAAGAAAATGTGCCGGAACTGCAAGATCATCAAGCGCAATGGCGTGATCCGGGTGATCTGCACCGATCCGCGCCACAAGCAGCGTCAGGGCTGAGCCGGCGCGGCACAAAAGACGGAAAAAGCCTTGCTAGGGCAGGCAGTTAGCGATTAAAATTGCCCGTTTCGCAAGGCCCCGGTTGGCATTGTTAAATAAAGATTTGAACGTTTAGGAGTAAGGCTAGATGGCCCGTATTGCAGGCATCAACATTCCGGTGAACAAACATGCGGATATCGCACTGACGTCGATTTACGGCATCGGTCGCACCCGCGCCCGGCTGATTTGCGAAGGCGCCGGCATCGATCCGAGCACCAAGATTCGTGACCTGGATGATAACGCGGTCGAAAGCCTGCGTAACGAGGTCGCCAAGTTCAGCGTGGAAGGCGATCTGCGCCGCGAAATATCCATGAATATCAAGCGCCTGATGGATCTGGGCTGCTATCGCGGCATCCGTCATCGCCGTGGCCTGCCGCTGCGCGGCCAACGCACCCGGACAAATGCCCGTACCCGCAAGGGCCCGCGCAAGCCGATTAGAAAATAAGTTCTATTAAATAGGTTTACTGGAATATGGCAACCAAAGCTGGTCGTACACGTAAGAAAGTCAAACGCGATGTCTCGGATGGGATTGCTCACATCCATGCATCATTTAACAACACGATTGTGACTATCTCCGATCGTCAGGGCAACGCGCTGTGCTGGGCGACTGCCGGTGGCTCCGGCTTCCGCGGTTCACGCAAGAGCACGCCGTTTGCCGCCCAGGTTGCTGCCGAACGTTGTGGCGAAATGGCCCAGGAATATGGCATGAAAAATCTGGAAGTCTGGGTCAAAGGCCCGGGCCCGGGACGCGAATCCGCCGTACGTGCATTGAATGCAAAAGGCTTTCGTATCACCAACATCGCAGACGTGACACCCATCCCCCATAACGGGTGCCGTCCTCCGAAGAAACGTCGCGTGTAAGCGGGAGAAATACCTTGGCTAAATATATTGGTTCTAAATGCCGCCTGTGCCGCCGCGAAGGCGAGAAACTGTTTCTGAAGGGCGAGAAATGCTACAGCAGCAAATGCCCGATCGAAAATCGCCCGTTTCCGCCGGGGCAGCACGGACAGCGCCGTGGTCGTCTGTCTGATTACGCCACCCAGCTGCGTGAAAAGCAGAAGATGCGTCGTGCCTACGGCATTATGGAAAAACAGTTCCGTGGTTATTACAAGGAAGCGGACCGTCGCAAAGGTTCCACCGGCGACAACCTGTTGCAGTTGCTCGAATCCCGTCTGGATAACGTTGTTTTCCGCATGGGTTTCGGTGCCTCGCGCTCCGAAGCACGTCAGCTGGTGCGCCACAATGCCATCACCGTGAACGGTCGCAAGGTGAACATTCCGTCCATGCAGATTCAGGCCGGTGATGTAATTGCCGTGTCCGAAAAAGCGCGCAACCAGCTGCGCATCAAGGGTGCCAGTGAAGCTGCGCAAAATCGCGGCATCGCCGAATGGCTGGAAGTTGACACCGACAAGCTGACCGGCACCTTCAAGAATGTACCGGAACGCAGCGAATTGCCGACCGACATCAAAGAACATCTGGTCATCGAGCTGTACTCCAAGTAATCAGCTCGAGCAGGACTCAGGGACTTTTGGAATATTAAATTGAGAGGACATAGATGACGGCCTCAGTATCAGATTTTCTGACACCGCGAATTGTTGATATTCAGCAAATCAGCGATACCCATGCCAAGGTCACTCTCGAGCCACTCGAGCGTGGTTTTGGCCATACACTGGGTAATGCACTGCGCCGCATCCTGCTGTCTTCGATGACCGGCGCTGCCATTACCGAAGTGGAAATCGAAGGCGTTCTGCATGAATACACCACCATTGAAGGTGTCCAGGAAGATGTCGTTGATATCCTGCTGAACCTCAAGGGTGTTGCCCTGCGTATGGAAGGCGATGCCGAAGCAACTCTGACCCTGAACAAGAAGGGGCCAGGGCAGGTGACTGCCGCTGATATTCAGCTGGTGCAAAACGTGGATCTGATCAATCCGGAGCATGTGATCGCCAACCTGACCAAGGAAGGCGAACTGAACATGACTCTGAAAATCACCCGTGGTCGCGGTTACGAAGCTGCGAACAACCGGGGTGACGAAGAAGAGGAAGAACGTCCCATCGGCCGTCTGCAGCTGGATGCCAGTTTCAGCCCGATTCAACGTGTTTCCTACCTGGTCGACAGTGCGCGTGTTGAACAGCGCACCGACCTGGACAAACTGATTATCGAGCTGGAAACCAACGGCACGATCGATCCGGAAGAGGCGATTCGTGGCGCGGCGACCATTATGCAGGATCAGTTGTCTGCCTTTGTCGATCTGCGTGGCCGTGAAGAAACCACGCCGGCTGAACAGGAACCGGAAATCGATCCGATCCTGCTGCGCCCGGTCGACGATCTGGAACTGACTGTCCGTTCGGCCAACTGCCTCAAGGCAGAACAGATTTACTACATCGGTGATCTGATTCAGCGCACCGAAGTGGAACTGCTGAAAACGCCGAACCTGGGCAAGAAGTCCCTGACCGAAATCAAGGACGTGCTGGCTTCCCGTGGATTATCACTGGGTATGCGTCTGGAAAACTGGCCGCCGGCAAGTCTCAAGGACAAAGAAGCCTGAACCAGGCTTCTGATCGTTTAACGAATCGAATTCAGGATTTAGAACAATGCGTCACCGTCAAAGTGGTCGAAAACTCAACCGGAATAGCCCGCATCGCAAGGCGATGTACCGCAATATGTCGGCTTCCCTGTTCCACAATGAATTGATCCGCACCACCTTGCCCAAGGCCAAGGAACTGCGTCGTACGGTTGAACCGTTGATCACCCTGGCCAAGAAAGACAACGTGGCCAATCGTCGTCTGGCGTTCAATCGTCTGCGTGATCGTGAGGCGGTTACCAAGCTGTTCAACGAACTGGGGCCGCGTTACCAGAATCGTCCCGGTGGTTATCTGCGTATCCTCAAATGTGGTTTCCGCAGTGGCGATAACGCACCGATGGCCTATGTCGAGCTGGTTGATCGCCCGGCACCGGAAGCTTCTGCCGAAGAAACCGCGACCGAAAACGCCGAAGCCTGAACCACGGTTCAGCTTCAGAGAAAAAGCCGGGCAATGCCCGGCTTTTTTGTTTGTGCCGCTGTATCGATACACAACGGGAACCACCGAATACACTGAACAGCACCGAAACAACCGAAAATCAATTCAGTGAGTTCACTGTCAATCGCTGTGTTCGGTGTTACACAGACCCTCAACAGTAGGTGGTGGAAACTTCACTGCTCGGGTGAATGGAGATAGGGATGATTGTTTTATTCACTGATTTTGGCTATGAAGGGCCCTATGTCGGGCAGATGAAAGGCGTGCTGGCCAGCCATGCGCCGAATGTGCCGGTGGTCGATCTGATGCACGATGCCCCGGTATTCAATCATCATGCCGCGGCTTATTTGCTGGCCGCGGTCAGTGCCTCTTTCCCGGAAGAATCGGTGTTTCTCTCGGTGGTGGATCCGGGAGTCGGACATCCCGATCGGCGGCCGGTGATTGTGCGCGCCGACAATCGCTGGTTTGTCGGTCCCGGCAATACACTGTTCAACACAGTGATCAAACTGGCCGGGGAAGTCGAGGTCTGGGCGATTACCTGGCGTCCGTCGCAACTGTCCGACTCCTTCCATGGTCGTGATCTGTTTGCACCGGTCGCGGCACAACTGGCCCGGGGTCAGATACCCGAGGCTGAACGGATTTCTGTTACCGACCTGTTAAGCCTCGACTGGCCGTCGGACCTGTACGAGATTATCTATTTCGATCATTACGGTAACGCCATGACCGGCATCCGTGCTGACACGCTCAGCAGCGATCAGCAGTTACTGCTCGGTGAGCAGAAACTCTATTACGCGCGCACTTTTTCCGTGGCCGAAAAAGGACGGCCGTTCTGGTATCGCAATTCCTCGGGGCTGGTGGAGCTGGCAATGGACAGCGAGAGTGTTCGCGAACATCTGCAACTCAAGATCGGTGACAGTTTGCAGATAGCAGGGGCAGATTAGTCATGGCGGTTAAAGATAACTTCGGTCATCAGGCGTCCCTCGAACCACGCTTCAATGGTTAACTTTCCCGTGTGACGTTGTATTGACAGACCAGGGCGTGCTTCGGGCAGGATCGAAACCGGCTTCAGTTGTTCGGCGGGATAATGGATCCGGAGCGTCACATGATAGGGATAATAGCCGTCGAGAAAACGTCGATGATAGGGCCCGTTGACCAGTTTGTAATGGCCGTTTTCCGGGTAGAGGACCCGAATGCGCGCCTCGACACACAGGCGGTTGCCGCGTTGCAAATCGGTCATCTGCACCGTATTCGCCACCACCTCTGCATAACGGATGTTCTTGCTTTCCACGATTTTCAGATCACGCATCTGTTTGTACTGGTAGGTCACTTCCAGTTCCGGCACCGGGTCCAGGTTTTCATGACACTGGCGCAGCCTGAGCCAGCCGTCTTCCAGCGTGGTAGGCGTGATCCAGAAGGTATTGTCGGAATGGGGGACCGGTTTGTCCGGCGGGGTAGCCAGAAACTCGAGCTCGCCCGTATTGACCTGGAACTCGGGCGGCGCCAGCTCGTCACTCTCCAGCCAGCGCAACTGCTCCGCGGTCGGCTCGGCCGCAAAGACAGCATTTGCCATTAGCAGAATAGTCAGTCCCGACAGGATATCTCTTAATACCATACCCAGAGCATAGAACTTGATTGCCAGTTTGTCAGATCCGGTTTGTCGGGTTCACAGCTAACCACCGAAACACCGAGAGCAGCGAAGCCCAACCACATCGAGCCATTAAACTCTGATAAGCGCCGCCTTAGGTGGCGAGACACAACCGACTGTGCCGTAGAATGAAAAAAACTGACTTCTCGCAGAGACGCCACGACGCAAAGAAGTTGAAATTGTTATTCTCCGCGCGCTCTGCGTCTCTGCGAGAGGTTTCCTGGCAGGTAGCATGCATCCTGCGCACCATTTAGTATCCTCACGCCCTCACGCCCTCACGCCCTCACGCCCGTTTCTTGCGACGTTTTTGCTGGGCTTCGAGCACCGGTTTGAGATAGCGGCCGGTATGTGAGCTGCCATGTTCGGCGACTTCTTCGGGGGTGCCGGCGCAGACCAGCTGGCCACCTTTGTTACCGCCTTCGGGGCCCATGTCGATGATCCAGTCGGCGGTTTTGATCACGTCCAGGTTGTGCTCGATGATCACAATGGTATTGCCGTGATCGCGCAGGCGGTGCAATACCGCCAGCAGTTGCTCGATATCGTAAAAGTGCAGCCCGGTCGTGGGTTCATCCAGAATGTACAGTGTATTACCGGTATCGCGTTTGGACAGTTCGCGCGCCAGCTTGACCCGCTGCGCCTCGCCGCCGGAGAGCGTGGTGGCGTTTTGCCCCAGCTTCACAT
>JAXHTI010000114.1:0-8105 GCA_034190045.1 Pseudomonadota bacterium
CCCAGGGCCATACCGCGATCCTCGATCAGGCCATGCCGCAATTCGAACGGGTAATGATCGAAACCGCCCTGAAAAAAACCGGCGGCCGACGGCAGGACGCCGCGAAACTGCTCGGCTGGGGCCGCAACACCCTCACCCGCAAGATCAAAGAGCTGAATTTATAAAAGCGATTAAAGAGCTGAACCACGAAGACACCAAGACACGAAGAAAATATTTTTAAAATATTCAGGTAAGTCGGACATAGCGATAGCGGTGTCCGGCACTTTCCAGGATGCCCGATACCGCTAACGCTAACGCTTTATCGGGCATGCGTCTGCGAACACCAATCGAATTCTATTTATTCTTTGTGCCTTCGTGTCTTGGTGGTGAATCGTTTTACTGGAATCTTTCCCGCCAGTAGATGATCCGGTCATCGCCGCGATAGCGGCCGAAGGTGGCGGTGGCTTCGGGGTCTTCCTCGCTGCCGTCGCCATCCCAGTCGAATTGCAGATAACCGGGTGCGTTGCCACGCACGGTGACGTTACCGTAGATCGGATTGGCGGGATCGAACCCGGCGTCGGTGTCGGGGGCCTTGAGATAAAGCGTGTAGACGCCGTCATCGGGGGTGTCCGTATACTGGATATCCGTATCCGACGCGGCAACCGCACAGCCGTCTGTACCACTGTTGTTGCCTGGGTTGCCAATGTCCTGCACGCAGGTCTCGCCGCGCGTATCGCCATCGTCGACACTGACGGTATCGGTAGGATTCAGCAACGAGATGGTGACGCCGTTATCACAGACATCGAGGGTGTTGGTAACAAAATTACTGCCGTCGTAGTACTGGGCAAACATCGGCACCTGCAGGTCAGCCAGCTCCGAGCCGTAGGCGTTGTCCAGTGCAATCCGTCCGCTGCGGATATTGACCTGGCCCTCCGTATACCCGCTCGAGCTGATCCCGTCACCGTCGGTGGCGCGCAGCTGGGTAATGGATAACGGGGCGGTTTCTTTGTTCGGGAAGGTATAGGTTATATCATTGCGCACGCCGATTCCGTCGTTAGTCGTGAAATAGGTGGTATCCAGCGTATTGTTGGTGAAGTTGGTCGTGTCTCCGGCATCGGAGATCACCGGGTCGCGCACGAATCCGTCGCGGTAATTGCGTGTCGGGTTCCCGCCCAGGTTCAATGAATCCAGCGTCACAGTAAAAGGCTGGCCGGAATAGGTGAATGTCCCGTTACAGGCCTCGGTGGCGGCGAGATCAAAATGATGCGGGCTGAAGCGGCCGATATTCGCGCTGGTATTGAGCGCAGCGTTACCGATCGTGGTTTCACCAAAATAGCTGACCCCGACGCCGAGGCTGGCGGTAAAGGTAAATACCCCGACCTCGGACACTGTCTGGTTGTTGATCAGATGCTCGCCACCGTCAGCGGCGGTGATGTCGAAATTGTTGACATTGATTGACCCCGTAACACCGCCCGCCGGTGCAACAAGATTGTGACCCAGGCTGATATTATTCAGCCGGAAGTTGGGTGTAAGCGAAGTGTCAGCACAGGCCCCGCGAACTTTCAGATTAAAATTGTTACCGGCAGCAGTGTAAAGCGAGCAAGTGGCATCACCACTGGGGCAAACGGCGTTGGTATCATCACTGTAGACATACAGCCGGGCCGGCTTGGTGACATAGGTATCGTTGCCCAGCATGACCAGCCCGGCCTCGTCGCCGGTGCCATCGTATCGGGCGTTCAATACCAGTTGCCCGGCATCGGGATAGGTCAGGTTGTAAGTGGCATCGGCATTGGCATCGAACTGGACCGGCACGTTGGTCGCGCCGGGTTCGGTGGCAGGGAGTGTATAATCATTGGTTGCATGAGTCAGGGTGACGTTTTGTGTCCCGCTGGCCGGATCCGAGTAAGTTGCCCAGAGCTTGAGGTTTTTGGTGGTGCTTGAAAACGCCGGGACACATTTCTGGGTCGTCTCGTCTGTCCGTACGGCACTGATAGTCAGATCGCCCGAGGTCTGGCAAGAAGTCTGGGTCGGTACATCAATGAGAAAACCCGTGTCATAGAATGTGAGATCGCAACTACTGGTACCATCTGCCGTATTCACGCACACCGGCGGATTTGTCGTCGAGGGAGATGAGCTTGCAATATCGAGTGTGACAGTGCCGGCGGTATTGTGACGCAGATCGAAACTGGCTGACCCGCCGCTGATAGTCTTGCTGTCGCCGCCATCCCAGCCGGTGGGCGAGAGAGTCACACTGACGTCACCGGAATAGAGCGTGGTGCAGCCACTGTCAACACAGGCACGGAAGTTGATCGTTTCGGCGTTGCAGGTCAGAGCGGTACCATCGTGCTCGATCTCGATATGGTCGAGCTGACCACTACACGGGTGAGTCGCATTCATGTCGGCAGCGACCTGGGTCTGATTCTGCACGATATTATAGAGGCGGACTTCATCAAAGGAGCCGTTGGCGGAATTACCCGTGGAGTCATTAGGTAAATAAGTGGAACGGTTGTCGCCGATAAACAGCGTATCAAGCTCTCCCAGCACGCCGTTGGAATTGATAGTACCGTTTTGTTCCAGGCTGCCGTTTAGATAGATATTGACCTCGTCCGCGCCCAGGTCCCAGGTAACCGCGATATGCGCCCAGGTGTTGGCATTGATGTTGTTGTTACCGGTCTCGATGCGAAAATCACTATCGTTACTGTCCTCCAGGCCGAACTGGAGTACGCCATTATTCCCGCCGCCCTGGCTAAGCAGGGTGAGATGGAAGTATTTGCCACTTGACGAGCTGGAGGCATCGAATAGCTGTCGATTGCCATTGTTACCACCCCAGCGCTCATTGCTCTTGTACCAGAAGCTGATGGTTCCCTGATTGCCTACCTGGCTGTCAATGTCGATACCCGTGTCAATTGCATCAATGACGCTGGCGCTGGTGTTGTTGGCGATATCGGCATAACCACAGGTTCCGGGATCACCGGAAACTACCGGATTTGTGCTGGCCGGGCTGACCGTGCCGAGGGTACTCCCGTCGTTACCGTTACCACTGGTGTCGGTGACCGGTCCCCAGGCGGTTTCATCGAGATGATAGAGCGCCAGCGGCGTGGTGGCACAGCTGCGCCCGGTACCATCCCAGTTATTACCCGCGTTTTGATTGGTGTAACCGGCCTGTACCTGAGCATCAGTCAGCACAGTGTCAAAAATGAGGACTTCGTCGAGTGCACCCTGAAAGTACTCGGGTGAGCCGCCGGTATCCTCTATACGACCGATACTGCTGTATTGTGTACCGATCGTACCTGAGGCAATGGTGCCGGAAGCATTGAGATTGCCGTCGATGTAAATTTTGTACTCACCGTTAGAGGCGTTACGGGTTAGAACAATATGGTGCCAGAGATCATCATTGATAGCCGAATTTGATTTGGCAGTATTGTCATTCCCAACAGTAATTCCGATGTGCCCGGAAGCATCGATCCAGCCCCAGAAAATATCGTCTGTACCTCCGCTTTGCTCAACACCGGTGATCCCGGGAGCTTGCCAGGCCGTGTTGTTGCCTGTTTGTGTGGTTTTTATCCAGAAAGCCAGGCTTGCCGTGTCGTTGAGGTTGTCTGACAGATTCGGAACATCCACGTAGTCATCGCTGCCGTCGAAAAGACCACCGCGGCAAACTTTGGCGGGTGCGGTGGAGGCACCATTTTGTGCGGTGCCATGCAGGTCGTTACCTGAACTATCGATGACTTCCCCGCTGGTCCCATCCCAGGCGGACTCGTCCTGGGCGTATGAGGCGATCAATGACGCCGTTGAGGGCTGGCCCAGACAGACATCATCGACATGCCAGTAGTCAAAGTCGCTGCCGTTACCCTGTTGCATATAAAAACGGACCTTGAGTCCGGCATGGGCAGCATCGGCTGGGAGCGTAAAGTTCAGATCGAATGTTTCCCCGGGTGTTCCACCACCGGGCAGGGTTTGCAGGATGTTCCAGCTGCCCGAATTATCGAGATACTCGATACGGAGATCTTCGTTGTTATCCGGATTTTCGCTGAACGCGTCATCCCCGCGCTGAACCCAGAGGGTCAATAGCGGATTGCTGATGCCGGAAGCGTCGATTTCAAGGCTTTCGACCGCGACCTCATCCCAGCGCAGATAAAGGCTGTTGTTGGCGGATTGATAGGTCTGGGAACCGGTTCCTGCGTTGCCCCCCGAAGAGATGATGTTCCAGTTACCCATGCCATTTTCAAAATCGTCACAAAACGGATAGCTCAGGCTGGGCGTGGCGGCTGTTTCGGTGAGAACCACGTCATCAATATGGTAGTAGTCCCAGTTATTACCGCTTCCGCCGGTCTGGCGAAACCGGATCTGGAAATTGGCATGCAAGGCATCACTTTGAAGGGTAAATGTCGGGGTATAAATCTGGCCCGGCGTATCGTCGCCAAGATACTGTGCAAGCTGTATCCAGTTGTTGCTCGCATTGAGATATTCGATGATCAGATCTTCGTTGTTTTCGGGATTCTCGCTGAATGCATCATCGCCCCGGCGAACCCAGACGCTGAGCTCGGCACCGCCCACGGAGGAGAGATCGAAAGTACTTCTGGTGGTTACGGTGACGGTGCCGCCGTGGGTATACATGGAGCGGCTGCCGGAGTTCGAGGTCTGGTTGCTGATACCGGTGAGCTGGTTGCTGCTTGCGTTCCAGTCACCCCCCAGGCTGTTTCGCTCAAAGTCGTCGCTGAAAAGAACGTCTCCCGGAGCCGCCTGTGCCACCATGGAAAACGGCAATAGAACGGCCATTAACGCCAGTACGGGCCAACCAGGGCAGCTGAAACGGTATCGTCTGTTTCGTGGATTCATATCAGCTCGCTGTATGCACGACCGTTAAGTAACAGGTGGGGGTACTGTGTACGACCTCTCTCACTTTTGTCTTGCAGTAAGCAGGCAAGCACAAAAGTCGATCCTGTCTATTTGGGGTTCGATCCGACCTAAAAGCTATATCGGCAGTAAATCCTTTCAATTTTAGCAACCCCGGTGGTTATTATCGGGCCGTTTATCGGACATAAGGCCCTGATTATCAATTAATAACGAGTTATGAATCCTTCTTACAGAACGGTGTCTGGACGACTTTAATACAGTCGCCATGCTGGTCTGTGTAGTCGTCAATCAGGGTGGCGCACCATCACTTCGATTTGCCGGCGGGTGTCGTTGCCCGCAAAGCTGCAGTTTGCATCGCTGGTAATCCGGTAATAATCATCGCCGGCCAGGGTCAATGCCTGGCAGGTCAGGGTGGCGGTGCAGCCGTCCTGGGCCGGCGCTGTCAGGTTAATGCTGGCGCTGACGGCGGGGCAGCCGGGGTTGCTGCCATCCAGCGGCAATAGCTGGGCGACGGCGGTCTGGGCGCCGGTTTCGGCGGCATAGAAGGTGCGGATCGACTGGACTTCGCTGGCCACCGAGCGCTGTCCGGTCTGGCTCAGGCTGACCATGGCGGTACCGATCAGGGCCATGATGACAATGATGAAAACAGCCAGCGGCAGGCTGAAGCCCTGTTGCCGGCAGCGCGAGATCACGGGGGAGCCGCGATAGTTTCCGGATTCAGGGCACATTGCGGATTTGTACCTCGTGCAGCAGTCTCACCCACTCGTTTTCCTGCCTGACCCGCAAATCGAGGGTCACCACGCCATTGCGTTGCAGGGAGCCGGGATCATACCGAAACGGCGTCACCGCCGTGCCGCCGTCGTTCAGTTGAAGATTTTCGGCCAGCAGGTCCCCGCCGCCGGCCGGCGGAACCGGCTGGCTCGAGTTAATGCTGTAGCCCTGGTAGCGGCGCAGGTTCCCGTCCGTGGCCAGGCAATAGCTGACCGGCGGGCCGGTCAGGAAGAACCGCTTGCGTGGCGACTGGTGAGTGAAGCGATGGTTGCCGGTGAATTGAACGATCCCGTTGGCCGGGTCGGAGTTGCCCGTATCGTAATCGGCCAGTGGCCCCGGGTTGTTCTTGTCATATAACGCCTGCGCGACATAGGGATAGACCGCCACATGGACCGGGGATTGCTGGGGCGGCACATAGGCTACGCCCGCAAAAGAAATGTTGGCGGCTGTTGTGGGAATCGACTGGTAAGAGGATGCACTGTCGACCGGAAAAAATTCGATGCAATGGGTGCCGCCGCTGTTGTCGACCCGGATGCTGTTGGGCAGCGCGTTACGCAGTTCGCGGGTGATTTTCTCTACCGCGACGCGGGCGGTGGACGTCAGCTGATCGCGACGCACCGTATCGCTGTAGGCCTCCATGCTGCGCACAATATACACTGCGGTGCCGGCACTGATGGCGCCGAGCACCACGATCACCACCACCAGCTCGACCAGCGTAAATCCGGATTGTCGGGACAGGTGTCGCATCAGAAATTGGTCCGGTAGACGGTGACGGGAATCTGCTGGTTACGGGGTGTTCTTATAATCAGATCAATGCGCTTGGCAAGCCGATCGTTTGCCAGGCCGAGTTCCGTGCCCGCATAGCTGATCGTCACACCCACATCGTAGTCCGAATAGTTGGGCAATGGATTGTTATCCGCATCGGCGGCCTGCTGAAAAGCGGGGTGGTGATAATCATCCACATCATCGAACAGGTCGCGGGTTTCGCTGCCTTCCGGGCCAAAGCTGGCCTCGGCCGTGCAGGTATCGCCGGCCGTACTGTCGCAGGGCGGCAGACCGCCCTGGGGCGTGTTTTCATCATATTTCTTGGCCCCGATCTCATCCAGGTACAGCTGGGCAATTTCCATCGCCCGCGTGTTGACCAGTGCCTCGGGGGTGTCCAGCAGTGTGCGGTTGATCACCAGCACCACGCCGGACAACCCGACCGCCAGCACCACGATAAACACCACCATCTCGACCAGTGTAAAACCGGCCTCGTCCCTCGTTACTCGTCCCTCGTCACTGTGTTTAGCAGTCATGCGCATACCCTGTCGGTTCGATACATACCCGGCGGGTGATGCCATTGGTAATGTTCAGTGTCAGCGGACCACTCAGGGGGCCAGAACCGTCATGGGCATCGCCGAGGGCGTCGTAACTGATGTTGGCGGCGGTGATACTGATATCGCCCGGTAACGAGGTGGTGATCGGTGAGCCGCTACCGGGGGTGATGGTCACCTGTTTGCTGCTGTTGTTCGTGGTCAGTATCACCCCGCCACCCTGGTTCATCGCCAGCTGTTGCGCGTGGCGGGCGGCGCTGATGACCTGGGCCTGGGCGGAAGATGGCGTCACATTGCCGCGATCGATAAACCGCGAAATCGCCACTACCGACAGAATGCCGAGAATAATGATCACCGCGATCAACTCCACCAGGGTAAACCCGGCTGTTGTGGCTGTTGGCAGTCGGCGAGTCATGGGATCAATAACGTTGCGAGGGGCGGCGTTTTTGCTGCGTTGACTGCTGCGCATAGGCCTGGTGAAACTGCTCGAGCCGCTGTTGGAGTTGTGTCGCAAGGTCATCATGCCCGGTCTGTGTGGCTATCTCGGCAGTCAATTGTACGTAATCCAGCAATTCGCGGCTCAGGCTGTGATAGGGATAGTTGAGCCCCGCCTGCAGTATAGCAAAGGCCTGTTCGGGCTGTTTCTGGGCTTGATAGGCGCGGGCCAGGGCCAGACGGGCGGGCAAAAAGCGCGGATTGTTCTGCAGTGCCTGGCGGTAATTGCTGATAGCCCGCCCGGGATCGGCACCGCGCAGTTCCTGCAGCCGACCCTGCAGATACGGGGTATAGGCCTGATAGGGATTGAGTTCGGTGGCCGTGTCGAGCTTGTCCGCCGCATAATCGAGCAGATCGTCGCGCTTGGGACTCGCCTCTGGCAGTACCGCCACGCTGCGCAGGAGCAGATCCGCATCGGCATAAAAATGGTTGTCCATATAGGGCGACAGTTGCTGGGCTCGTTCGTAGGCGAAATGGGCCTGTTGCAGGCGGCCGGTCGCCGCCAGGGCATGGCCCTTTTGCTGGTAATGATCCGCCAGCGCCAGGGTAACGAAATAGCCCGCGGCCATCAGCACGATGGCAAAACTCACAAGATAAAACGACAGCGGATGAAAATGGGGCTTCCAGGTGAAGCGCCAGGCAGGCTTTGTGCTGTACAGGGCAAACAGCCGATCCAGCCGGGCCAGG
>JAXHTI010000115.1:0-8051 GCA_034190045.1 Pseudomonadota bacterium
AACTGTCCAGTACATAGCCCTGCAGGACACCCGCCTCGAGGAGGGTCCGGGGCGCGGTGGCCACGCCTTCGTTATCGAATGGCGCACTGCCCAGGGCACCGGGCAGATGGGGGCGTTCATCGATGTGCACCCGCTCGGGGAACAGTTGCTGGCCTTTGGCGTCCACCAGGAAACTGGCATTGCGATACAAGGCGCTGCCGCTGATGGCGCGTACCAGGTGGCCGAGCAGCCCGCGAGCCACATCGGCCTCGAACATCACCGGCACCTGGCAGGTATCGATCTTGCGCGCCCCCAGGCGGGCCACGGTGCGCTCGGCCGCCCGCACCCCGACCGACTCGGCGTTGTCGAGCTGTTGCGGATCCCGCGCCAGGGTGTACCAGTAATCCCGTTGCATGCCCGACTCGTCCTGACCGATGACGGTACAGCTCATACTGTGGCGTGAGCTGGGATAGGCGCCGACGAAGCCGTGGCTGTTGCCGTAGACGCGCAAGCCGCTATGGCTGGTGATGCTGGCGCCTTCGGAATTGGTGATACGTTTGTCGAACTCGCGGGCCACGCTCTCGCAGGCCAGGGCCCGCTCGATGGCTTCCGCCGTCTCCAGTGCCCAGGGGTGATAAAGCTGCAGATCCGGAATCGCCGTGGTCATCAGCTCGGCCGGGGCCAGCCCCGCACAGGGGTCCTCCTCGGTATAGCGGGCGATATCACAGGCGGCCTTGACCGTCTCGCGCACCGCACCGGGACTGAAATCGGAAGTACTGGCCGAGCCCTTGCGCTGGCCGAAATAGACCGTGATGCCCAGCCCCTTGTCACGATTGTGCTCGACCGTCTCCACCTCGCCGAGACGCACGGTCACCGACAGGCCGGATTCGATACTCAGTGCAGCCTCGGCCGCGCTGGCCCCCAGCCGTTTGGCCTCGGCGAGCAGATCGGCCACGATCTGCTGATAGCGTCCGGGCTCGAGCAGTTCATCGGCGGTTCGGGAAGTGACAGGATGTTCGGACATGCTTTTCTCGCTGTTCGGGTTAACGGGCCCATTCTACGGGGGCCCGACGGACGGGACAAATGCCCGGACAAAAAGGGGCGACGCCCTGCAATTTTCTGCCTCGCGGGTCGCCGGATAGAGGTAAAATACCCCCATGAGTTACGACGACCATGACGAAGAGTGGATCAGCAAATCCCAGCGCAAGCGCGAATGCCACGCCTTGCAGGATCTGGGCAGTGAACTGGTCAAACTGTCCCGGGCCGATCTGGACAAGATCCCGCTGGATGATGAATTGCAACAGGCCATTAACGAGGCCCGCCGCATCAAGCAACGCGGTGCGCTCAAACGCCAGATGCAGTTTATCGGCAAGCTGATCCGCCAGCGCGACGCCGAGGCCCTGCAACAGGCCTATGATCGTGTGATGCATCCCTTCGAGGAAGACATCAAACATTTCCACCAGCTGGAGAAGTGGCGCGAACGGCTGCTAAACGACGGCGACGCCGCACTCGAAAAACTGGTGGAAGAACAACCCGACACCGACCGCCAGCACGTAAGGCAACTGATCCGCAGCGCGCGTAACGAACAGAAACAGAACAAGCCCCCCAAAGCCGCCCGCGAACTGTTCCAGTACCTCAAGGCCCTCATGGCCGAAGACTGAGCCGCTTTTCTCGCATTCTGATCATTCACGCGGAGTTCGCGGAGGCGCAGAGACGCGGAAGTATAATTTTGGATGTTGAATTTTAAATTTTGAACTGTAGACACGCGTTTAATTCAAAATTCAGCATTAAAAATTCAACATTACTTTGGGTCCTCTGCGCCTCCGCGACTCCGCGTCCTCTGCGTTTATTTCCAGTAACCTGACTAGGCGGTCCCACCGACGGTGATGCCGCTGATCCGCAGGGTCGGCTGGCCGACGCCGACGGGGACGCTCTGGCCTTCCTTGCCGCAGACGCCGACGCCGCTGTCCAGTTGCAGGTCGTTGCCGACCATGTCGATTTTGTTCATCACGTCCGGACCATTGCCGATCAGGGTGGCGCCCTTGACCGGCCGGGTCACCTTGCCGTTTTCGATCAGATAGGCCTCGTTGGCGGAGAAGACGAAACGTCCCGAGGTGATGTCCACCTGTCCACCGCCGAAGTTGACGGCGTAAAGGCCCTTGTCCACCGAGGCGATGATCTCTTCGGGCGCGCTGTCGCCGGCCAGCATATAGGTGTTGGTCATGCGCGGCATGGGCAGGTGGGCATAGGATTCACGGCGGCCGTTGCCGGTGGAGGCCACGCCCATCAGCCCGGCGTTCATCTTGTCCTGCATATAGCCTTTTAATATGCCGTTTTCGATCAACACGGTATGCCCGGTGGGGGTGCCTTCATCGTCCACGTTCAGCGAACCCCGGCGTTCGGCCAGCGTGCCGTCATCCACCACGGTACACAGTTTCGAGGCGACCTGCTCGCCGATCCGGCCGGCAAAGGCCGAGCTGCCCTTGCGGTTGAAGTCCCCTTCCAGCCCGTGGCCGACCGCTTCATGCAACAGTACCCCGGGCCAGCCCGGTCCCAGCACCACCGGCATGCTGCCGGCCGGCGCGTCGACCGCCTCGAGATTGACCAGCGCCTGGCGCACGGCTTCGCGGGCATAGTGCAGGCCGCGTTCTTCCTGCTGAAAATAATCGTAACTGATCCGACCGCCGCCGCCAGCACTGCCCTGCTCGCGGCGCCCGTTGTGTTCGGCTATCACGTGGACATTGAGGCGCACCAGCGGGCGTACATCCGCTCCCAGGGTGCCGTCACTGGCCGCCACCAGCACCACTTCCTGCACGCCGGCCAGGCTGACGATGACCTGTTTGACCCGCGGATCCTGGCGGCGGGCTTCCCGGTCCAGCGCCTGCAGCAGCGCGATTTTATCCGACGTGTCGAGCGAGTCCAGCGGATCACCCGGCTGATACAGGCTATGCCCGTGGTGCCGTTGCCAGCTCTGCACCTGGCCCGACTGGCCCTGGCGGGCAATAGCCCGGGCGGCATGGGCTGCTTCGGTCAATGCCGGTAATACAATCTCGTCGGAATAGGCAAAGCCGGTTTTCTCGCCGCTGATGGCACGGACGCCGACGCCCTGTTCGATGTTATGACTGCCTTCGCGCACGATGCCGTCTTCCAGCACCCAGGATTCCTGGCGGGCAAACTGGAAATAGAGATCGGCACTGTCGATGCGGTGCCCCATCAGTTGATCGAGCGTGCGTTGCAGTTCCTGTTCGCCGAGGCCGGCGGGGGACAGCAAGGTTTGCTGGGCGATGTCGAGTACAGGTTGGGTCATGAGATCACTTTACAGGGAATTTTACGGTGTTGCAGCGCCGGAAAATTGCGCCGCGTATCGGCAATGCGTTTGGGATCCACCTCGGCGCTGACAAAGCCCGAGCCGCTGGGCAGCTGGTCCAGGATCAGCCCCCAGGGATCCACAATCATGCTATGGCCATAGGTTTCCCGGCCATTGACATGATAGCCGCCCTGGGCGGCGGCAACCATGTAGACCAGGTTTTCGATCGCCCGGGCCCGCACCAGTACTTCCCAGTGGGCCCGGCCGGTGATAGCGGTAAAGGCCGAAGGCAAAGCGATCAGCTCCACACCCTGATCGGCCATGCGCCGGAACAGCTCGGGGAAGCGCAGATCGTAGCAGACCGCCAGCCCCAGCTTGCCAAAGGGCGTCTCCACCACAGTGGGTTCGCGCCCCGGCTCGATGGTTTGTGATTCGTTGTAGGTTTCGGCGTTCTCTTCCAGATGCACATCAAACAGGTGGACCTTGTCATAGCGGGCAACCTGTTCACCCTGATCGTTGATCAGCAAGCAGGCCGCCCGGATCCGGCTGGCATCGTCCGATTGCAACGGAATGGTGCCGCCCACGATCCAGGTGTTGTGTTTACGCGCCTGCTCGGCAAGAAACTCCTGCATCGGTCCCTGCCTCGGTGCCTCCCGGTGCTTGACCTTGTCGGTTTCCTGCATGCCCATGATGGCAAAATTCTCCGGTAATACGATCAGCTCGGCGCCGGCATCCACCGCCCGGCTGATCAGGCGACCGGCCTCGGTCAGGTTGGCGCTCACATTGGGACCGGAAGCCATCTGGATAGCTGCCACACGTTTCATCAGGGTACCTCGTTAATAATGCAGGAAAACTGCTCGGGATTACTCGACATGCTCTGCGGGGAGTATCGTCATGACAGGTGGGGTTTTGTTGCCGCCTGAAACCACTTCCAGCTCAATAATATCCATATTGGCGCTACCGGCACGCATTTCAAGATCGGTGGAGGGCACACCCAGGGTAATCAGCCAGGCGCGTAACTCGGCCGCCCACAGGCTGCCCCGGTCGCCACCGGGATGATGAATCCGCAGGCGGGCATTGGCCGTGGCCTGAAAATCCTGCATGGCCCGCGACAGGGCCGGCATGGCCACGACCGATTCGGGGTTACGGGGCACGGACCATTGCTCCCGGGTTAACCGATGCGCGGTATCAATCGCCAGAACCGTACCACTGACGCACAACAGGGTGACGAGGCTCAAAAAGGTTTTCATGGGCCTAGAATACCATTAAACCGGGCGCAGGGTCAGGTTCCCCAGAAGCGGCAACGGGGTTACTGGCCGTTATTATCCAGCGGTGTGATCACCGGTTCTTCCCAGCTGCCGGTGATGTGATACCGTTTTGCCGTCGCCTTGTCGATACCCCCACCAAACAGCTTCTCCAGAAACAGGATGGCGGCACCCACCTGGGTACCGAACAGCAGGCCACTGGCGACGGGTAACGTGTCTCCCACCTGCGGGATCACCGTAACCCGCTGATCGAAGTCGCGCTCAGCCAGGCCGGTTCGCCCCTGGAGCAGGATTTTCGCGCCCGGCGCATCAATCGTCAGGGCGTCATTGTAGGAGTTGCCGTCACGCAATACGAATTCGCCCGCCATCCGGTCGAAGCGAAAGCCCTCCTGAAAGGTATCCCGAAAATCGAGCATCAGCCGGCGCGGCAGGGCCGACAGACTGAACAGCCCGAGCAGGCGTCCGGCGCCGGGTTTGACATTGATCAGACTGCCATCGTCGACCTGCAGGGACAGTTCGCCTGTTAACAGGGCCGGTTCAAAGCCGATGGGCGGCGCTTCCCACTGCACTTCGCCCCGGCTTTTCAGCTCACCGCCGCCGATGATGGCGGCGAAGCCGAGATTGTCGAGCAACTGCCCGAGATCGGGACTGGTCAGGTCATAATTGACCTGCGTGGAATGGCGGCCGGCTTCGTACCACCAGTCACCACTGGCATGCAGACGCAGGTTTTTGCCCTGCAGATGCAGTTTTTGCAGACGTAATCCCTTTTGCAGTGAGCGTAACTCGAAATCAAGCTGTCCCAGCGGCTGTTCACCATACTGAAGTTGTTCGATACGCCCGCGTATCCCCGGCAAATTCGTCGGGGGCGGGGAATACGAGTCACTGCTTGCCGGCGACGTCGGCCTGGCCTGCTCGGGCTCTTCCATCCGGGCCAGTGCCAGCTGTTGCATGTCGATCCGGATCGGAAGCTGCCAGGAACGCAGCGAAGCGTCTGCGTCGTCACTGGCATGATGCAGGGTCTGCCGCCAGCGGGCCGGTTCAATCTCCGTCAGTGAGCCACTGATCAGCAGGCTCGGTTCCCCGGGCAAAGCGGCCGCTTCGGTGGGACCGAAATGGATCACGCCCCGCTCCGGCTGTAACTGGCCATCTCGCCGTGCCAGCTCAAAACGCGTGGACAGCTGCTCACCCAGGTTAAATACAAGATTATTGCGCGCTTCCCCGAACTGGACTTCGGCCAGCAGTCGCATCGCCTGGTCCGCGGGTTTGTGCAGGGGCGCAGGGAAATCCGAACGAATTCCTTCCAGGGTCGAGTCGATGCGCAACAGCGGTTGCCGGGAGGCGTTTTTATCTCCGCCCAGCACCACCGCACCGTGCCAGGAGGTGGTCCCCGATACCCGGTGCGCCCAGCGTGGCGCGAGCTGTTCGGCCAGTCGGGCCGCATTGATACGACCATGCGCCAGAAGACTGATCTGGCGATCGCCTGCCGATTCTCCCGTGGTATCCAGCTCCAGGGTCACCGGCTCATCCAGCAGTTGTGCCTGCAGTTCCCGGGAACGCACACCACCCTGATCGAAATTCACTTCGCCTTCGATCCCTCGTATCGCCAGCTTTTCCTCCAGCAGATGGAGCTGACCGTTACTCAAAGTGAGTGTGCCCTGATAACGGGTCGGCGCCTGTTCTTCCATCCGTGAACCCAGCGGGATCCAGGCCTGGAAACGGGTGTGCGCCGTGCCCTCGATGCGGGACTGATCGCTAAAACCTGAACCGCCGGGGGCGATAGGACTTTGGGTCAGAAACCGCGCTACATCATTGAGCTTGCCGTTGGCGTCCACCTGCAGTTGTAAGCGGGGATTGCGAAAGCTGGCAATGCGGGCCCGCGAGGGTGACAGCCGGGTATCGAACAAGCGTCCCTGGCGGGTCAGAATGTCCATTCCCTGACTGGTAAAGGTGGCCGACAAATCAATGCCCGTGATCGCCGGCCAGCCCTCGCGATAATTCAGGCGCACATCCCGGGCATCGAGATCGACCTTGAACTGCCCGCGTTGATCGCGAAAAGGAAAGTCGCGCAACCGACCGTTAAACACCAGACCACCTTCACTGACATGGCCGCTGACAATACTGCGATCCAGCCAGTTCACCAGTTTATCTTTCATGATACCGGCCGGATAATAACGTCCGGCGTTTTCAATCTTGCCGTTTTTAAACTGTACCTGCAGATCCAGGTAAGGTGAGACGGAACGATCCTCGGGCAGGCTCAACAACAGATCAGCTACAACCTCTATATGGTCGGTATCAATTTGTAATTGATCGCTTTGCAACTGCCAGCCCTGCGCGCCTCGTGACCAGCGCAACGTGCTGTCAAACCGGTTTAGCGTTAACGCCTCGCGGAACAGACGCGGTGCATCGATACTCGCATAACCGGATTGTAACGCGAGGCGACCCTGGCGATGATCGGCATAAAGCTGTCCCTGCAGGCCGCTCACTCCTGGTAGAGCCCGCCAGGGCCCGGAGGAGAGATGCTCGAAACCGGCCTGCAAGCGGTAACGGGGCTCCTGTTGCGCATTGCGGGTATGACGAAAATGCAGACGTCGGACATCCCCCACCGGCTTGACGCTTTGCAGGAATTCACGTTGCCGCTCATCGGGCAGGTTGGTCTGCAACAACAGGCCGGCGACATCCTCGATCCGGAAATAGTCGCTGTCGACTTGCCACTCGGCGGCCCGCGTTTCGTTAGCACGGGTATGACGAATACTGAAACGGGTTTGCGGCCAGACATCGCCGGAGCTCATATACTGGAAACGATCCACATTCAGTGTCCAGCCATCGGCTCGATTATCGACATCAAACAGCCCACCCATCAATCGCACATGATAGGGTTTATCCATGATCGGTAACGACATATCCAGATCGTAGGCCGTGAGATCGCCGCTGAGTTGCGTGATCGTATTATTTTGCCACAACCCCCAGAGCTGAAAATCGGCGATCCCCGAGTTGAGGCTGACGCCCCGGTATTCGGGTTTGACGCCCCACTTGTCCAGCTGTATCGCGTCGCCACGCAGATAGATCCTGCCTTTCATCTCACGCGGATTGAGGATGTTGCCGCGGACATCCATGGCAATTTCAAAATGCTCACCCATGCGCGTGGGCAGTTTGACCTTGCCGTTGAGCTGATGACGCTGATTGTCATTGCGCAACACCAGGTTAACGTCATCAAAACGCAGGATATTGCCGTCCTGCTTCAGATCTTTCCAGATAATCGTACTGTTGCGCAGGGACAACCGGCTGCGCTTGAACAACCAGTCGGCCAGTTCTCCCGAGCCGCGAGGTCGTCCGGTCTGAAAGGTTTTATCAAGATTCGTAACATCCACACCCTGTAACAAGAACCGCCCGTCCTGTTGCCGGGTTATCGCCAGCTGAATGCCATCAATCGTAAAGTTGCGGGGCACGACCTGACGCTGGCGAATGGAGTCGATCAGGGCCACCCCCAGCCGTGCCTGGTC
>JAXHTI010000116.1:0-6063 GCA_034190045.1 Pseudomonadota bacterium
CATGCGTGGCGCGGCGTTGCGGATAGGCCAGCTCGAAACCGGCATCGCGCATGCGGGCCATCATGTAGTTGGCATTCAGGGTGGCGAACTCGCTGACCCGGTGCATGCCTTCCTTGCCCAACAGACGGGCATAGATATAAGCGCGCAACAGCACCCCGGCATTACCCATGAAGGTCGACAGCTTGCCGATGGATTCGGGTCGTTCGTTATCCGTCAGCCAGCGATACTGATCGCCTTCCTTGCTCAGCAACGGTACCGGCAGATAGGGTTCCAGCCGCTGGCTGACGCCCACCGGCCCGGCACCGGGACCTCCACCGCCATGCGGGGTGGAGAAAGTTTTGTGCAGATTCATGTGAATCACATCAAACCCCATATCACCCGGCTTGACCTTGCCCAGGATCGCATTGAGGTTGGCACCGTCGTAATAGAGCAGACCACCGGCTTCGTGTACGATGTCGGCGATCTCCTTGATCTTGCGCTCGAACACGCCCAGGGTCGACGGATTGGTCAGCATGATACCGGCCGTCTGCGGACCGACTGCCGCTTTCAGCGCTTCCAGATCCACATCGCCTTCATCATTGGTCGGGATCTCGCGCACCTTGTAATTACACATGACCGCCGTGGCCGGGTTGGTACCGTGCGCTGCATCGGGCACCAGGATCTCGGTACGGGCATCGTCGTTACGGGATTCGTGATACTTGCGGATCATCGCCACCCCGGTGAACTCGCCCTGGGCGCCGGCCATCGGTGCCAGCGACACGGCCTTCATACCGGTCACATCCTTGAGCATCTCCTGCAGTTCATACATGCAGGCCATGAACCCCTGACTCATGCTGTCCGGGCTCATGGGATGACGACGCAGGAAGCCGGGTAACATCGCCAGGGTATTACAACCGCGCGGGTTGTACTTCATGGTGCAGGACCCCAGCGGATAGAAATGGGTGTCGATGGAGAAGTTCTTCTGCGACAGCCGGGTATAATGGCGCACAGCCTGCATCTCGGACACCTCCGGGAGGCTCGGCTTCGACTGGCGTCGAAACTGATCCGGAATGTCATCGATCGCGACATCCTGCAACGGGGCCTGCGGCGGATTGGTCCGGCCACTTCTCGATTGTTCAAAAATCAACATAATCTCATCTCGAATGTTAATAAACAGTCCGCAAATGCACGCAAATCAACGCGAATAAAACAAAACCACATTTGCGTTGATTCGCGTTCATTGGCGGACAAGATATAAAAACGTCTTTTGCGCCTTCTTTGTCCCTGCGTCGGGTTTTCTTTACAGTGCCGCCAGGGCCTTGTCGTAGTCGGGTTCCTGGGCGATTTCCGGGACCATTTCGGTGTACACCACCTTATCGTTTTCATCCAGTACGACCACGGCGCGGGCGGTAATGCCGGCCAGTGGCCCGTCCTGGATCAGTACGCCGTAGTCCTTGGCGAAGTTCTTATCGCGCATCATCGACAGCGGGATCACGTTATCCAGCTTCTCGCCGGTGCAGAAACGACCCATGGCAAACGGCAGATCGGCGGCGATGATCAACATCACCACATCATCCCGACTCTTGGCGGCTTCGTTAAATTTATGGGTCGAGGTCGCGCAGACCGGGGTATCCAGACTGGGCACGATGTTAAGCAGTTTTTTCTTGCCCTTGTAGTTGTCCAGACCGACATCTTCCAGGTCAGCCGTGGTCAGTTGAAACGCCGGGGCTGCACTGCCGACGGCCGGCAGTTCGCCGTTGGTATTGATGGTGTCACCTTGCAATGTAATCTGTGCCATGACGCTCCTCCTTACAGGATGGGTTTGGCTTTTGCCGTTTTTGGTTTCACTGAACAGTCCGCCGGTTACAGGCGGCCGGCGATACGTACAACTGCTTCGACAAAGGCATCGAGATCGGCCTCGGTCTTGGTTTCTGTCGCACACAACAGCAAACAGTTATCCAGTTCCGGGTATTCTTCTGCCAGCGGGTAACCGCCCACGATGCCTTCTTCTGACAGGCCTTGCAGAACATCCTTCACCGGCTGCTTCAGTCGCACGACAACTTCATGAAATACCGGGCGCTCGAACACTTTCTCCGCGCCGTCGAGTTTTTCGACCAGCTTGTCAGCCAGTTTCACGGTGTTGGCATGGCTGTGGCTGGCAACCCGTTGCAGTCCCTGGGGACCGAGCAATGACATATAAATGGTTGCCGCGGTGACCAGCAGGCCCTGGTTGGTACAGATATTGGAGGTCGCCTTGGAGCGGCGAATGTGCTGCTCGCGGGCCTGCAGCGTCAGGGCGAAGCCTTCCTTGCCGTCCAGGTCCACGGTACGGCCGATGATCCGGCCCGGCATCTGGCGCACATAGGCCTGGCGACAACACATGAAACCGAAATAGGGACCGCCGGAAGAAAGCGGCGCGCCCAGCGGCTGGCCATCACCGCAGGCGATATCGGCGCCGATCTCGCCCCATTCCCCTGGCGGCGCGATCAGGGCCAGCGACGTCGGGTTGACCACCGCAATCACCAGCGCATTGTGCTGATGTGCCCAGTCGGTCAACACATTGACCTCTTCCAGGTTACCGAAGAAGTTGGGCTGCGGAATCACCAGCGCGGTGAAATCGCCCGGATCCCCTGGCAGCGATTCGGGATCGATAATACCGCTGTTACGATCGTAGTCGAGCTCTTCGAGCACGATACCCTGGTTATGCACGATGGTGTGCGCCACCTTGCGATAGGCCGGATGCACGGTACGCGGCATCAGAATGCGTTTGGCTTTCGATTTGCGATTGGCGCGCACGGCCATCAGTACGGCTTCGGCCAGTGACGAGGCACCGTCGTACAGCGAAGCATTGGAAACATCCATGCCGGTGAGACTGGCCATCATGGTCTGATACTCGTACAGCAGCTGTAACGTTCCCTGGCTGGCTTCCGCCTGATACGGCGTATAGGCCGAATAGAACTCGCCACGGGTGGTCAGCTCCCATACCGCCGCCGGGATATGATGCTCATAGGCACCGGCGCCCAGGAAGCACTGCGTACGTGCATCCTGATCGGCGCGCTCATGCATTACCCGGGTGACTTCCATTTCATTGGTACTGGTCGGCACTTCCTGCAGACCGGCACTGCGCAGGTTATCCGGGATCTCGTCAAACAGCTGTTCGATACTGTCGGCCCCGATGGCCTTGAGCATTTCAGCAATATCTTTCTCGGTATGGGGTATAAACGGCATTCTGTTTACCTGGTTACGTCAAAGTTCAGTTTGAAGACGGCGTTTCAGTGTTCGTCTTCCGCGACAACCTCGGCATACGCATCGGCATCCATCAGCGCATCATAGGCACCTTCGTCTTCAGGCTTGAGCTTGAAGATCCAGCCGTCGCCATAAGGATCGTTATTGATGGTTTCCGGGGCATCAGCCAGGGATTCGTTGCTTTCGACAACTTCGCCGGCGACCGGGCAATAAACGTCGGAGGCAGCCTTGACCGATTCGATCACGGCACAGTCGTCGCTGTCATTGAAGCTGCTGCCGGCTTCCGGGACTTCAACAAACACCAGATCACCCAGCAGTTGCTGGGCATGATCGGTAATGCCGACAACCAGCGTCCCGTCTTCTTCGCGCTTGACCCACTCGTGGGATTTGGTGAACCGCAGTTCCTGGGGAATATTGCTCATGGTTTTTATCCTCTAAATTATCTGAATACTTAAACGTCGATACAGGCTTTGCCGTTACGCACAAACGGCGGTTTGACTACCCGGGCGGTCAACGGCTTGCCGCGCACATCCACCTGGCAATGTGTGTCAACCGAGGCCGGAACCCGGGCAAAGGCAATCGACTTGCCCAGGGTTGGAGAGAAACTGCCGCTGGTGATTGCGCCGGCCTCATTGCCGTCGACAATCACCTTCTGGTGATCGCGCAATACGCCGCGATCTTCGAGCACCAGTCCGACCAATTTATGCTCAACACCGTCGGCCTTCTGTTTGGCGATGGCGGTACGGCCGATAAAGTCCCGCTCTTCGGGTTCCCAGGCCACGGTCCAGCCCAGGCCGGACTCCAGCGGCGTGGTGTTCTCATCCATGTCATGGCCGTAGAGATTCATCCCGGCTTCCAGGCGCAGCGTATCGCGCGCGCCCAGGCCAGTGGGTTTGACACCGGCTTCAACCAGTTGTTGCCAGAAACCCGCGGCCTGATCCGCCGGCAGGATAATTTCATAACCGTCCTCGCCGGTATAACCGGTGCGTGCCACCTTGAACTCACCCAGCTCGCGCATGAAAAACGGTTTCATATCTGCCAGTTTCTCGGCGGCGTCGCCGCCCAGCACCTGGTGCGCCTTGTCGCGGGCATTGGGGCCCTGGACCGCAATCATCGCCATGTCATCGCGTACCTTGACGTCGACATCGAACACAGCGGCCTGCTTTTCGATCCAGGCCAGGTCCTTGTCGCGGGTCGCGGCATTGACCACCATGCGATAAAAGGTGTCCTGCAGATAATAGACGATCAGATCGTCAATCACTCCGCCCTGCTCGTTGAGCATGCAGGTATACAGGGCCTTGCCGGCGGCCTTGAGCTTGTCGACATTGTTGGCCAGCAGATACTGCAAGAACGGTTTGACCTTCTCGCCGCTCAAATCGACGATGGTCATGTGCGAGACATCGAACATGCCCGCGTCACGGCGCACCTGATGGTGCTCCTCGATCTGCGAGCCGTAGTTGATCGGCATGTCCCAGCCGCCAAAATCGACCATCTTGGCGTTGGCGCGAAGGTGTTCCTCATACAGTGGCGTGCGATTACCCATAACCTGGTTACTCTAAAATTAGGTGAAAAGAAGGAACAGAAAATCAGTTCTGCTGTTCTTCGGCATGATAGGAAGAACGTACCATCGGCCCGGACTTGACCCAGCCAAAGCCCAGCGCCCGGGCCTGTTTGCCGTAGTCGTCAAACTCGGCCGGTGACAGATAGCGTTTGACCGCCAGGTGATAACGGCTGGGACGCAGGTACTGGCCGATGGCGATGCGGCTGACGCCGACCTCGCGCAGATCGCGCAGGACCTGCAGCACTTCCTCGCGGCTTTCGCCCAGCCCCAGCATGATGGCGGACTTGGCTTCGACGCCCGGTTGCAGGGCGGCCAGGCGCAGCATCTCCAGCGAGCGTTCATAGCTGGAGCCCTTGCGTACCTGTTTGTACAGTGACGGGACCGTCTCCACGTTATGCCCCCAGACCATCTGCAGTTCGCTGGTCGGATGGACCGCCTCGCGCAGCGCGGCGTTCATGATCTCGATGGACTGCTCCTGGCAGCGATGAAAATCGGGCGTCAGCAGCTCGACCCCGATCTCCGGCTTGTCGCGCCGCAGTGCCTTGACGGTTTCAGCATAGATGGTGGCGCCACCGTCGGCCATGTCGTCGCGATTGACCGAGGTGAGGACCACATAGTCGAGCCCCATGTCACGCACGGCCGTGGCAATGCGCTCCGGCTCCTGATCGTCGAACCAGCCGGGACGACCGGTTTTGACCGCGCAAAAACCGCAGGCCCGGGTGCAGGTATCGCCCAGCAGCATGAAGGTGGCCGTACCCTGGCTCCAGCACTCGCCGCGATTGGGGCAGCGGGCTTCCTCGCACACGGTGTGCAGGGTATTGCTGTGCACATTGCGCGCGGTATGGGAATAATTGACGTGATTACCGAGCGGCTGGCGAATCCACTGGGGCATACGCCCGGCATTCGGCTCGTGGGAGAAATCGAAAACTGGAATGACTTTATCGCTCATGGTGCCCGGTCAACCTTTAACTGGTGAAAATAAAAAAGGGCGAAACAGAGCAGTTAGCTGCCTTGTTTCGCCCCTCTGTCCTTTCACCTGAGAGCTTCAGCCCCTTCGGTGCCCCGCATTATCGAGGTCTCTCCAGAGTCAGCCTTGTTCCCCGCGGTCCTTCTGCCTGAGCGATTCCGGGCGGTTGCGCCTTCGGCGGCAGGTCAAGCCTGCACTCTCCCACAGGGTAGTGGCTTATAGTGTGATCTTAACGGGTTGGGGGAGAGATTCCAAGCTGAATCCGGGAAAATACCGGTGTTATTTATTGGGTCTTTAAATAATTTTGAAT
>JAXHTI010000116.1:6163-7911 GCA_034190045.1 Pseudomonadota bacterium
ATCAGGGTGGCGGGCAGTTCCTTGAGGGTATCGATGAATACCAGTACCCAGGCGCTGATCATGCCACCGCGGATCATGGGCAGGATGATGCGGCGCAGGTTTTCCCAGGTGCCGGCGCCGAGGCTGCGGGCGGCCTCTTCCATCGACGGGGTCAGTTGCTGGGCTGCCGCCTCCTGGGCCTGGATGGCCAGCGGCAGAAAGCGGATCAACATGGCGATCACCAGCACCGCCAGACTGCCGTAGAGAATATCCACCTGGCTCAGTACAAAGGCCAGGATCCCCAGCGCGATCACCGGCCCCGGCAATACAAAACCGACGCTGGAGACATGCAGGTAGGCCTGGCTCAACCAGCTGCGTTCCCGCGCATGGTAGAGCGCCACGGGCAACGCCACGACCACGGTCAGGCTCGCGGCCAGCACACTGACCAGCAGGGAGTTCCCCACATAGCCCCAGAAACGGTCGCTGATGAGATCCTGCATCCACGCTTCCCAGCTCCAGATCACCATCCAGAGGATCGGCAGGACAAAGGCAAACAGGGCAATCAGCCCCAGCCAGAACCAGATAGCGACAATCTCGAAACGGGTGGCGCGACGGGCCGTATAGCGTTTGGCCTGCGCCGTGCCGTAATAACGCTGGCGATTACGGAAAAAGCGCTCCAGGATCAAAAACGTCAGGCTCAGGGAGACCAGCACCAGGGATAACCCGGCCGCGGCGTTGTAATCGAAGCGCCCGGTCATCTGCAGATAAATACTCAGGGTAAACGTCTGGTATCGCAGCATGCTGACTGCGCCAAAGTCCGACAGGACATGCAACACCACCAGCGCCAGGCCCGCGGCAATCGCCGGACGCATCAGCGGCAGGTTGACCCGCCAGAAAACCTGGGCCGGCCGCGCACCCTGGATACGGGCAGCCTCTTCCAGGTTTTGCTGAGAGCGGGACAACGAGTCCTGCACCAGCAAAAAGACATAGGAGAACCCGGCCAGCGTCAGAATGAAACTGACGCCCACCACGTTAAAAAGATCCGGGATTGCCAGCGCGTTGCCAAACAACCACTGCCAGGCCTGGCCGATCCAGCCGCTGTCATCGAACAGGGTGGTATAGATATGCGCAAACACATAGGTCGGAATGGTCAACGGCAGGACCATCAACCAGATCGCAATGCGCCGGCCCGGAAATTCCCGCCGGGTGATCCACCAGGCAGCGGACACACCCAGCACCATGCTGCCGATCCCCACCAGCACCGACAGGGACAGGGTATTCCATAACAATCCCGGCAGCCGACTGCTCCACAGGCCGGCCCAGCCCTCGCTGTCGAGCTGCAGACTGCTGTAGATGACAAACACCAGCGGAATCGCCGCCAGTAACACCACCAGTAGCGACAGGGCGCCGCGCAGGGTCATGCGGTGATTAAACAGCGGCAATGTCACGCTTTGTGTGGCACTCAAATCGGCAATCTTCTACATATACTTGCGGGTTAAACGCAGGACCGCCCGGGAACCGGGCGGACGGATAAAATCATCCTTGTCGGTAACGGCACCCCGTTACCGGAATGCAGCAGGGACCTATGGCATGCCCACTTCTTCGATCAGATCCAGCGTGGCATTGCGCATTTCACCCAGGCGAACCATCGGAACATCGGCCACCTTGTAGGAATCCAGCGGCGGCACCTGCCCGGCGGCCGGGACACCCGGACGGGTCGGATATTCCCGGTTAACCTCGGCGAACAGCTTCTGGCCCTGTTCGGAGAC
>JAXHTI010000117.1:0-7902 GCA_034190045.1 Pseudomonadota bacterium
CCAGTACGAACTGCGCACCCACAAGCGTCTGATGGATATTGTTGATCCGACAGACAAGACCGTGGATGCCCTGATGAAACTGGACCTCGCCGCCGGTGTGGATGTTCAGATTCAGTTGAACTAACGGATTGCTGAGTGGAGCACGACAAATGACGATTGGTGTAGTTGGTCGCAAGGTGGGTATGACCCGCGTCTTTTCAGATGACGGCGTGTCAACGCCGGTGACTGTTATCGCGGTAGAGCCCAACCGGATTACCCAACTGAAAACAGTTGACGCGGACGGCTATCGCGCCGTGCAGGTGACCACTGGCAAACGTAAAGCCAACCGGGTCACCAAACCCCAGGCCGGGCATTTTGCCAAGGCCGGTGTGGAAGCGGGCCGTGGTGTCTGGGAATTCCGTCTGGCTGATGGCGAAGGGGAAGACTTCGCTGCCGCCAGTGAAATCAAGGTGGATATTTTCGAAGCCGGACAGAAGGTTGATGTCAGCGGCACCAGCATGGGTAAAGGTTTTGCCGGTGCGGTCAAGCGGCATCACTTCCGGACCCAGGATGCGACCCACGGTAACTCGCTGGCGCATCGCGCCCCGGGTTCCATCGGCCAGTGTCAGACGCCGGGCCGCGTACTGAAAGGCAAACGCATGGCCGGTCAGATGGGTAACAAAAAACGCACCACCCAGAATCTGGAAGTGGTCAGGGTCGACAACGATCGCAATCTGCTGCTGGTCAAGGGCGCCGTACCCGGCTCCAAGGGTGGTAGTGTCATCGTACGCCCGGCGGTCAAGGCAGGTTAAGAGGACGCAGACGATGGAATTAGGTTTAACCACAGCCACCGGCAAGGCCTCCAAGAAATCCGTCGAGGTTTCGGATGCCGTGTTCGGCGCTGATTTTAACGAGTCGCTGGTGCACCAGGCCGTGACCGCCTATCTGGCGGGCGCGCGTGCCGGTACCCGCGCACATAAAAACCGCGCCGAAGTCCGCGGTGGCGGCAAAAAGCCCTGGCGCCAGAAAGGCACCGGTCGTGCCCGTTCCGGGACTATCCGTAGCCCGATCTGGACCGGCGGCGGCAAGACCTTTGCCTCCAAGCCCCAGGACTGGTCGCAGAAGCTGAACCGCAAGATGTATCGCGCCGCAATGCGTTCCATCCTGTCGGAGCTGGTCCGCCAGGAGCGTCTGGTCGTGATCGACGATCTGAAAATGGACGCGCCGAAGACCAAAGAGCTGGTAGAAAAATTGGCCGGTCTGGGTCTGGACAGCGTCATGATTGTCACCCATGACCTGAACGAAGCGCTGTTCCTGTCAGCCCGCAACCTGCACAAGGTCGGACTGTGTGAAGTCGGCTATGTGGATCCGGTCGCGCTGGTCGGGCACGACAAGGTGCTGATTACTTCCGAGGCCGTCGAAAAACTGCAGGAGGTGCTGGCATGAACCAGGAACGTTTGATGAACGTGCTGCTGGAGCCGCACATCTCTGAAAAGAGCACCATGCTGGCCGATCAGGCCAACCAGGTGGTGTTCAAGGTTGTACCGAGTGCAACCCGGACCGAAATTAAAAACGCCGTTGAACTGTTGTTCAACGTCGAAGTTGAAGGTGTCCAGGTGACCAATATGAAAGGCAAGACCAAACGTACCATGCACGGTATGGGTCGCCGTAAAGACTGGAAAAAGGCCTATGTTCGCATCAAGGCCGGCCAGGACATCAACTTTATGGGTGCTGAGTAAGGTTTAAGGAATAAAAAATGGCGATTGTAAAGTCAAAACCGACATCCGCAGGCCGCCGCTTTGTCGTCAAGGTCGTCACCGACGATCTGTACAAGGGCAAGCCGCATGCGCCGCTGCTGGAAAAGAAATCCCGCTCCGGGGGACGTAACAACCAGGGCCGGATTACCACCCGCCACAAGGGCGGTGGTCACAAGCAGCATTATCGCCTGATTGATTTCAAGCGGAACAAGGACGGTATCGACGCTACCGTCGAGCGGATCGAATACGATCCCAACCGCAGTGCCCGTATTGCACTGGTCCTTTATAAAGACGGCGAACGTCGCTATATCCTGGCGCCCAAGGGTGTCAAAACCGGCGATAGCGTGGTCTCCGGCACCAATGCGCAGATCAAGGCAGGCAACTGCATGCCGCTGCGCAACATCCCGGTGGGTACCACCGTGCATGCGGTGGAAATGAAGCCGGGCAAGGGTGCCCAGCTGGCGCGCAGCGCCGGGGCTTCCGTGCAGCTGGTCGCCCGTGAAGGCGATTACGCGACTATCCGGTTGCGTTCCAGTGAAATGCGCCGGGTCCATGCCGACTGCCGCGCTACCATTGGCGAAGTCAGCAACAGTGAACATAGCCTGCGCAAGCTCGGCAAGGCCGGCGCCAAGCGCTGGCGGGGTGTGCGTCCCACCGTTCGCGGTGTGGCCATGAACCCGGTCGATCATCCGCATGGCGGTGGTGAAGGCCGTACCTCCGGTGGTCGTCACCCGGTTACCCCCTGGGGTGTACCGACCAAGGGTTACAAAACCCGGAGTAACAAGCGTACCGATAATATGATCGTGCGCCGTCGTCGTAACAAGAAATAACGGATAGAGAGCAAGTAGATGCCACGTTCTATCAGAAAAGGTCCGTTCGTTGATTTGCACCTGATCAAAAAAATCGATCAAGCAGTGGAAACGAACAGCAAGAAGCCGATCAAAACCTGGTCACGCCGTTCCATGGTGTTGCCGGAAATGGTCGGGCTGACAATCGCTGTACACAATGGTCGCCAGCATGTTCCGGTTCTGGTTTCGGAAAACATGGTCGGTCACAAGCTGGGTGAATTCGCGCCGACGCGGACCTTCAAGGGTCACGTTGCTGACAAGAAAGCCAGGTAAGAGGTTCTAGAGAATGGAAACCGCAGCAAAATTACGTTATGCCCGCATTTCGCCGCAGAAGTGCCGCCTGGTGGCTGATCAGGTTCGTGGGCTGCCGGTCGAGCGCGCCCTGCAGACGTTGACGTTCAGCCCGAAAAAGGCTGCCGCGATCGTGAAAAAAGTTCTTGAATCCGCGATTGCCAATGCGGAGCACAACGACGGCGCCGATATCGACGAGCTGACGGTCAAGACCATCATGGTTGATGAAGGTCCGACCTACAAGCGCTGGGAAGCTCGCGCCAAGGGCCAGGCCAACCATATTTTTAAACGCACCAGTCACATTACTGTGACTGTGGCAGAAAAGTAAGAGAGAAGCTGATGGGTCAGAAAGTACATCCGACAGGCATTCGTCTCGGCATCGTCAAGGACTGGACGTCCAAGTGGTATGCCGATAACAAGAATTACGCCGATTTCCTGAACCAGGACATCGTGGTACGCGAATTTCTGAAACAGCGCCTGAAGCAGGCTTCTGTCAGCCGGATCCAGATTGAGCGGACCCAGGGCAGCGCGAACATCACCATCAACACCGCGCGCCCGGGCCTGGTCATTGGTAAAAAAGGCGAGGACATCGAGCGTCTGCGTAACGAAGTGACCAAAATGATGGGCCTGCCGGCCGTGCACATCAATATCGAAGAAGTGCGCAAGCCGGAACTGGATGCCCAGCTGGTCGCCGAAAGCGTGGCCCAGCAGCTCGAACGCCGTATCATGTTCCGCCGGGCCATGAAACGTGCGGTACAGAACACCATGCGCCTGGGTGCCCAGGGCATCAAGATTAATGTGGCAGGTCGCCTGAACGGTGCGGAAATCGCCCGTACAGAATGGTATCGCGAAGGTCGTGTGCCCCTGCATACCCTGCGAGCCGATATCGATTACGGTCTGGCCGAAGCGCAAACCACTTACGGCATCATCGGTGTCAAGGTCTGGATCTTCAAAGGTGAGATCATCGGACATTACGCTGACAGTGAATCCGAAGCTGCGAAATCGGCAGCGGGTTGAGATTGGGAGTTTGAAGCATGCTGCAGCCGAAACGGACAAAATTTCGTAAACAACAGAAAGGTCGCAACCGCGGTCTGGCCCAGCGTGGCAGCAAGGTCAGCTTTGGCGAATATGGCCTGAAAGCGACCGGCCGTGGCCGGATTACCGCTCGCCAGATCGAGGCCGCCCGTCGTGCCATGAACCGTTACATCAAGCGTGGCGGCAAGATCTGGATCCGGATTTTCCCGGACAAGCCGATTACCCAGAAACCGCTGGAAGTTCGCCAGGGTAAGGGTAAAGGTAACGTCGAATACTGGGTTGCCCAGATTCAGCCGGGACGTATGTTGTATGAAATGGAAGGTGTTTCAGAAGAAGTCGCACGCGAGGCGTTTCGCCTGGCCGCGGCCAAACTTCCTGTCACCACCACCTTTGTGACGCGGACGGTACTGTAATGAAAGCTAGCGAATTGCGTGAAAAGAGTGTCGATGACCTCAACAAGGAACTTCTGGAACTGACGCGCGAGAAGTTCAACCTGCGTATGCAGACAGCAACTGGTCAGATGAACCGTACTCACCAGCTGAAGTCTGTGCGCCGGAATATCGCGCGGGTTAAAACCATCCTGAATGAAAAAGCAGGTAAGGCACAATGAGTGAATCAGTAAAACGTACCGTCACCGGGCGGGTAGTCAGCAACAAAATGGACAAGTCTATTACCGTCCTGGTCGAGCGCCGTGTGAAGCATCCGGTTTACGGAAAATTCATCAAGCGTTCCACCAAGTTGCACGCTCATGATGCCAACAATGAGTGTAATGAGGGCGATCTGGTCACCATTACCTCCTGTCGTCCCCTGTCCAAGACAAAAACCTGGGCACTGGATTCGATTGTTGAACGGGCCGCGATCGTTTAAGGCCTGAATTGAATAGAGTTTAGCGGAGTCGCTCAAGATGATTCAGATGCAAACCATGCTCGACATCGCCGATAACAGCGGTGCTCGTCGCGTACAGTGTATTAAAGTGCTCGGTGGTTCCAAACGCCGTTACGCCGGTGTTGGCGACATCATCAAGGTGAGCATCAAAGAAGCGATCCCGCGTGGTCGTGTCAAAAAAGGCGATGTCTTCAATGCAGTCGTCGTTCGTACACGCAAAGGCGTGCGTCGTCCGGATGGTTCATTGATTCGCTTTGATAACAATGCGGCCGTGTTGCTGAACAATCAGCTGCAGCCGGTTGGTACCCGTATTTTTGGTCCGGTTACCCGTGAGTTACGTACTGAAAAGTTCATGAAGATCATTTCACTGGCACCTGAAGTACTGTAAGGCAGAGAGTAAAGCCATGAACAAGATTCGCAAAGGTGATGAAATTATTGTCATCACAGGTAAAGACAAGGGCAAACGCGGCACCGTCTCACGAGTGATGATGGAAGAAGGCAGCGTGCTTGTCGACAACATCAATGTTGTCAAAAAACACCAGAAACCCAATCCGGCAGTCGGCGCGACCGGCGGGATTGTGGAAATGGAAAAGCCGCTGGATATCTCCAACGTAGCCTTGTATAACCCGGCCACCGGCAAAGGTGATCGGGTTGGAATCAAGACCCTCGAAGATGGTCGCAAGGTCCGTTATTTTAAATCCAACGGCGAAGTGTTGGACGCTTAACCTTACAGGTTATAACAATGGCAAGATTGCAAAATTTTTACCGGGAAACTGTTATCTCCAACCTGAAAGATCAGTTTGGTTATAAGAGTGTGATGGAAGTGCCGCAGATTACCAAGATCACGCTGAACATGGGCGTGGGCGAGGCAATTGGCGACAAGAAGATCCTGGATAACGCGGTAGCGGATATGACCAAAATCAGTGGTCAGAAGCCGATCGTCAACAACGCGCGTAAATCCGTCGCAGGCTTCAAGGTTCGCGAAGGCTTTCCGATCGGTTGCAAGGTGACACTGCGCCGTGAGCGCATGTACGAATTCCTGGATCGGCTGATCAATATCGCCATTCCGCGTGTTCGGGACTTCCGTGGTCTGAATCCCAAGTCATTTGATGGCCGGGGCAACTACAGCATGGGTGTTCGTGAACAGATCATTTTCCCGGAAATCGAATACGACAAGATCGACGCGATTCGTGGTATGGATATCACTATCACCACGACAGCGAAAACTGACGAGGAAGGGCGCGCGCTACTGGCGGCGTTTAACTTCCCGCTTAAAGGTTAAGGGCAGGAGTAGAACATGGCTAAAGTTTCCATGGTTGAACGCGAAGCAAAGCGTATCAAGACCGTAAAAAAATACGCGGACAAGCGCGCTGCGTTAAAAGCCAGGGTGAAGGATCCGAGTCTTTCGGTTGAAGAGCGGATGGAAGCCCAGCAGCAGTTGCAGAAACTGCCGCGTGATGCCAGCCCTGCCCGCCTGCAACGTCGTTGCCGCATTACCGGTCGTCCGCACGCGGTCTACCGTAAATTCGGCCTGTGCCGAAACAAGCTGCGTCAGCACACCATGCAGGGTGATGTGCCCGGCCTGCGCAAGGGTAGTTGGTAACAGATTTGGCTGATCGCGAATAGCTGAGAGCCTGGAGAACTAGAGAAATGATGACAGATCCGATTTCAGACATGTTGACCCGAGTGCGCAATTCGCTTGGCGCCGGCAAAACCAATGTGACTATGCCGCATTCCAAGCAGAAGGAAGCGATAGCTCAGGTCCTGAAGGATGAAGGCTATATTGTGGATTTCAGAAAGGAAGAAGACGGCACAAAGCCGCAGCTGATTCTCGATCTGAAATACTACCAGGGTCAGCCGGTTATCGAGAAAATCAAGCGCGTCAGTCGTCCCGGCTTGCGCATTTATAAAGGGAAAGACGAGCTGCCGACAGTAATGGGCGGCCTGGGCATCGCAATTATTTCCACTTCCCAGGGTCTGATGACCGACCGGGCCGCTCGCAAGGCCGGTTTTGGTGGTGAAGTGGTTTGTACCGTGCAGTAATTCCGGGGTAACGGATCATGGCAAGATTAACAGCAATCAGTATTCCCAAGGGCGTGGAGGTCAATATTAATGACCAGCATGTCAGTGTGAAGGGTTCAAAAGGCACCATGGAACACACCGTGCACCCCGTGGTCGAGATCGTTCAGGAACCAGACAGCCTGAACTTTCTGCCGCGCGAAAAGGGGCCGGCTGCCATCGCGCAGAGCGGTACTGCCCGCGCGGTTGTGAATAACCTGATGCATGGTGTCAGCGAAGGTTTCGAAAAGAAACTCGAGCTGGTCGGAGTCGGTTATCGTGCCCAGGCACAGGGCAAGGTTCTGAACCTGACCCTGGGCTTTTCGCACCCGATTAACTACGAATTGCCGGAAGGCATCACCGCGGAAACACCGAGCCAGACTGAAGTCGTGATTCGCGGTATCGATAAACAGCAGGTTGGCCAGGTTGCGGCGGAAATCCGCGGTTTTCGTCCGCCCGAACCCTACAAGGGCAAGGGTGTGAAATACGCGGACGAACGTATTATCCGCAAAGAAGCCAAGAAGAAATAAGGGCAAGGTAAGACGATGGATAAAAAGACTACTCGTTTACGTCGTGCACGCCGCACTCGCGCCAAAATCCGCGAGCTGGCTGTGCCGCGCCTGTCGGTGTATCGCACGCCGCGGCATATTTATGCCCAGCTGATTGCCGCCAATGGCAGTGAAGTCCTTGCCTCGGCCAGCACTGTGCAGACCGATATCAAGAGCAATGTTAAAAATACAGGCAATGTTGATGCTGCGGTTGTCGTCGGAAAGACAATTGCTGAAAAAGCCAAGGCGGCGGGTATCACCAATGTCGCATTTGATCGTTCCGGTTTTAAATATCATGGCCGGGTCAAGGCTCTGGCCGATGCTGCGCGCGAAGCCGGCTTGCAATTCTAAGGGTTAATGAATTATGGCTGCATTTGATAAAGAACAGAACGCTGAAGACTTACAGGAACGCCTGGTCGGTATCCGCCGTGTTGCCAAAGTGGTAAAAGGCGGCCGGATTTTCGGTTTCTCGGCCCTGACAGTTGTCGGCGACGGTAACGG